>CAYLJZ010000001.1:0-113151 GCA_964384085.1 uncultured Desulfobacteraceae bacterium
TGATTAAGGTCGGTTTAATACCCAATTGGCCGGGGGGTTGTCAAGAATAATGGGTGACACCAGATGCGTTCTTGAGGTCCCGTGTTCGGATGTGGGCCTCGATGGCCTTTCTGACATCTTCCAAAATACAAAACCCCGACCTCCGTTCATCCGGAGCATCGGGGTTCATGGGCGCTTTGGGATCGTTTCCATTTCTCTTTCCTTCTTTGGTTGAAAAAAGGACAGTGGAGACTGAATTCTGGCATAATCTCATAGTCCTTCATACTGGAGATGTCAATCAAAACGGGCCTGGTTATGCAGTGTTAGACCTGAGTGGGAGGCCTTGGTCCATCCCTCAGCCGTTCCACGTTCATGGGTTCATGGGAACGGGCCGCTCCAGCTCGCGCCTGAGCAGATCCAGCGCCTTTTCACCCGATCGTGATTGTTGTCGCCATCGGCGTCTGCCCCCTTTATCCTGATATGAGTTCCGGACAGGCCTGGTAAATCTGCCTTAAGGGAAGGGCCTCAATACGATCATGCATCGGGTAACGGTCTGCACCCGGATAGACGACCCATATTCGTTCGAGTCCCAGGTCCTGAAGGGCGATGTGCATTGATTTTGTGATCCGAGGCGCATCCGTACACTTAAATTCGAATCCGTATCGACGTCCCTTGCGCATGAGCAGGAGGTCCAGCTCGGCCCCCCGCTGGGTTCGCCAATAATAGCTGTCACGTTCCCCCGAAAGGGTCAGGACCTGTTCGAGGGCATACCCTTCCCAACTAGCCCCGTATCGTGGGTGGCTCCTCAAGCCCTGGAGAGAATCGATTCCAAGAAGCCAGTGGAGCAGGCCGCTGTCTCTCAAATACACCTTGGGCGATTTCATCTGCCTTTTGCCGATATTCTCGAACCAGGGCGGCAGCACTCGAGCCACAAAAGTCCCTGCCAAAATATCCCTGTATTGGTTGGCGGTCGCCGGGCTTACCGACAGGGAACGGCCCAACTCCGAGGCATTCCAGATCTGGCCATGGTAGTGGGCCATCATCACCCAGAAGCGACGCAGGGCTTCGGAGGGGATCCGGATTCCAAGCTGAGGGATGTCTCTTTCGAGAAACGTCTGAACAAAGCTTTCCAGCCATCGCCAGGTGTCCTCAGGCGTCTCGGACAGGTAGGCCCTTGGGAATCCGCCTTGCAGCCACAAACGGTCCTGATTCTCTTCTCCGACCTCATCTACAGAGAAACCCGCAATGCGCACAAACAGAGCCCGCCCCGCAAGCGTCTCGGAGACGCCGCGGACAATATCAGGGGAGGCGCTTCCGAGCAGCAGGTAGACGCACCGACGCTCAGGAACATCGCAGAGAGGGCGCAGCACCTCAAACAGAAATGGAAGTCGCTGGATCTCATCAATCACCACCAGCCCCGAACAGTCCTCTAAGGTCAGCTCCGGCGTTTGCGTCAGGGCCTCACGGCCCGCTGCCCTTTCCAGGTCAAAGAAGTGATGGTCTTTATGATTCGCCGCAACCATGTGGGCCAGAGTTGTCTTGCCCGCCTGTCGTGCGCCCAAAAGGACAGTTGCCGGCGAAGCCCGCAGACAGGCTTCTATCTGATTCAATAGTCTTGGTCGAGGTGTTGTTTGTAGCATATTATCAATCTACCTTTCAATATGCTACAATGTCAAGACCGTTTACCATAAATTCCTCAATTTCAAATATCGTTGGATAGGCTTCAGGGGATAACTCTAAGGAAAATTGGGAAATCGGTTGAGGAACCGGGGTGTTTCGTGGTAGAAATGGACTGTCGCGCGCCGGTCGTCAGTTTCTGTAAAATCGTCCCAAAACGGGCGGAGGGAGGCATGGATGCCTTTAAGGAATTCGATCAATACGATGGGCTTGGGAGGGTGGGCGTCCAGGCGGGCTTTTGCCCTCAACCTGGAGCCTTGAACCCGGAACCTGTGAACGCTTGCCCAAAAACTTTATAACCTTCCTTTCCCATGGATTTAAACGCAACCTCATGCTGCGGAGAAGGTGTACGAGAAAGTGAAATATCCCACCATCAGGGGCGTGGTTCAGAGCGGAGTTGGAAAAGGCTCCTATTTCACACAGTTGGACTGGGTCGTGGAACAGTGCCGCCGCACCCTGGGCTATAAACCCTTTCCCGGGACCCTCAATGTCCGGATTGTAGACGAGGATCTCAGCCGTCTGGACCTGTTTTTACAGGGATCGGATTTCGAGCTCGTCCCCAATGACCCCGTTTTCTGCTCAGCTCAGGTGAAAAAGGTAAAGGTGAACCAGTTGCCGGGGGCCGTTATCCTTCCCGCTGACGAGGTGCGGACTCACGAGAGGCGTGTCCTTGAAATCATCGCCCCATGCAGCCTCAAGGAAACACTGGGAATCAGCGACGGCGACATGGTGACCATTACTGTCCTATAGAGCGCTTTGTCAAGACGTGTTGAGACACCCATGCAGGAGAGGCATCTTTTGGACCTATACAAAGAGATCTATGAATTCGCATCGTCCGCGGGGGCCCTTGAAGGATATGTATACCCGACGATAGAAAGGGATATGGGCCAGCTCGACAATTGGATCGGCAATCTGATACAGCAATATGAAGCATTGCCTGAGGAGGTCCGTGCGAGCCTTCAGGCTTCACTGGACCGGACGATCGGGCGGGCTGTTCGATCGCTGGAACCCGTTCTCGGTGAAGGTCACCGGCATATCGCCGCGCTGAGGTCCATTCTCAAAGGTGAACTCCCCGCATCTCCCCGTGATTTTGATCTGGAAAAACGAGAAAAGGGAGCACGTTACGGGAACCATAGGATATGTGATGGTTGATTGATGATGTTTGATTGAATATTGGCTTGAAAACAAGAGGATGCATAGCCGGAGCTTCAAAGCCCTCTTGTTGAAGGCTAAATAAACGGCCTCGGTGAGTCTCAGAAGAGGGGAACCAGGTCCTGGACTCCGGGGATAATCATGTCCGCACCTTGCATGGCCAGGGTTTCGTAGTCGTCGACACCGGTCAAGACCCCAACAGTGAAGGTTCCGGCCCTCTTGCCGGCCAGGATGTCGACATCTGCGTCCCCCACAAACACGCAGGTGTCCTCGGTCACCCCCAGGCGTCTGGCACATGCCATGACGGGTTCCGGCGAAGGCTTTTTCTCTGTCGTGTCCTCGATCAGGATGACCGCATCGATCAGGGCGTCGATTCCTGCTCTTCTTAACGGCAGTAGCTTCCTTTCGATATAATGCGCGTGGGAAGCGGTTACAATGCCGATACGGATGCCCGCTCTGGACAAACGCCTGAAAAGCGCCTGAACACCCGGAATCAGGGAAACCGCATTCGGATCCAGACGTGCGGAAATCTCCTTTCCGGCCCGAAAACAGGCCTCCATGAGTTCCTCTTTTCTGTCCGACATTTCCTCTGGTATCAGGCGGTGGAACCCGGACAGACCGTCCTTGATCAGGCAGGCCACTCTTTCACGCGGCGCCTGGGGAAGTCCGACTTCTTCAAGGATGGCTGCGGTCATGCTGAAATAGGTTGGAATCGAATCGATCAGGGTGCCGTCAAGATCGAACATCACGGCATCAATGCGTTTGCCTTTCAGCTCAGGACCCTGGGTTGAGATACATTTTTCTCCACTTTTTTGTCTCATTGAATCGCTCACAGGTGAATCGCTTCCCGAAATCCGAAACGGATCTGGTTGTCCATATAATAGACAAGCTCGGGCTGGAAACGGTAGAACCGCACGCGAAAGCGGTCGCCGAAGCTTTCCAGGTCGAGCGCCTGGCCGGGATTGAAGAATTCTCGCGTGAAGGGGTATTTCACGATATAGGCGCGGACGGCTTGAAGCGCCTTCAGCCCGGGACTTTCCTTCCTGATCCTGCCAGTCATTTGTATCCCTCGAATATCCTTCCAGGAAGACACAAAAGGGTAGATGGTTGCTGCGGCCTGACCGCCCTCAAGGGATTCAAGAACATGCCTCGAATCGGGGGCCGAAAAAAAGTAGAACCCTCCCTCATAAAACACATAATAGACCGGGGCAGCCCACGCCTCCTCTTTCCGTGCCGTGGCCAGGGCCATGGTGCTCTGAGAATCGATCAGTTCCCTTGCCAGGGCCTGCAGATTGTGCATATCCGTCATGGTGGCATCCTCCGATCGACCGGGGTATTGTGTAACCCCTGTTTCGCCGTTGAGGGGCTCATCCGTTCCGCCAGTATCCGTTCCGCCATGCGCTTCGCGGCGAAGCAGCCTATGGTACGGGCGTCATTCTCTGTTCTCGAGTGCTTGATGTCCATGATGTCCACATAAATCCGGTTGACAGCGGGATAGCTATCCGCTTTTCGATCGAAAAAGATAGACTTGTAAACATTCTTTCCGAGAAGGATCACCGTGAAGTCGGCCTGGGGACAGATCTCCCGGATCGCCTTGGCGGCGTTTTCCGGGTAGATGACAAAAGGCCTTTGGTCTGCCACATAGAAACTCAGATATTTTTCCCCGATCTGAGACCAGATGGCTTCCCACTGGGCGTTTCCCATCGGGACGCGAGCACTTCCACCGGAAACAAATTCTTTTTCCATGCACTTCTTCGCAGCCTCCTCGATTTGCCGGGTCAGTTTGCTGATCATTTCAAGGAAGAAGCCGGTCGGTTGAAAGTGATTGGACGACCGATGGTCGTCCGGCCGTCCATGAACGAATTCATCGGTCATGGACGGGAGAAAAAATAGTCTGACTGCATGGCGCTCCCGCGAACCTTGGAGATGACGGCAGGGGTAGGCGCCAAAGCTGGCCTCTGCAATTTTCTCTTTAACAAAGTCGTCTTCGAAGACCGCGCCTGCGCTGTAAAGGGCCTCTACCATAAAAGGCGATTTGAGATACTGAAACAGATGGGGTTTGCCTTGAATAATCGCCTGCAGAAATTCGATCTCTCCGGCTGTCATGTTCATGGCCTGAAGGTCTTGTTCCGTGGGTCTGGCCGCAGGATTACGGAGGAGACCTTCCCGGGCGACGAGGGGAGACAGTCTTACCTTCTCTCCGCTGTGGATCCTTTTGAGTAGAAGGAGACGGATGGCGATGAATTCCGAGGCCGGGTAGATGCTGGTCACGCCGTAATTCCCTTCGTAGAGGCTGAGTTGCTTGTCATAATGGTAGAGAACAGTGGTGAGGTCCAGGATATTGGGGTCCAGGACCATGAGGTCAAGGGCATTGCGGTTTGTGTCTGTCATGGTCTTAACGACATTTTGGAAATCGAGGGGTTCATCGAGCCCGCGCGTGCGCCACTGATGACGATATTTGGGGTCCCCGGCAATTCCGAGCGTTATTTTCAAAAGATATGCCAGCACTTCTGCAGCATGGTGTTGCCACGGGTCCAGGACCGCATCCATAGACGCGGACTTCAGTGACTGGCGGTTTTGAATCGCCTGCCCGCCGGATTGAGCAACATCGAGGGGGGCTGTGGTCGTTTCGAAAACAGGGCCGGCCGCCGTTAAGGAGGGGGCGTCGTATGAGTAGGCCGGTGGACAAAGGAGCGACCATAAAAGGATGACAACCAGAAACAGGATCTTACATCTCATGATGGTCCCATATCTCTAATCTCCACGTCGTCGCAGAACTGGCGGTGGATGGTATGGTTGTGGACATTGACGGAGGTCAGGTTTTTCGAATAGGGATGATCTTCGGGTCAAGCTGCTTGAGAAATGATAGGGCATATCAGTCGGGGATGCAATGGTATTTGCAAACCGGTTCCGAAATCTCACATGCCGAGAAATAAATTTTCCAGAAATTGACAAAAAATTTGACTTATACTAATTAAGGATATATTATGTTCGCTAATGATCAGATGTCACCCTTTTCCAGACCCGCCGGTCCTTTGAGACGGGCTCAAAAGGATCTTGTTCGATCTCAATAAACCTTAATCAGGCTGCCTTTATTTTAGTGGTAACCATTCGGCCAAGTTCTTCCTCCTCCCTGGGTCGCCTCACAAGTCCTCACGTGAAGAGGGCGCGGAAAGCGCTTAGCCGCCGTACTGTTTTCACAGGCGGTCAGAATGCAAATTCCCATTCCTGACTGAAAGTAACAAATGAAGGGCGAGGTAGTGTAGCCCGCAGAACCCCCCGACACTTTTGTATAAAATGCCGGGATCAGAGAAAGCGCGTGGCATATTGAAACGGAGATAACCTCCGGATCATAAAAGGGATTTCTAAACTTAAAGGAGGAGTAAATGAATATCTACGTGGGGAATTTGTCTTATGAAGTGACAGAAGAAGACTTGAAGGATGCCTTTAGTTCCTTTGGGCAGGTAGATACCGTCAAGGTTATAAAAGATGAATACAGCGGCAGATCCAAAGGGTTTGGTTTTGTGGAGATGCAGGATAATTCCAGCGCACAGTCCGCTATAGATGGGCTGGATGGTAAAGAGGTGAAAGGACGGGCGATTAAGGTAAATCAGGCCCGCGCCCGCACTGACGGCCCTCGATCCGGAGGAGGAGGGCGTGGGAAGGGAAGACCAGGCGGTGGCGGCGGTCGGCAGGGCGGCGGCCGACAGGGCGGCGGACAGCGGTATTAATCGACGGGCGTTGTTCAAAGATACAGACGAACGCCCAGTTGAACAGGATCAGGCGACTCAGGGTGATAGGCTCCTGGTCGCCTTATTCGAATTTGAAAATAGAGTTTACGGCCGGGCTATGAGAAAGGAAAATATTTGATTAAACAGTTAGTTATGGAGTTTTATGACCACTTGACAGAGTTTTTATCCCAAAATACAGAATCAGAAAAGCCAGCCGATCCTCCTCTGCCGGAAGACAGTGCCGGGCCTCCCCGGCCCGATACACCCCCGCGTCGAACCGCTCCAAAAAGGTCCAAACCGTCTAAACGCAAACGTCCTGTAGAAACAAAAACCAGTCAACCGTCGTGGAATGTGTCGCAATTCGATGTGCCGGCGGCTGAGGGACAGGTCCGTTTTCACGATCTGAATCTACCGGTGGAAATCCTGCACGCCATCGCTGACCAGGGGTTTACATACTGTACGCCCATACAGGCGGAAATCCTCCCTCAGGCACTCGCCGGCTCAGATACCACCGGGAGGGCTCAGACCGGAACCGGGAAAACCGCCGCTTTTCTGATCGACATCTACACCCGGCTTCTCACAAAACCGATCCAGGGCCAGCGTCGGCCCGGCGCGCCACGGGTGCTGATCCTGGCCCCTACGCGGGAGCTGGTGCTTCAGATCGAAAAGGATACCCGGGATATCGGGAAGTATACCGACATTGAGATTCAACCGGTCTTTGGGGGACTGGATTATGAGAAGCAGAAACGGGCCCTGGCAGAAAAAACCGTTGATATCATGATCGCCACGCCAGGTCGATTGCTTGACTTTCTGGGACAAAAGCGCGTGCATCTGAACGAGGTAGAGATCCTCGTCATCGATGAAGCCGATCGCATGCTCGATATGGGGTTTATCCCCGATGTACGAAACATCGTGCGCAGTACCCCGCCCAAAGACAGGCGGCAGACGATGTTTTTCAGCGCTACGCTGACGCCCGAGGTGGAACGGTTGTCTGAACAGTGGACCCGGAACCCTGTGCATGTGGAGATCGAACCCGAACAGGTGGCGTCAGACTCGGTCAACCAGATGATCTATATTGTCGAGGCCAAAGAGAAATTCACCCTTCTCTACAACCTGATTGTGCACCAGGACCTTCAGAGGGTGCTCGTCTTTACCAACCGGAAGGATCAAACTATCCGTCTGGCGGATCGGCTGCTACAATACCGTATCACCTGCGCCATCCTTTCCGGCGACGTACCTCAAAAGAAACGTATTCAGACCCTCGATGATTTCCGCAACGGAAGGATTCGCGTCCTGGTGGCCACAGATGTGGCGGCACGAGGACTCCATATCGAGGGCATCAGTCACGTCATTAACTTCACGCTGCCCCAGTCACCCGAAGATTACGTGCACCGAATCGGACGCACCGGACGAGCCGGCGCCACGGGTATTTCTGTAAGTTTTGCCTGCGAGGACGATTCTTTTTTTATACCGTCCATAGAGGAATACCTTGGGCACCCTTTGAGTTGCGTGTACCCGGATAGCTCGCTGCTGGAACGTATGCCGCCGCCGACACAGAAGGCTTCTCCTACAAAGAGCACTCCGCTTCGGTCACGGAGCCGGCAACTAAAAAGCGGGGGCGGCACAACCATCCGCCGAAAATCTCATTCCCGTTAATCGACCGCAATCGGCAACCTGAGAGAGAAAAACAAGGGAAAGATCCATGAACGAAAAGCCAGAAACAGGTACCGGTTCGTCCTTCGACAACAAGAACGAGATTCTTGAATACGGGGTGCGAGCTTTCCGCCCCCGGCACCACAAGATCAGGGAACTCAAACGGACACATGCCGCATCTTGTCACGGCTTCAGGCTCTGGCCCTCCAGTTGGCTCCTGATGGACTTTTTAAATGGCCAGGGATTGCCCAAGGGCGCCCACGTGATGGAATTGGGGTGCGGCTGGGGATTGGCAGGCATCTTCTGCGCAAAAAACCGTGGCGCCGAGGTAACGAGCGTTGACATCGATTCAGAGGTCTTTCCATACCTCCGTATGCACACACAGCTCAACGACGTCGAGGTGGCAACCATGCACATCGGATTCGACGATCTGATAAGCAAGCACCTGAAAGGGGTCGACGTCATAATCGGTGCGGATATCTGCTTTCTCGATTCCCTGGCCGATTCCCTGGAACGGCTGATATGCCGGGCACTGGAGGAAGGGGTCCAGCTCGTGGCTATTGCGGACCCCGGAAGAACGAGTTTTGAAAGACTCGGCAGGCATTTCGTCCAGAAAATGCGCGGCGAGGTTTGGGACCGTTCGGTTCAAAGGCCTTACCCGATTGAAGGTCGAATCCTCAGAATAGGGGCCCTCCTCCATTAGCCATTGGGGGCAAATTCACTAACATCAAGGTCCGTTAAGAAAAAAACCACCTCTACTTCAAATAGGACAGGGCATCCGGTAGAGGGGTATCCTTCCCGTTTTGCGTCTCTCCATAGTTGTGCTCAGCCAGAATTTTCAGGTCATTCAGGGCTTGTCTGTCCCCTCGAAAGCGAACCGTGCCCAGCCGTTTGGTCACAATATAGCCCCCCGCACTGAGCATCTGCAGTACGCTGCCAGCATCGAACACCTGGTCTTCCACAAGCATTTTCACATCGGCGCCGTAGTGCTGAACAATCTTGGCCACGCGAGTGGATGGACGGGCGTGGAACCCTATTCGAGGTGTGGGGAGTTCATAGGTCACGATCTCTACAAGGCGATTCAGTATGGAATCGGCAAGCCCTCTCCCCATATGAAAAAGCCGCAGGAGATAATGGAGGCTAAAACCAAAGGACTCATCGACGAGACGTAAAGCCGGGACCATGTCACGCAGCCTTTCAGCAACCGGCGATGATGGGACCAGGAGATGCCTTTCAAAGTAGTGCGCTGAAATCGTCGCTATCTTGAAGAGGTTCAGTTGCGCGGGGAAAATCTCCCGAAGGGCCTTCAACTCGGGAATATCAACCACGATTCGAGTGTGTTCAATATGGGTGTCATACCAGGATTGAAAATTGTGTAAGCGAGTTCCCAGCCGCCTCAGCGTCCCCTCATTGACCTCTGCTGGAAATTTTGAGGCCGGATCTTCGGCCCCCGGCGGCAGCACCCTTTCCAGAGAGAGGGCGTCCTGCGCAAGGTCTGAAAAGCCGTGAACCAGTTTTTTTACCATATGGGCCTTGTCCGAGCCATCGGTCTCTTCAATGGTGTGGGGAAGGATGATCTCGTTTTGCAGTTTGACGCCGTAACTTCGAAGTGGCCTCTCCATGGGGACCCCCAGATTCAGTCTCCGTGCCTCCGCCTGCAGTTCCCTGAAACTCCGGCAAATAATCTCTACAAAGAAACGGGACGCTGATTCCGCCCTTTGGACAAAGTCCGAACTTTCTCGGGACAAGAGACGTTCGGAATGAGAGTTTTTTTTCACCTCTTCCAACAAAAAGGCGGCCTTCCCAAAATTTTTTGCGGTGGCTGTAATTTCCCGGAAATAGATCCAGTTTCTGTTATTCCGTGCCCTGTATCGGTCTAAGAAATGCTCCACATCCGAGGAATGCTTGATGACGTTGGCCAGAAACTCCATATCGAGGAGTTTGCTCCCCCCTTGGTTGAGATCTTCCTCCACGTAATTCGACAGGGACAGAAACGGTCCGGCAAAAGGACCTAAAATGCGACCAAACTCCTCTTCGGAGATAATCTCCTGGTCCTCTTTTGAATCAAACAGCGTCAAAAAATCAGTCGTCATGCATACACCTTTCATCAAAGATTCAATCGTCGGAGTTCATGCCTGCCCGCTTTGCTTGGGCAATCGGCCCTGCAGGCGTGCATTAGCGGTTGACAAAAGCTCTACGAAAAAATCCCTCATTCGGAGTTCAAGCATCGGCCCTTTCAACACGTCGACACGTATGCTGGCTTTTATCAGCGGGGGCCGCAAATTTTCCGTAACGAGCATTTACCATGAAAACACGTTTTAAACCACGAAATAGACACCATGGATCAAAGATAACGATCCTGGCGGTTCCTTCAAGCACACCCAAAGGGTTATGGCCCCCAAATGACGGCCCGGACCGTCAGGAGAACGTAGATACAGAGGAAGATAATGAGCAAAAAATGAAGGCCGGTTTCACCCACCGGCATGGTGCGCCTCTTCAAGGAGAAGGTCTTGACGCGAGTTCCAGTGGCAGGGAGGACAAGGAGGCATCCGATGAAAAGACCTGGAATGACAATGCCGGCGAGGAGGGGGTGAAGAAATTTCAAGAGCGTCTGAATCCCCAGAAAAAACCAGGGGCCTTTCACCACGTCCGTGGACGCCTCGGGCGGAATATCCATACCCGGTGCGACCCAAAGGGCGTACAGAGAAAGCCCGATCGCCCCGCTGAGCAGAAATATCCGGTCCGGAAGCCATTCGCGAATATGGCCTCTCATGAAATAAACGATCAGGATGGGGGTGAAAAAACAGTGATAGAGATAGGGGAGGAAGAAAAAACTCTCGCCGGGAACGATGAAAAGTCCTGCAAGGGTCCTCCCCGCGAACGGGACGGTTTCGAGGATGTTCATGAAGATCTGTCCCGCGAATATCCCTTCCTGATCCCCCTTCAATATAAAACCGGTAAACAACGTGTAAAAGCAGAGAGCGAGAGAGGTGATAAGAGACATCCATTCCCCGAGGGCATACCCCCTGTACCGCTTTCGAAGAAAATGATCCAGGGTGTGGAGGAGCATGAGGATCACAAACACCTGTCCGGCCCCGTAATGAAGTTTCCTGAAGAACCACCCGTAGGGGACGAGGGTCGTAATCTCCTCCACATTCTGGAATACATTCCCCATGGGGCGGTAATAAAACATCAGGATCATTCCCGAGACAAGGCAAAGGATCAGGGCCGAGAGCCCGAGACGGGGAAGGTAAAGGGAAATCCTGGTAATCATTCTGCGGGGGAATGGCACGCCGAAACCTCTATCCAATTTCCAGCACAGCCTCTATATCCCCACCGGCCGTCCTTGTCAGCGGGACCTTGCAGAGATCCTGCCGTGCAGGCCCTGCAACCCGTTTGCCCGCAAGGGTGAAAACGCTCCCGTGGCAGGGACATGCGAACCTTCGGGAGACCGGATCGTAGTTGACGGTGCACCCTAAGTGGGTGCATCGGGCGGAGAGGGCGAACATCTCATTCGGCTCTCGAAGGAGATAGACTCCGTCCTTGAAGTTCACAGATCCTTCCTGATCGCCTGGTTGAAAGACAATCCTCCTTTTGGTGGCCTTCCTGAAGGTTATAAACGCAAGTGCAGGATAGGCCAGCAGTGCCGCGCCTAACAGCGAGGCCGCCCATTGCAGGCCCCTTTTGATGAATCCTCTTCTTTCCATTCGTCCCCGATACAGCCCTCCAATTCTTGGGGTTCCCCCTATCCACCATCCTAACAAGGCATATCTAGGCAAAAAAGGCGCGAAAATCACCTCTCCGCCACTGATGACACCGAGGAGCAAACATCCATTGCGCAAACTGAGTCAGTATACTATACTACTTGGGAATTTGCATCCCTGAGAACCATCTCACAGCAATTATCATTATGCAGTGGACTTAGAGCCAAAATGCTGTGTGAGTGGCATTTTTCCACGACTTTTCGCGGCTGAAAGCCGCTCCCACAAGCTTATTTTTCCGAAATGATAATTGCTGACCATCACAGTTCGGTCTTTGGTTAAACCCTCGACCAGGCTTCTGCGTCTGCAGAAAGAGATGAACCCCTCGGAAGAAAAACCGGGAAAAGTCCTATGCTCGACATCGACCTTATCATGAACTCCGGCGTGGAAGAGATTTTTGCCTTCAAGACCTGCTGCGGGGCACGGGCCTTCGATCAAAACCTTGAAATCCATGTTAAAAACAGGGGGAGCTCTCCGGTCGTGGTCCATAGCTACTGTGACCTCCGTGGGATCCGGGGGACTCTGCGGATCAGCACCCTGATGCCGAACGGGGATCAGAAAATTCTGCCGGCCGAGATCAAGGCCTTCTATTGCATGATGGATGAGGTCCTTTGGAACGAGTCGAGGGAGCTGGTCTTTTACGACAAAGAGGGAAATGCTCATGCCGTGGCTGTAAGGCATAAGGCCTGAGGCGCCAGATGTCAGGTTTAAGGACGGGAAATTGGTGCAACGATCTTCCAGTCTTTCAGTTTCAAATGCCTCGTGTCCGGAGGGGGCAAGGACCTGAAATTGGAGTGCACTGGCAATTCTGAAATCGGGAATGCAAAATCCGTTTCGCGCATCGAGTATTTCGTAACCCGCCACCAGAAACAACCCGGATGGAGCGCTATCTAATGGACATCATAGAGTATACTGAGGAACACCGGATCTTCAGAGAGGCAGTCCGTCGGTTCTTTGCAAAGGAGGTCATCCCCTATGTGGACGAGTGGGAAGAGGCCGGCATAGTGCCCAAGAGCGTCTGGCGAAAGATGGGGGAACAGGGGTTTTTATGCATGGATGTGCCCGAAAAATATGGGGGTCTTGGGGCTGATTTTCTCTATTCGGTCATTCTGGCAGAGGAACTGGGAAAGACGGGAAATACCGGATTGGCCGCACCTCTCCATAGCGATATCGTGGTCCCCTATATCACCTCGTTCGGGTCCGAAGGAGTGAAGATGAAGTACCTCCCCGGGTGTATTTCCGGAGAGGTGATCACCGCCGTTGCCATGACCGAACCCGATACCGGCAGCGATCTGGCCGCCATCCGGACGACGGCCGTGGACGAAGGGGATGAGGTGATTATCAATGGCCAGAAGACCTTTATCAGCAACGGGCTGAACTGTGGGCTGGTCGTCCTCGCAGTCAGAGATCCTTCGGTCGAAAATCCGTATCAGGGCATTGATCTCTACCTGGTGGAAGAGGACGCACCAGGCTTTGAAAAAGGGAAGAAAATCAAGAAAGTAGGGTGGCATAGCCAGGACACGGCCGAGCTTTTTTTCACGGACTGCCGTGTCCCCCAAGTCAACCGCCTGGGGCAGAAGGGCGACGGGTTTATGATGCTCATGCAAAAACTTCAGCAGGAGCGGTTGATATGCTGTATTATCGCTGTCACCGCCGCTGAACGGATGCTGGAAATGACCATCCAGTATTGCAAAGAGAGGAGCGCCTTCGGCCGGCCCATCTCTAAATTTCAAAACACCCAGTTCAAGATCGTCGAGATGGCCACGGAGATACGGCTGGGTCGAACATTTGTGGACAAACTGATCGTGGATCATATGGAAGGGCAAAATGTGGTGGTCAATGTGTCCATGGGCAAATACTGGACCTCCGAGATGGCCATGCGCGTAGCCGACCAGTGCGTCCAGCTCCACGGGGGCTATGGATATTGTGAGGAGTATCCGATTGCACGGGCCTGGAGAGATACACGGGTGCTGTCCATCTTTGCCGGGACCAGCGAGATCATGAAGGGGATCGCCGCCAAATTCATGGGGCTTTGAGGATTGTTGATTTGCGATGGCCGATTTTCGATTGAAGACCTGGAGCTGATCCGCGCGTATCAGCTCCATACTGATCTGGCAACCTGTTTGCAGACGAATCACTTGTCCCGGATTGAGGCGTCAGCTTTTTAATCACTCATTCGGAGTTTAGACAGCCTTTTAATCAATTTTAATCACCTATTGTTGTGCAACGAGAGCGGGAACGGGAGGCAACACCATGGACCATCCGATACATCATTACTGGCAGCTCCGTCTGACTGAGGTCAAGGAGGCGTTGGAAGCAAACAATTTCGAGGTTTTTATTGCAGAAACGGCGGTTGATGCAGGTCATCTGGTCCTCGAAAAAATCCTTCCCAAGACGGGGGCCCGTCGTATCTCCTGGGGAGGCTCCATGACCTTTATCGCAACGGGCCTTTATAACGCGTTGAAGGAAATGCCGAATCTGGAGGTCCTCGATACCTTCAACAAGTCCCTGGCCCCTCAAGAGGCGCTGGAGCTGCGAAGACAGTCGCTCTTGACAGATCTTTTTATCACCGGCACCAACGCCGTGACCGAGACAGGGGAACTCGTCAACCTCGATATGACCGGCAACCGTGTGGCAGCCATTACCTTCGGTCCCACACATGTGCTCATCCTGGTGGGAAGAAACAAAATCGTCCCGGATTTGGAGGCGGCCATGGTTCGAATCAAGGAATATGCCGCCCCTGCCAACGCCATGCGGTTGGACAAAAAGGTCCCTTGTGCAAAAACATCTGTGTGCGAGGAGTGCAAAAGCCCAGATCGTATCTGCAATACCTGGACTATAACCCAGAAATCCTTTCCTAAAGGGAGGGTGAAGGTTGTCCTGATCAACGAGGATCTTGGGCTCTGATACCGGAACTGAAACAACATATTCAGGTTGACCTCATCCCTTTCAAGATGTATAGGGATGGACAAGGCTTCTACGCCGAGGAAAGCCACGGTCCGGGTGCGCGACGATTGAAGGATTCAGTTCCCGGGGCGGATGCAGGCAGGTGACCCTGGGGCATCATTACCTAATTTCACGAAAAAAGGAGGGAACACAATGACGGAACGGAAAGCGACAAAACAAGGTTTTTGGGTGGCAGGTGCAGCCGTGCTCGGATGTCTTCTTGTCATGACGCTTGCTTTTATGCCTGGTCATGCTCAGGCGCGGGACATCAAAATCGGGCTCGTCGATTGCTACTCAGGCGGGGCTACCACCTTTACCTATGATGTGCGCGATGCCTTCAAACTGGCGATGGATAAGGTGAACGAAAAAGGCGGAATCCTTGGAAACAAAGTCGTGATTACCACTAGAGATACCAAATTCAAAGTGGATATCGGTATCAGCGTGACAAAAGAGCTGATTATGAAAGAAGAAGTGGATATTCTTGTGGGCACCATCAACAGCTCTGTTGCCCTCGCTGTCGCTGAAATCGTCAAAAACGAGAAGATACCCTTCTTTTGCACATTTTCCAAAAGTGACAAGATAACAGGGGAAAAAGGGCATCGCTATGTTTTCGGCATCACTGAAAATACGGCGATGATCGGAAAGGCCGCTGCGGCCGGGCTGGCAAAAAAGCCGTACGTGAAATACTGGATTGCCGGTGATGACTATGAATACGGCCATGCACTCGGCGATGGCGTTTGGACAAATCTCAAAAAACTCAAACCGGAGGTCACCTTGACCGGCCAGTCCTGGTGGAAGGTGGGCGAGCCCGAACTGACGCCTTACCTTACGGCCATTATGGCTGCAAAACCGGATGCGGTCATTTTCGCAACCGGCGGCGCCAGCATGGTCAACATCATGAAGGCGGCGAAGGCAACCGGCTTTTCGGAGAAGATCCCCATGTTTGTGCACACCGCCACAGAGCTGAGCACCTTGCTCCCCTTAGGCAAGGAGGCGCCTGAAGGTGTCCTGGGCACGTCGAATTACTATTTCTATTATCCGGATACCCCTGCAAACAAGGCATTTGTCAAGGAATTCGAGCAGGCGTACAAAAGACTTCCCAAGGTGGGCGCCCTCTATGGCTATCTGACGGCGCAGTATATCATCAAGGGCTTTGAAAAGGCAGGAAAGATCGATACCGAAAAGCTCATTGACGCATTAGAGGGATTTACTGTTGACAGCCCGGTAGGGCCTGTGAAGATGCGTGCCTGCGACCATCAGGCCGAACTCCCCATGTTTCTTGGGGTGACCAAGGCGTCCGCGGAATATCCGTTCTTTATCGCCTCGAGTATTGAGACCATTCCGGGCCCTGAGGGCATGCCGTCCTGCGAAGAAATCAAAAAGGCGCGGGGCGCCAAATAGCATGCGGTTGACCGGGGTTGGGAACGGAATCGTTCCCGACCCTCGGTTTATATTTGGAGTCTGACAAGAGAGGAGGACGCACCTTGGATACTGCGTCATCTTTTGGTCTGTCTGAGATCGCCCTGCAGCTCCTGGTCGGTCTGAGTCGTTCCATGATCCTGTTTATCATCTCTGCCGGGTTGAGTCTTATCCTTGGTGTTCTCAGGGTCCCCAATATCGCCCATGGCTCTCTCTACATGATAGGCGCCTTTGCAGCCTATACGGTCAACACGGTTGTCGGCGGGGCTGCGGGATTCTGGCTCTCCTTGATTCTGGCCCCGCTTTTTGTCGCCTTGCTGAGCCTCATAGCAGAAAGGGCCCTGTTCTGCCATCTCTACGAACGAGAGCACCTGATGCTCCTCCTCTTCACCTTTTCCCTTATGCTGATCCTTGGCGACATGGTAAAGCTGTTCTGGGGGGTGGAATACAAATCAGTGACGCCCCCCGACATCCTCAATGGCTCCCTTATGATATTCGGTCTCCCGTTTCCTGCCTATAACCTCTTCCTCCTTATCATCGGCCCTATCGTTGGTTTTGCCCTGTGGCTTTTTGTCAGCAAGACCAAAATAGGCAAAATTTCGAAAGCGGCATCTATTGATAGGATGATGGTCGGGGCTTTGGGCATCAACGTGAGCTGGGTATTCTGCACGGCATTTGTGATAGGATGTTTTCTTGCCGGCCTCGGCGGCGCCCTGGTGGCCCCCACCATGGGCATCACCTTGGGAATGGATCATACCATTATCATGGAGGCATTTCTGATCGTGGTCATAGGAGGGCTCGGAAATATCTGGGGCGCTTTGGTTGGCGCCCTCATTTTTGGTATAACCCATTCCCTCGGCGTTATGCTCCTGCCTCAATTTGCAATCATTTTTCCATACCTCGCGGTCGTCATTGTACTCATATTCTGGCCCAGGGGCCTGCTGAAGTCGGTCTGGTAATGGAGGCGCTCATGTTCAAGGGAGTGGTTCAAAAGAAGTCGCTGGCGGTACTGGCTGGCTTATTGGCTGTTCTGCTTATCCTCCCCTATCTGCTGCCGCGGTTTTATGTGTACCTGATCGCCTCGATCCTTGTGATGGCCCTCCTTGCCATGAGCCTCAACCTGGTGGTCGGTTTTGGAGGCCTCTTTCAATTCCATCATGGCGTTTTTTATGGGGTAGGCGCTTATGCCATTGCCCTGCTCATCACAAAGACAGACCTTCCAAAGTGGATCTGCTTCATTTCAGCTCCGTTTGTGGCGGCACTGGCAGGCCTCATTATCGGGTTGATCTGCATTCGATTGCGGCAACTCTATTTTGCCATGATTCAGATCTCCTTGGGGTCCCTGCTCTGGGCCCTTGCCTTCAGGTGGTACGATTTTACGGGCGGAGATGACGGCATCCATGGTATCCCCATGCCGTCCATTCTATCAGGGATCCATAACTCCTATTATTTCATCCTCCTTATCTTTGTCCTTTCCATTATCACCCTGTTTTTGATCTTAAAGTCCCCGTTTGGCATCACGCTTCAGGCGGCACGCGACAATGCCCAGCGATGCGAGGCCATCGGCGTCTTTGTCAAGCGGCACCAGTTGGTTGGGATCATCATTGCCAGTTTTTTTGCCGGGGTCGCCGGTGTTCTTTTTGTGGTGCTGGAAGGGTCCGTATTTCCGGATCTCCTGTTCTGGGTGGTGTCGCTCGAGATCCTGATCATGTGCCTTTTGGGAGGCTGGTTTACCTTTGCAGGGCCCATCATCGGGGCCGCCCTGATGTTATCTTTTCGAACGTTCATTGGAATGCAAACCGAGTACTGGACCCTGATCCTCGGAATCATACTGGCGCTCCTCATTTTCTTTCTGCCCCAGGGTGTATGGGGATATTTTCAAGAGAGGCTGAGAGACCGGAAAGAAGCGGGGGCAGGAAGGGGGCAGTAGCATGCTGCGTGTCGAGGACCTGAAACACTCATTTGGGGACTTCAAGGCGGTGAATGGCGCTAACCTGACCGTTGAGAAAGGTAAAATTGTGGCGGTCATCGGTCCCAATGGCGCAGGCAAAACCACCCTGTTCAATCTCATCACCGGACACCTGAAGCCCGGCAGCGGCAGAATATGGTTTGACGGAGAGGATATCGTCGGCCTCCCCCCCTATGTCATTTGCAAAAAGGGAATTGCCCGTTCATTTCAATTGCTCAATATTTTCGCCCGGCTGACCGTCTTTGAAAATGTCCAGGTGGCGGTATTGTCACAGCACAACAAGAGCCTGAATCTCTTTCGCCCCACCCGGAATATGTTAGTCGAGGAAACAAACCATATTCTTGAAAATGTTGGTCTTTTGGATAAGGCTCATGCCATCGCAGGATCGCTTTCCCAGGGAGACCAGAAGATACTGGAAATCGCCATCGCCCTGGGCAATGAACCGAAATTTCTCATCCTGGATGAGCCCACGGCCGGTATGTCACTGGAGGAAACCACGGCGACCATGGGCCTTGTAAAACGCCTCGGCGTTGAACAGGGACTGACACTCCTCTTCTGCGAACACGACATCGATATGGTGTTCTCTACGGCCGATCGGATTATGGTCATGCAGCAGGGAAAGACGATCATTGAAGGAACACCGGCCGAGGTCAGAGAAAACAAGCAGGTCCGGCAGGCGTATATGGGAGATGACGAATGCTTGAGCTAAGGGGAATCCACACCTTCTATGGGTTGAGTCATATCCTCTTTGATGTATCCCTGAAGGTTGATGCCGGGGAGGTGGTATGCCTTCTGGGAAGAAACGGAGCAGGGAAGAGCACGACCATCAAGAGCATTATGGGTATTGTGCCTCCCCGGCAAGGGAGCATTTTGTTCAAGGGGGAAGAGATAGCAGGCAAAAAGCCCTACATCCTTGCCCGCAAGGGAATAGGGTATGACCCTGATGACCGAAGGATCTTTGCCGACCTTACCGTCGAGGAGAATCTGGAGATTGCAGAAAAGGGATATGTTGAAGGTGAGGGATGGAACAAGGAAAGGGTTTACGGTTTTTTCCCCGCGCTCAAACATATTCGGCAGCGAAGAGGCGGCGTCCTCAGCGGCGGTGAACAGAAGATGCTGGCTATTGCCAGGGCCTTGATGGGCAACCCTGAGCTTCTTCTCTTGGACGAGCCGACTGAAGGTCTGGCGCCTATCATGGTGCACACGCTGGAAGAACAGCTTCTGAGGTTGAAGGAAACGGGGTTAACCGTGCTCCTGGCTGAACAAAATCAAAGAGTTGCGCTGAAACTGAGCGATCGGGGCTATCTCATAGACAATGGTGTCATTCGCTATCACAGCAGTGTTGAGGAATTAAGAGAGAATGAGGAAGTCAGGAAAAAATACCTCCTGGTCTGATGGCAGGGCCGTTGACGGGCGCAGAGACTCAGAGGTCGAGGAGTCCGAGGGTTTGCATGCTTAGACCGTTTATTATCCAAAAAGGCCGCAGAATTCACTTTGACCTCCCTGCAGATTGGAATCTCCTGACATTCGCAGCGTTGGAGGATCTGCCTCAAACCGCAGATGTCCGGGACCTGGCAGTAAGGGCGCTGAAACACCCGGTAGGGTCTCTCCCGCTGCGGGAAAGGGTTTCTCCTTCGGATACCGTTGCCATCCTGATCGAGGATCTGACCCGGGCCTCGCCCAAGGGGATCATCCTACGGGTGGTCCTTAAAGAACTGGAAAAGGCCCGCATTCCAGACCGCCATATCGTCGTTGTCATCGCCTTGGGCACCCATCGCGGGTTGACGTCAACAGAACTGGAATCTGTCTTTGGGGCCGACCTGCCGGCCCGGTATCTGTTTATCAATCACGACTGTCACGCCCCGGACCTGGTCCCGGCAGGCCGATTACCCACAGGACGGGTCGTCAAGATCAATCGGGCCGTTCAGGAGGCAACATTCAGAATCGGAATAGGCTCCATCTTTCCTCACCCCATGAATGGGTTCGGCGGGGGCGGAAAGATCCTCTTTCCCGGCGTGGCCGACTTCGATTCCATCCGCGAGCATCATTTCCAGTACACCTTTCACGAAGGGACCGGCCTTGGAAAGATGGAGGGAAATCTCTTTTATGAGCAGGTCTCGCGCATCGCGACAGAGGCCCGCCTCGATTTCATCGTCAATACCGTCCTGGACCAAAAGGATCAGGCCCACGATCTGGTCTGCGGCCATCCCGTACATGCCCATCTTGCAGGAATTCAAATAAGCAAGGGGATCATTTCGCAGGAATTTCCCGGTAAATCGGACCTGACCGTGATTACGTCGTTTCCCTATTCAGAAGGTCCCCAGATCGTCAAGCCCCTGGCCCCGGCTGCGATGGTGACCCGTGAAGGGGGCGCCATCATCCTGTGCGCCGATCTTGAGGGGGATCTCCCCGTGCCCTTTGTCGAGAGCTTCGAGCGGTTTCACCGAGAACATGGCCATGACCTCCTGGGGGGCGTGCTGGACCATTTTCAGGAGAACCGCTTGATTATGGAAGGGGGGGCCATCGACTTCAACATGGCATTGGCCATGACGCTGGCTACCCAGCACCGATTCAAAACGATCCTGGTCTCGGAAGATATTTCCAGAGAACAGGGAGAGAAGATGGGTTTTAGATACGCCCGCGATGTGGCGGAGGCCTTTCACCTTGGAAGCGTCATCTGCCCCCCCCGGCCCACGGTCCATATCATCCCATCTGGCGGGGTCATCCTACCTGTAATCAGGCCTCGGTGAATTGGATGCCTTCACAGTCTTTTTTTTTGCCTGGAGGCGTCGAACTATGACCTAGGCAATCCTGATAGTGCCTTTTGCACGGATTGTACAGGGTTGCAGCGGGGCCGTTAGCACCTGGAATCGCCTCACGGCGACACTACGAACCGGACATTTGGAACACCTCAATTGCAACTTGAGAATTGCCGAAACCTGACAGTTTGATGTATTGGGTATTTATATATCGGATGCGATGACACAAAAGGACAATATCAGACATGAAGTGAGGATGACGGTTCCTTTTCATGATGTAGATCCCATGCAGATTGTCTGGCACGGCAACTACCTCAAATATTTTGATATCGCAAGATTTGGGGTGTTCAGCAAGGCCGGCATTGATCTTTGGGAGTTTTATGAAAGGACGGGCTATCTTTTTCCCATTACCAAGACGACGACCAAGCACATCCTGCCATTGCGGTATAGGGATGAATTCTGTTGCACCGCAACCATTGTTGAGGCCAGAATCAAGATTGTCATAGACTTTGTAATAAGGCTTGTCGGAAGGGATGAGATCTTTACCAAAGGAAGAGGTGATCAGGTCGCTGTGAAATATCCCGAAATGGAGATGATGTTAGAAATTCCGGAGGAAATTCGAAGGGCGCTGGGGTTTTGAAGTGGAAGCAGCCATGATTCAGCAGGCACTTATTCTGGGTTTTGAACGGATAGCAGCTTGGTCCAGGCTTCTGGATGAAATTAACGTCTTCCCTGTAGCCGATGGAGACACAGGCCGAAATCTGGTGGTGAGTCTCTCCCCATTGCGGCAACTGGATACAGGCCGGGAAGAGACCGTGCACCGGCTGTTGATGTCGGCCCGTGGCAACTCAGGGAATATCGCGGCCCGGTTTTTTTCGAGATTTGTCCATATAGACGCCATAGACGCGATCCCCGAGGCCGTCCGGTGGGGAAGGGACGCGGCCTGGCAGGCGGTCCATGACCCGGTGCCAGGGACCATGCTCACGGTCTTTGACGAGATCGCGGATGCCCTGGGAAGGGATGCCGTTCCATTGGATGGCCCCTTTGTCGCCGAGCTCATTTCGCGTCTGGAAAACGCCGTGAAATCGACGCCGGAGCTTCTTCCCAGGCTCAGGCGTGCCGGGGTGGTGGACTCGGGCGCCCTTGGCATGTATATTTTTTTTGAGGGATTTTTTGTCGGTCTCAGCGGCAGGGCCGCCCAGTTTCAGCCTGTGACAACGATCTTCAAGGACCTGCTGAAGGTTTCACCCTCTTTTAATGAGGATCTGGAAGAGGGCTATTGCATTGACACGGTCGTTCAACTGGCCGGCGGATCTCAGGGGGGCATCAGTGGCCTGTCCAGCCATCTGGACAGCATGCTGGTCATCCCCCACGACGATTTCCTGAAGGTCCATTTCCATACGACCGACAGGGACGCCGTGCGAAGGGAGATAGAGGCCATTGGGGACATTGTGGCCTGGTCGGATGATAATCTGGGGATGCAGGTGGCCTCTTTCAAAAAAAAGAAGACCCCGGGATGCATCCATATCATGACCGATGCCGCGGGTTCTGTCACCCGGGAAGATTCACGCATCCATGACCTGACCCTCCTTGACAGCTATATCACCGTGGGAGACCGGTCCCTGCCCGAGACCCTCTTTTCGCCATCCGAGCTCTATGATTGGATGAGACAGGGCGGCAGGGTGTCCACATCCCAGGCATCTGTTTTTGAACGCCATCAGCATTACCAGAGCGTTCTCAACCAGCATGACCGGGTGCTCTATCTCTGTGTGGGGTCTGTCTACACGGGAAACTATGATGTGGTCATGGAATGGAAGGAACGCCATGACCCGGACGGAAGGTTGACGGTCATTGACACCACCGCGGCCTCCGGCCGTCTGGGGGCGATCGTTATCATGACATCGCGGTTTTCGACCCAAACGGATGACCCGGATGCGGTGATTGATTTTGCCAGGAAGGCGGTCTCCAGATGCGAAGAATATGTTTTTCTGGACCGGCTTCAGTATCTGGCGGCCGGGGGAAGACTGTCCAAGACCAGCGCCTTTTTTGGCGATATGCTGCACATGAAGCCGGTTATCAGCCCCCTGGCCGAAGGGGCAAAGAAGGTGGGGGTTGTCAGAGACCGGAACGATCAGCTCCGATTTGCCCTCCAGAAGCTCGAGGCATCCATGGACAAGGGATCGAGGGCATGCATCATGCTCGAATATTCCGACAACCGGTCCTGGGTGGAGGAGACGGTGATGGGAGAGATCAAGACGCGTTACCCGGTTGCCGATGTCATGCTCCAACCGCTGTCTCTGACCTCGGGCGCACACATGGGACCTGGGACATGGGCGCTCGCCTTCCTGCCATGGGATGCCATGGCCTCGGAAAAGGGGTGAGACATCGCCGGTGCAGAGATGGTTTTACGGGGTCATCACAAGGCTGTCCAGAACAGGGCCGGCATGGGTCGTCGAGTTCATGGCTTGGCTCGTTTCCACCGGATTTTTCCTCTTTTCTCCTGAAAGGGTTCGTAGCAGTGTTCGTTTTTACAGGGAGCTCTTCCCTGAAAGGGGCGGATTGTTTCTGCTATGGTGCACATGGCGGCAGTACCATCGCTTTTCCCATGTTTTTATCGACCGGCTCTGGCTCGAGGGGCCGAGGGACCTGACCTATACCTCCGACGGGTGGCAACAGCTTGAAGCCTCCCGCAAGATCGGGATGGGAGGCATTATTCTCATGTCCCATCTGGGGAACTGGGAGGTCGCCGCCCACCTTTTGAAGAAAAAAGACCCTGCCATGAACCTGCTTCTCTATATGGGCGTGAAACAGAAAGATCAGATCGAGCACGTTCAAAAACAGGGCCTGGCACAGGACGGCATACACATCATCGGCATCGACCGGGACGGGGGCTCGCCCTTTGCCATGATTGAGGGGTTGAAGATGCTCAGGGAGGGCGGGTTTGTTTCCATGACCGGGGATCTCTTGTGGAACAGGGGCCAGCGGGCGGTCCCGGTGCGATTTCTGGGGCACACCATCCCATTGCCGGCAGCCCCCCATATCCTGTCCCTGCTCTCCGGCGCCCCCCTGTTCCTCTTTTTCGCCTTTCGCAGGGGGAGGCATCATTACCATTTCAGGATCATCGGCCCCCAGTATGTCCGATCCTCGTCCCGCAGCCAGAGGACCGCGGCCGTCGAGAGGTCTGCCCAGGAATATGCAGACCGCCTGCAAGAGGCCCTTTATCAAAGCCCCTTTGAATGGTATCACTTTGAGCCTTTTCTGGACCCGCAACCTGCCGGTCCTTCCTGATGCCGGCGTCACTGAACCGAGTGGAATGGTTCACAGGTCCCCGGTCCGCTGCCTTGGACCGGGTTCGAGCAGGGAAGGAACCTGGTGAGAGAGGGATGGGCGGGGATTCAAGTTCAAGACCGCTTGGATGGTCGCCAATGAGTTGATAGTAAAGTGAGATCGATCCTATGACGCGAGATGAGATACACCATGAGATCCTCAAGATCTTCAAAGAGGAGTTCGAGATCGAAGATCCCGGGCTGGACGATGCATTGGGCGAGAAATATGAGTTCGACAGCATCGATGCCCTGGATCTGTTAAGCAGGATTGAGGACCTGCTCGGTTCGTCGCTGACCCAAAATGAAAAGAAGCAGGCCATGGAGATACGAACGCTTCGTCACATCATCGATTATGTGGAGCGGATGGCCGCAAAGAGGGCCTGAGCCTTGAGTGAAGTCAGACCGTCCGCGTAAGAAAGAGGACTACTATGGAGCGAAGGGTGGTTATAACCGGCGCAGCTGCCATTACGCCGATCGGCCATCAAAAGGATGAGATTATCGACAGCCTTGTGCACGGGAAATCAGGCGTTGCCCCGTTGCGCGAGGACGACCTCCTGTCAGGCTACATCCATTCCAAGGTCTATGGCACGGTGGGCTATCCGATTGCCTATGCGTTTGAGCGCAAATACCGCAAGACTATGGGACCTGTGTCATACTATGCCTGCCAGGTCGCCAAGGAGGCCATCCAGGCCGCGGGACTGGATCAGGCCTTTCTCTCATCGGGCCGCGTAGGGGTCGCATTCGGGTCGACCCACGGGAGCCCCACGGTCCAGAGGGAGATCTATGAAAATTTCTTCAGCAGATCGCCCACACGGTTTTCATCCATCGGCGCGGTCGATTACCTCAAATCCATGGTCCATACCACCGCGGTGAACATCACCAAGATGTTTGAAATCACCGGCAGGGTCATCGCTTCATCCACGGCCTGTGCCACCAGCAGCCAGGCCATCGGATTTGGGTATGAGGCCATCAAATTCGGGATGCAGGACGCCATGGTGTGCGGCGGGGCGGATGAATACGATACGACCACGGTGGCCGTCTTTGACAACCTGCTGGCCTGTTCCACCGATTTTAATGCCACCCCGCACCTGACGCCCCGTCCCTTTGATGTCAGAAGGGACGGTCTGGTGGTGGGGGAAGGCGCAGGGGCCGTCATATTGGAAGCATATGACAGTGCCCGGAAGCGGGGTGCGGACATCCTGGGTGAGGTGATCGGGTTTGGGTGCAACAACAACGGGGGAGATCTGATCCTGCCGAGCCCCAGGGGCGTGGCCGAGGTCATCCGGCTGGGGCTGCAAGATGCAGCGATCCGACCCGACCAGGTGGATTTTGTCAGCGCCCACGCCACGGCCACCAAGATGGGGGATATTATAGAGGCAAGGGCCATACACAGCATCTACGGCGACGTTCCCTATGTCACGGGGCTGAAGGGGTACATGGGCCATACCATGGCCTCGTGTGGGGTTATCGAGACCATTCTCACCCTCTATATGATGGAAAAGGGCATCATTGCGCCGACCCTGAACCTGGAGGCGGTCGATGAAAGGTGCGCCATGATCCGCCACGCCATGCAGCTCTATGAATGGCCGATCCGCATCGCCTCTGTGGAGAATTTTGCCTTTGGCGGCGTCAACACCAGCATCGTTCTCAAGAGGTTCGAGTAAGGCTGGATGCGGCTCTCTTTCAGCCATATCAAACCCATAGCCGATGTGGTCATTACCCTGGTGATCTGGATATACTACATCTTCAGCTATCTGGTCTTCTTTTTCCTATGCTACTTCGCCGCATCCCTCTTTGCCCGGGACCGCGAAATCGCCTTTCAGCGGATCAACCACCTCTATTACCGAAGTTTCTTTTTCTTTGTCCGAACCATTGTCCCGGGCCTTGATTTCAGGATTCAGCGTGAGATCTCTTCCATTAGGGGCTCGGTCATCGTGTGCAACCATCTCTCCTACCTGGATCCGATCCTCCTGATCTCCCTGTTCGAGCGGCACAAGACCATTGTAAAAAATGTCTTTTTCAAGGTGCCCATATTCGGATCGGTGCTCGAATCGGCCGGATATCTCCCGGCGACCGCCTCTGGGACGCTTGTTTCCCTGATGATGGAACGGATGAATGGCCTCAAGGACTATCTCTCGTCGGGGGGCAATTTCTTCATCTTTCCAGAGGGGACCCGAAGCCGCGACGGCAGGCTCGGCCGGTTGAACGAGGGGGCCTTTAAGATCGCCAAACGGTGCAACGCCCCTATCCAGGTGGTCTCCATCCGGAACACCCAGAGGCTTTTCCCCCCGGACCGATTTCTCTTCAACACCTGTGTAAAGACTACCATCGAGGTCCGCCTGGCAGGGACCATCGAACCGGATGGACCGGGAAGGGAATGCCCGGTCTCTGAATTGAAGGAAAAGGCATGGTCCCTCTTGAATGACAGCCTCAACTGATAAAGGCGCATTCCCACCTCCCAATCCCCCAAATCCTCAATCCCTTAATCCCTCAATCCCAGGCTGCTACCGCGCTTCTCTCCCAAAGGCCCGTGAGGCAAGATCTCTTCTCCTGGGCCGGTAGGTCTGGTCGGCCGCCTCTTTCTCGGTGACCGCCCGGAACAGCTTGAACATCTTGAACTCCTGGGACTCATCCCTGTAAAAGGAATCCCACCCGTAATAGAAGAGTTCCTGCAGCTTTTCGGGGGTCATCTGTTTGGGATGGAATACGACCCGGTCCGCTGTGTAGTCATTCCAATCACGGGAAAAAATCCTGTTTTCTCTGTTGAGGTCCTCAAAGGCCCTGGTATGGGGAAACGGCGCCAGCACGGTAAATTCCGCCATATCCAGATCGATCTCGAGCAAAAAATCAATGAGCCGCCTGATAAAATCCTCTGTATGGGTGTCCAGACCGAGAAGGATGCTCCCTTCCACGGCAATCCCGTGATCTTTGTACCGCCTGATCCTCTCCCGTATATAGTCGGATGTATCGAAAATGGTCTGGTATACATACCATGCGCCTGCCTGGGCTGCCAGATCCAGGACCTTGGGGTCGTCCTCGATGGGATGGCTGCACCACTTCTTCTTGAGGGGTATCATCTCCCGAAACAGCTCCATCTCCCATTCCGTGTTCTGGGCCAGGGAATTGTCTACGATGAACAATCGATTGTTGTCGATGGCCGCCATTTCCTCTATGGCCTTGTCGATCGGGCGTGGTCGAAACTGTCGCCCGCCGAGGTAGCTGACGGCACAGGGGTAGCAGTTGAAGCGGCACCCCCTGGATGCGTGCACCAGATCCACCATCTGTACGCCCCGATAATTGTAGAGGTCCCGCTTCAGGATGTCCCGCCGGGCCGGGCCGATCATCTCGGTCGGCGGTCTGTCGTCCATGTAATTGTACACCTTTTCGAGCCGGTTATGATAAAAGTCGGAGAGCACCTTCTCCATTTTCCCTTCGGCCTCGCCCAGAAAAACAGCATCGGCGTGACCCTGGGTCTCCTCTGCATGGAGCATGGTGGCGATGCCGCCGAAAATCACCTTTATCCCCCTTTTCCTGTAGATGTCCGCGATCTCCCATCCCCGTTTGACCTGGGCGGTCAGCATCATGGAGATCCCGACAAAATCGACCGGGTCATCGAAATCGATCGGCTCCAGGTTTTCGTCCACAAAATCCACGTCCACATCCTCGGGCAGAGAGCCTGCAAACACAACCGGACCATGAGGCGGCAGATGAAACTCCGTCTGCCGAGTCAGTTTGGGCCATTTCGGATAGATCAATTTGAACTTCATATAGACCGACCCCTTTTCATGATAGCTTCATTCACCCACGTCCCGGACCTCAATCAGGTCCAGGGTCAGGGCATATTCAGATGGGCCAAAGGCCGCAAGTTTCAGTCTGACCGGCAGGGCCGCCTCCCTTCCGCCCGCTTTTGGGCCGGCCGGATCGGTGGCAACGGACCGGATCAACCTGAGATCGTGGTTATACTGACGGATCTCCCAGGAGTGGTCTTTGTGGATCACGATGTCGGCCATGCCGCCCTTCTCTGTCCTGTAGCGGCAGACCCATGCCCCGTCCTCAGCCATGCCCGATGCCACCATCGGCCCTTTGGGTGGAAAAAATATCAGATGGATATCGTCCATGAGGCCCCTGGCAAAGGCCATGGAATCGAACGGAGGGAGGGCGCGATGGATGACCATCCGGCCGTCATATCGGGCGTCGAAAAGGACCAGACCCTCAACCGTCATCATCACACAGGCTATGGCCCCGGTCCTGGGGGAGATGGATGTTACGCCGATGACAACCGCCTCCTGTCCACCCGGCATGGAGGCCTGAATCGAATGAACGAACTGCCGATCCCTGTCAGGGAAAGGGATCATGCAGCGTCTCTCGCCATCGGGAGGCAGCGGTTGTCGTATGGGGATCAGTTCAGGAGATCCGGCGCAGGAAATCATCAGGAACAGGATCATTGACAGGAGGCAGCAATTCTTCATGAAATCTCCAGGAAAACAGCCTCCCTGATCTCTGTGTTGATCTCGGCGTTATGGAACAAGAGCCGGGTCAAGGAATTCTCGTCCTCATAAATCTCGACGGATTTTATGATCCCAGGCCTGTCGGAAAGCCTTAGATCGATATGCTGGATCATTTTGGAGAAGCCCTTGTCCTTGGGGGTCAATACAATGGTACGGTCCTCCTTCAGGGCCGCATCAAAGGCCGGGTCATCGGAAAAATGCCCCCCCAGCCAGAGAGCGATCTCCTGGAGCACGATCTGCATCCCCTGCGTGTCCATGCGCGAGCCCTCGATCAGGCCTTTCCCCGTATCCGTATAACGCCTGGTTTTGCCTTTGTGCATCAACAGGATGCTCCGGATCGGAGATGTGTATTCCCATCTGAGGCAATCCGGGGCCTGATAGTAGAAGACCCCCTTGGAAATAAGTGGTTTGGAAAGGATGCTCAGGTGTTTTTCCTGAACAAAATCCGCCCGGATCGTCTGAATCGTCCCGGCGGCCCCCCGGATCCCTTCCCAGGTGTCCGCCCATCCAATGCACAGGAAGCCCATCACCCACAAAAGTATGATGAGGCCTGTCTTCCGACCCCTGTTGGCACCCGTTCCGTCCTTCTTCACTTAAACCATGCCTCCGTTTACGGAAATGACCTGGCCGGTGATGTAGGAGGCGTCCTCCGAGCACAGAAACCGCACCACCCTGGCCACTTCTTCGGGCCTGCCCACGCGGGCCATGGGGATCATCTCCTTGATGATATTTTTGGGCACATCTTTTATCATTTCCGTCTGGATCAATCCCGGTGCCACCACATTCACCCGGACCCCCAGGCGGGCCACCTCAGATGCGACGCTTCGGCTGGCGCCGATGATGCCGGCCTTGGCAGCGGAATAATTGGCTTGGCCCCGGTGTCCGATCAATCCTGAGACGGACGCGATGGAGACAATGGAGCCCCTCTTATGGGCGATCATCTTCTCCAGGACCGGCCGGGTGACATGATAGAACCCCTTGAGACTGGTATCGATGACCGAATCCCACTCGTCTTCGGACATCAAAACAAACAATCCATCGGACGTGATGCCTGCATTATTCACCAAAACCTCGATCCGGTCAAATCTGGCCATCACACTATCAAGCGCCTCTTTGGTCTGCACAGGATCGGAGACGTCACACCTCATGACCTCTCCATCCGAGCCCGCGTCTCGTATCATCCGAAGCGTTTCGATTGCGCCCATTTCATCGGATCTGTAATTTATTAAGATGAAATAGCCCACACTGGCCAGTTCAACGCATATTGCCCGCCCAATGCCCCTGCTCCCTCCGGTAACGATGGCTACCCTTTCGTCGGATTTCCTGCCCATACCTATCTACTCCGTCACGCACCTATTTTGAGTGTTGCTATTCAGCCCTTATAATGGCGGCTCATCTGAATCAGGATGCACGATCTGCAACCTGACCTCCCCGACTACCTGTGACCCTATCTCCGCTGTCCCAACGACTTCATAATAGTTTTCAAAACAAAAATCTTTTGTGGCACTGACCCGAATCCTGCTGTTTGCGGGGATCCTGTCCAAATGAAAACGGGCCTCTTTGACCCCGACCAGCCACCCTAAACGGCCCTCGATGTCTTTCCCCTTCAGGACCGATTCCTCCCAGCCCATGGATACCCCGGCGGTCTGGGCGGTGAGTTCGATCAGGACAAGCGGGCTGACGGAAGTCCCTTCAAAAAGAGGCCAGTCCTTTTTCACGATGGATTCGGTGACGGCGGTTTCTTCATCCACCCGGATGATGTCATCAATGAGTTTCATTCGACCCCGATGGGGGATCAGGTCCTCAACGCTGACGTCCGTGGCTGATTTTTCATTCTGCATCGTCGCCGCTCCCGGCCCATTTCTGGCGGTGTGATCGATCGTCCCAACCAGAATTCACGTTGGATTTCAGGAATTGGATTGACCTGAAAACAAAAAAGGTGATAGCTTGACACCTCTTTTACGTCACTTCAGCAATTCTGTAAAGAGACAACCCACAAAAGCGCTCACATTCCGGCACAGGATCATTCAAAAATGGAAGAAGCCATTGACACATTGATAAACGAGCTGAAAGTTAAGATTATTGATACCCTTAATTTCGAAGATGTCCGTCCTGACGATATTGTCGAGGATCATCAACTGGTAGGCGGCGAATTGGGAATCGATTCCATAGACGTTCTGGAGCTGGTGATGATGATTGATAAAGATTACGGCATCAAGATTGACAACAAAGAGCTTGGGGAAAAGGTGTTTGCGAATCTGACATCATTGGCCCGGTTCATCCATAAAAATTCAAGCAGTGTGGGCAATTGAGGGGGGTACGGGTTTACATCACGGGGATGGACCTGGTCACCTCGGCCGGGTGCGGCGTATCCAGGGCAAGGCATGTCATCAGAAACGGCGGGAAGAGGATAAGGCCGTTGAGCCTCTTTCCCGTGTCTCCGGACAACCGGCTTCCCGTCGGAGAGGTCCATGAGTTCCCTGAAACAGGCGGCATACCTCGGACCCACCGGCTCGCCCTGACCGCTGCAAGGGAGGCCATGGCATCCTGCACAGAGATCCCGGACGCCATTGTCATGGGCGTCACCACCGGAGGGATGCTGACCACCGAGCGATGTCTGAAGGCAAGGGATGCAGATCCCGAGGCCTTCACCTATCATTCGCCCAGTTCCGTAACAGAGTATATTGCCCTTGAATTGGGATGTCACGGCCCGGTCATTACCCTGTCGACCGCCTGTTCGTCGAGCGCAGTGGCCATTAAGATCGCCCTTGAGATATTGAGAGCCGGGAGGGCCGGTACGGTTCTGGCCGGGGGCGCCGATTCCCTCAGCAGGCTGACCTACCATGGGTTCCGTGCGCTTCAATTGATCGACCCGCAAGGGGCCCGGCCCTTTGATAAATACAGGCAGGGGATGTCGGTTGCGGAAGGGGCGGCCGTTCTGGTCCTCACTGCCTCTGAAGTCGTTCCTGACAATGCGATCGCCGAGATTCTGGGGGCTGGACTCTCGTGTGACGCCTATCACCCCTCGGCCCCACATCCCAATGGGGCGGGGGCCATTCAGGCGATGCAGGCCGCTTTGCAGGATGCCCATATCTCCCTCGAAGACATCGATTACATCAATCTGCACGGAACAGGCACTGTCGATAACGACCGTTCGGAAGCAAGGGCCTTAAATGCCCTCTTCCTTGATAAAAAGCCCCTCCTGTCTTCTGTAAAAGGGGCCTTTGGACACTCCCTGGGGGCCTCAGGCGCCATGGAGGCCATTGTGTCCGCACTGGCCGTTTCCGAGGGCCTGGTCCCGGCAAATGTGGGTTGCGATCTCCCTGACCCGGAATTGAAGCTGGAACCCCTGATGACGCCCCTGGAGGCGGCGACAATTAAAACCGTCCTCTCGAACTCCTTCGGATTTGGGGGAAATAACGCCTCGGTTGTCATTGGGTCGACCCGCAGCAGGGCCCCGACCGACCGGTCCGCACCCATGAGAGAGACATCTCATCTTGTTGTGGTGGGGAGCGCATGTCTGACCGGGGCCGGGGACACCGGCATGTCGCTCGAAGCCCTGTTCAGGGGAAAGAGCTGCAGGGGGAGGGTCCCTGCCCCGGTCTTATCCCGGGGCCTTTCCCCCAGGGAGGTCAGGCGGCTCAGGCGACTGCCCCGTCTGGTCTTGTCCCTGGCATCAGCGGCCCACGGCGACTCACAACGGCCCGATACGCCGGGTTCGGTTTTTTTCGGCACGGGCTGGGGAGGGCTTTCGGAAACGTACGATTTCTTGACAAAATTGTTTGGATCCGGAGAACAGTTCTCAAGTCCTATCGACTTTGTGGGGTCGGTTCACAATGCCCCGGCCGGCCAGGCGGCCATCCGATTTGGGTCCAAGGGGCCCAACATCACCACCACGGGCGGAGATTCCTCCTTTGAACAGGCCCTGATGGTGGCAGGCCTCATGGCAAAGGATCTGGACGGCACGCTCCTCCTGATCGGAGCGGACGAGTGGCATGGCAGCCTTTCACGCCTGTTTGACCGATCTGCGGGGATGGACGCAGGGCCATCGGACGGGGGCGGGGGGTTGTGCCTCAGGAGGTCGGAACCGGGCCCAGGGCTTAAAACGGCCGCCCTGTTCTATGAATCCTCGAAGAACAATCCTTCTGTCATCCCATCCCTGATGGCCGCCCTGCCGGACGGAGAGGGGGTTCGGGGGAAGTATGGGGCTGTGTTTGCGGGTATCCCCGCAGGGTGTCGCCGCAGAGGAGAGGAACAGCTTGCGCTCTTTCTGTCCATGGCCGGATTTGACGGCCCTGTGATCGACTATCGAAGACTTACCGGTGAGTTTGCCTCGGCCTCGGCCGTGGCCGCGGTCCTGGCCGTACGATGTCTCGCGAGGGGGGAACTCCCGGGCAGCATCTGGGGAGGCGACACGGTCCCCCTGGGGCAAAAGGGCATCCTCATCCTCGGGCTCGGGGATATGGTGAGCGCGGTTGAGGTGATTCAATAAAAATGGGTGCGGGCGCGGCCCGCGTCAGGTGATACAGTGAACGTACTCCTTGTCTCGGCCAACCGGTTGAAGATACCCTATCCCGTATATCCTCTGGGCCTTGATTATGTGGCCAACGCCCTGTCGGCGGAGCATCAGGTCAGGCTTGCGGATATGAATGAGATGGAAAACAGTGATGCTCTGGTCGAGAGAATCCATGAGTTTGAGCCGGACGTTGTCGGACTTTCCCTTAGAAATATCGATAATTGCGACATCACTGCCCCAAAAGGCTACATGGCCGAATACAGGGAGCTGGCACGAACCGTCAGAAAAGAGAGCAATGCCCTGCTGATCCTGGGGGGGAGCGGATTCACCCTGTTCCCGCGGGAAATCATGGAGGCGCTCGGGGCCGATTATGGCATTATCGGAGAAGGAGAACGGTTGTCCCTTCTTCTCAAGGCCATTGCAGCCCATGAGGAGACCTCGGGGATCCCTGGCGTGATCCAGCCGGGTTCGAACGGGGCGATGCCCGGTCCATGGAAGGGGACTCTGGCAAGGGGGCTTCATGAAGACCGTTTCCACATCCCTTTTTATTTGAAAAACGGGGGGATGCTCAACCTTCAGACAAAGAGGGGTTGCAATTTCAAGTGTATTTATTGTACATATCCCCACATTGAAGGGAAGAAGCTGAGGCTGATTCCTCCCAAAGAGGTGGCCGATACGGCCCTGTGGATCGAGAGAACAGGCGCCAGGTATTTTTTTGTCACAGACTCGGCGTTCAACGCCGACTATCCGCACAGTATCGAGGTCGCCCGCGCCTTTAAAAGGTCAGGGGTCTCCATCCCCTGGGGCGCATTTTTCGCCCCCACGTCTCCACCGGCAGACTACTATCGGATGCTGGCCGATGCAGGCCTCACCCATGTGGAGTTCGGCACCGAATCTCTGGCGGATAATGTGCTCGCGTCATACCGGAAGCCCTTCAGGGCCGACCATGTCGTCTGCTCACACAACGCGGCAAGAGATGCGGGTCTGCATGTGGCCCATTATTTTTTGTTGGGAGGGCCTGGAGAAGATACTCATTCGCTCGAAAAGACCCTCACAGGGGCTGACAGGCTCGAAAAGGCGATTTTTTTCTTCTTCTGCGGTATGCGCATCTATCCCCATACGGCCCTTCATGGTATGGCCATTGCGTCGGGTCAGATATCCGCATCTCTTAGCCTGATGGAGCCGGTCTTTTTTGAGCCCGGCACGGTCGCCAGTAAAGAGATTCTTCTGCGGGTCAAGGACCACGCCGGCAAAAGAAGCAACTGGGTTGCAGGGGCCGGAGAAGATATGACCGGCCGAATTATCCCCAGGCTCTATGCCAGGGGACATGTCGGGCCCCTCTGGGAGCACCTGATTCGATGATTCGCAAGGACCGGGCAACGCCTTGAACTCAATCACCTCCCCATGGTACTCGGTACGCCAAATTCGTCGTCCGGACCCCTCCCGGGTCGAGGCCGAAGTGGAGGTGGATGCGGATTCCCCATGGTTTTCAGGCCACTTTCCAGGGGACCCGATCCTCCCCGGCATCGCCCAGCTGGGCATGGTCCTGGATACGCTTCAGGAATTCGGGCAGGGGGTGTACAGGATTTCCGAGATTAAGAAGGCGAGGTTCAAGCAGATGATACGGCCGAATGATCCCATCACCATCGTGACCACCTGCCGGGGCCAGAACCCTGCCTCCTATTCATTCCGTGTGATGGCAAAGGGTCAGCTGGCCTGTACCGGTCTTCTGATCGCTGAGGCGTCATAGCCTTCGATCCCCCATGGCAGAGGAGAACAGACGTTGGGTTCAGGAAGTCTATCCGCTTGTTTCCAGGGTTTCATTCGATGAACCCTCCTCGACCATCAACCATTGACAACCGTTTTATGACAGCTTAACACGACCCATGGAGGTAATAGATGGCCCATCCATATGAAATATCAAAATTAACCGTTCGTATTGCAGAGATTATGATCGACGAACTCAAACTGGAAGATGTGACACCCGAGACATTCGATCCGGACATCGACCTTATTGATGAGGTGGGGATCGACAGCATGGATCTTGCGACCATTGCCCTGGTGCTCAGGGATGAATACGGAATCGTCATCGACGAAGACGATTACCCGAAGCTGAACTCGATCCGTCGCATCGCAGAATATATCCATGCCAGGATGGATGAGGGAAACCAGGGATGACGGCGCGTGCCTGAAGGGTTCGTGGCCAGGGGTCTCAAATGCAGGTTCAAACGCAGTATATGGAAAGCACAAAGAAGCCGGTGTGGAAGTTCTCCGATATCATCGATGATCCTGTGGTCAAGAAGAGATGGGAGAAGGTTCGGGAATATTTCTTCCTCAGGGAATCCACGTATGACATGACCAATCGCTGTAATATTCGATGTGATGGCTGCTACTATTACGAGGGAGCCAAACAGTTCGCCCAAGAAAACCAGGACCCGGCGGACTGGCTAAAGCTCATGAAGGATGAGAAGGCTCGAGGCATTACCTATGTGGTCCTTGCCGGGGCCGAACCCTCTCTGGCGCCCGATCTTTGTCAGGTCTGTTTTGAAGAGATACCTCTGGGCGCCATCGCATCCAACGGCTTGAGGCCTATCCCTGAATCGATTGGTTACCGAATACACATATCTGTCTGGGGCGACGATGAGACGAGCCTGAGGACTCGAAGGGCCAAGGACATGCTGGTGAGGCAGATCGCCCGTTATCAGAATGATCCCAGGGCCGTATTTGTATGCACGTTTACGAGGGAGAATATTGATCAGGCCCACGGGGTCATGGAAGTCCTTGCCAGAAATGGGTGTAAGGTGACGCTCAACATGTTTTCATCGCCCGTGGGATATACCGGTCCACTGCGTCATACGCCTCAATCCCTTGCCGAGACGCGACAGACGATGATGGCCCTTATTTCGGATTATCCGGAGAATCTCCTCTTTTCCCCTTACAGTGCGGTCGCCCACACCCACATACACGGGCTCCACGATCTCTATTCCTGCTCCTATCCAAGGATGAACCATTCCACTGCCATCGGGTTGGGGCGGTCTTTCCGGCAGTACCGCGCCGATCTTACCTGGGATCGAAGCGCAGCCTGTTGCGTGCCCGATACAGACTGCAACGATTGCAGGCATTACGCCGCAGGGAGCGCGGTGGTGACGGCCAGGTTGTTTCGCCATGCATCCGATCCCGAGACCTTCAGGGCATGGCTCGATTATGTGGATACGTACCTTGCCGTATGGGTCATGGGCTATGAAAAGGGAGAAAATCTGTGCGATCATATGGTGGCGCCGCCAGGGCATGGGCTTGTCGACGATTGATGCAAAACGGTCTGGATCTGTTGGGTAGGAAAGAGATGTTGACGCTCTTATTGCCTGGTCTCATGAAAAAGGAAAACAATCCAGGTGAACAACCAAAAATGAAACCTCTTTGCGGCTTCGTGGCTTTGTGTGAGACATTTCGGTTGCGGTATCCGCATTGGAAGTGATACGGACGAATAGCGATGAAAACCATTAGTTCATTACTGGATACAAAATGGCATGAGAGATATAAGTCAATCTCCAAGTTGAACATCCGCAGCTCCATCTATGATGTGACCAACCGGTGCAATCTCAGGTGCAAGGGGTGTTTCTTTTTTTCTTCTGGAGAGAACAATGTGTCCGAAGAAACGGACCTGACGAAATGGGAGCGGTTTGTTGACAGCGAAAAAGAACGGGGCGTCAACCTGGCCATCCTGATCGGGGGCGAGCCGACCCTCTGCCTGGACAGGGTGGAGGTCTTCTACCGTCGTCTGCCCACGTTTTGTGCAACTAACGGAATCATCCGGGTCCCAAGGGACAGGTTCCCCCATATGATGGTGGGGATCTCCTTGTGGGGGGATGAGGAGGACGAGAGGCTTCTGAGAGGTAAAGACACCTTTTCTATTTCACGGAAGAGCTATGAGGGAGATCCTCACGCCTATTATCTTTATACCATGACCCCCAACCAGATCGGGAAGAGCGAACGGATCGTCCAGAAGATACGGGATGCAGGGCTCAAGGTCCACATGCAGCTGCTTTCCAATGATGAGGATGTGGACGGTTTTTCCTGGAAGGAAGAGGAGTTGAAGGACATCCGGGCCGAGATGGACGGCCTGCTGGACCGGTATCCCGATACCGTCATTTCCTCCAAATATTATCACCAGATCCTGACGAGCGGGAGGATGGGGAATCGGCGCTTTGGGTGGATGGAATGTCCTTCTGTGAGCGAACCGCTGGACCACAGGGATCCTCCCCCAAGGCGGTTGATCGGGTTTATCCGTTGGGCATCGGACCTCAAGACCATCCACAGATGCTGTACCTCCCAGACCCGGGATTGCGCCACCTGTAAGGATGGCGCGGCCCATATGAGCTGGGTCATGGTCAACAAGAGGGCTTACATGGATTCCCCGGAACATCTGAAGGGGTGGATAGAGGTCTACGAGATGTTCGCAAAGCTCTATCAGTTCATTCCCTGGTAATCCGAAGGGGCGCCGGGAGGCAGGGGGTTAGCATTCATCCCCGGCTCCCGGACCACTTTACCTGGCATTCCCGGCACTGTTCAATGAATTCAAAAAGAGCAGTCATTATCGGCTACGACGCGGTTTCCCCCTTAGGGACCGACCTTCAGACGCAATGGGATCGGTGTGTGAAGGGGGAAAGCGGGATCGGCGAGCTGACGCGTTTTCCGGTTAAAGACGGGTTTGCGGTCCATATCGCCGGACAGGTCGATGGGTTGGATGCCTCGCCCTACCCTTTTTTATCGCCTTCCAGTCTGGCCCAGTGGACCTCCCCTATTTTCAAATACGGGATGCTGGTGGTGCATCGCTCTCTGGTGAAGATCGGGCTCGAGATCGTGCCTGAATTATCTCCCCGGGTCGCGGTCACCTTTAGCTCGGCGGTCGGCGGGCAGGATGCGGTGCTTGAGGCCGACAGGCGGATGATGGCATCCGGCAAGATGCCGCGGCCCTCCACCAATCCCAATTCATGCATCAACATGGTCGGCGGCAAGGTCTCCATGTTGACCCATGCGACCGGTCCCATTGTCTCCACCGTCACTGCCTGTGCGACCGGTCTCACCTCCATGATCGTCGGGGCCATGCTCCTCGAGCTGGGGAGGGCGGATGTCGCCATATGCGGGGCCGTGGATTTTGCACTGGTGGAACCGATTGTGGCGGGCTTTGCCACCATGAACGGCGCGTACAGGCCCAAACCAGGTGCCGTCGCTGAACCCCCCGAGAGGGCGAGCAGGCCTTTTTCCATCGATCGAAGAGGGTTTGTGATTTCAGAAGGGGCAGGGAGCATCATTATCTCGACGCAAGAGTTCGCCGAGTCGAACGGTATGGACTACACCATAGCCATCGCCGGATGGGGAATGACCTCCGATGCCCACCATTTTGTAGCCCCCCATCTGGAGACCGTGGCGCGATGTATCTCCGAAAGCATTGCGGACGCAGGCATAAAACCCCATGATATCGACGCGGTCAATGCGCATGCCGCATCCACAAGGGTCGGAGACAGGGTGGAGTACGAGGCATTGAGGGCGGTTTTCGGCCGTCGCATTCCGCCGGTCTCTGCCAACAAGTCCCAGATAGGGCATTGCATGGGCGCATCGAGCGCCATTGAATCGATTTTCGCCGTAAAGGGGATGGATTGCGACACCCTCCTTCCCACCATCAATTATACGCCGGATCCGGAGATAACGCTGGACTGCGTGGCAGAAGGGTCGCGCGCCCATGAACAGGAATTCCTGTTGAAAAATTCGTTCGGCTTTGGCGGGGCCAATGCCTGTGTTGTTTTTCAGAGAATCCGATGAAGGAGCGCGATGAAACCTCCCCAAAATAGACGGGTATATGTGGTCGGATATGCCGCAGCAACGCCCCTTGGCAGGACCTTTGCCGCGACATGGGATCGGGCCGTCAAGGGAGAGGCCGGTTTTCGCAGGGTCACGAGATGCCAGGTAGACGCCTTAAGCCATGTGGTAGGGGAAATTCCCGACTGGGACCCGTTGTCCCTCGACTTTGTGAACCGAAAAGAGGCGTATAACTGGAATGCCGGTTTTGTCATCCTGACCATGGAACTCTGCAAAGAGGCCCTTCAAGACGCAGGCCTCGAGATGGACAAGGATACCTCCCCAAGGACCGCCTGCCTGATCGGATCCGCGCTTAATGGAACCGATGCCTTCCGCATTGCCATGGATAACTATGTCAACCAGGGGCCATTGAAGGTAAGCCCCTACCTCCTCCCCAACCTCTGCGCCAATCTCCCGTCTGGGAAAGCGGGGATGTTGCTGGGGTTCGCAGGCCCGGTCTTTTCTCCTCAGGGGGCATGTGCCTCAGGGAACCATGCCATAGGGATCGGGTCCCGGATGATACGGGACGGAGACTGTGACTTTGTCCTGGCCGGCGGGGTCGAGACCTGCATCCTTCCCGAGATTATCCATGGGTTTGAGAACATGAATGCCACGCTGAAGGTGGTTCCCGAAGACCGCGCCTATGGCGACCCCTCCCAGGCCTCCAGGCCATTCAGCATAGACAGAAAAGGGTTTATCCTCTCCGAGGGCGGGGGGGTACTCGTTCTCGCCGCCCGTGAAATGATGGATGCCTACGGACTGACGCCGAGGGCCGAGGTCCTGGGCATTGGTTGGAATTCGGATGCTTACCATTTTATCAGACCCAATAAAAAGACGATCACCCTCTCCATCCGAGAGGCCATCGATGATGCCGGATTGCAGCCCGGAGATATCCAGTATGCGAATGCCCATGGAACATCCACTGCCCGGGGGGACCAAATAGAGATCGATTGCATGAGAACCGTGTTTGGAAAGGATTTGAAAAGGATCCCGGTATCGTCCAATAAGTCTCAGATCGGACATACCCTTGGGGCTGCGGCCGCCATAGAGGCTGCCTTGAGCATAGAGGCGATGCGCAACGGACGGATACTCCCCACCATTAATCACATTCCCGATCCCGAACTCAGTGATGTGGATGTGGTCCCCAATGAGGTAAGAAAAATGGATTACCAGATCTTTCTTTCCAATGCCTTTGGATTTGGCGGAACCAACTGCTGTGTCGTCTTTAAGGGTGTATGACATGAGGCCCAAACCGTTTCTTCCCGAAATATTCAACAGCGACGCCCGATATGTGAAGGATAAAACCGATGGGCTGGTGTGGCACAGATGTGCCTATAGAGTCCTGTATGGGGATACGGATCGCTCCCAGAGCGTGTACCATGCCAACCATCTGCGCTTCTTTGAAATGGGAAGGGCATCCCTCATGCGGGATTCAGGATGCAGCTACCGTGAAATTGAAGAAGGCGGCTTGGTCTATCCCATTATCGAGGTGGGGATCACATATTACTCGCCCCTTTACTACGACGACGTCATGTGGATTCAAACGCGTCCCGAGAAGCTCGAAAGGGTCCGTATTCAGTTCAACTACGTCATCACTCATGCCGATTCAACTGACATCATCTGCAAAGGATTTACGAAACACTGCGCCACCAACGCCTCGGGCAGACCTGTAGCAATCGATGAAAGAACCCTGGCAATATGGAGATCCTTTCCAAAGTAGTCGAAAAGGCAAAACTCCCTGTCGAAATAAAGACTGATTCCTATCTTATGGATCACGCCTTTCTGGGCCAGGCAGTTCTCCCTGCGGTTGAGGCCATGGAGACGCTGGCTGTCTCCACCAAAGCTCATCTCCCCCAAGCAGACGTCTCGCTGATCACGGATGCGCGGTTTGACAGATTTCTCCTTACCGCACCGGCCGACAGAAGACGATGGATTGAGATTTTCAATGATGTAGAGGTCTGCGGGGACGGAAGGATACGTTCCCGGCTGTCCACGCGAATCCGATCTCCCAGGGTCTCCATCACGCGCGTCATGGAGCATGTTTCCGTGCAATTCGGAGGAGAAGGAAACAATCCGGTCCCCCTCCCGCTCGATGTTGTTTTCGCACTTCAAGGGATATGCATGGAGATCTCTCCGCATCGTCTATACAGTGATCTGGTTCCCTTTGGTCCGACCTATCACAATGCCATAGCTCCCCTGTTTCTATCTAAGTACGGTGCTGTTGGGAATCTGAAGGCCGGGGTCAACAAGGACCTCCCATCAGGGCGCCTGGGGTCGCCCTTCCCCCTCGACGCCGCTTTTCACCTGGCCTCGGCCTGGGTGCAACGCTATGGCGGGTTTGTGGGATTCCCGGTGGGATTCGACAGACGCATCATTTACAGCCCGACAAGACCGGGGGAAAACTATGTGTGCAGGATAAAGCCTGTGCAGCGGGATGCGCATGCAGCACCGTGCTTTGATATCTGGATCTATGATCAAAACGGCGATCTGAGGGAGGAAATAGCCCGATTGGAGATGAAAGACGTGAGCAAAGGGACACTCAGGCCTCCTCCATGGATCTTGCGAGGAGTTGAACACCCTGAATTGGAATCCCTGAAGACCCGGTGCACCGCCCTCTCTCTGATCGAACTTGACACCGTCCATCATCTCGCTGAGAAGGCCCTTTCGGACGACGAGGCGCATCGCTTGCACAGGATGAGCCCCAAAAGGAAGATCCGTTATCTTGCCGCGCGTCTCTGCTGCAAAAGCCTTTACAGGGGGCTGTCAGGGGATCTGATAAGCCCAGCATCCTCTTTCACTACCGTCGCGCCCGATGGCATACGTCCCTGGTGCCCTAAAATCGAAGGCCAACGAGCCGTTTTCTGTTCTGTCTCCCACGACAGCCGATTTGCCGTCGCCGTTGCCTCAAATCGCCCCATCGGCATCGATGTGGAGGAGGTTTCTGAAAGGGTTTGCAGATCCCGCGACATCTATATGAGCAAAGAGGAGAGGGACCTGGTGGAAGGATCGGCTCTGGGTGAAGAGGCGGCCTCCGTGAGGATATGGAGCGCCAAGGAGGCCGTGGCAAAAGCCATTGGCATGAGCCTCGCCGTGTCATGGGAAAAGGTCTCCCTGAAGGATATCGGCCGAGAGAGAAGCATCCTAAAGATCGGCCGCAGGAGCCATGAAGCCTTCCATGATGCCATCGATGACCATGTATTCACGGCTGTCAATATAGAAGCGTTCTAAAGTATTTGGTTGCGGCCATCAGGCCGCCTTGAGAGTAGTGGGGTAGGATAATGAAATCACTGATAATATCTATATGCATCATGCTGGCCTGCCAGGGGGTTGCGGGATGTTCCAAGGGGCTGCCGCAAGGTGAAATTGTAGGCCCAAAAACTTATGAGGTTACGTTGGACATACAGGCGAACGGGTTCAACCGGACCTATCAGATCCATATCCCGCCCGGTGTTTATGGCGGACAGCGACTTCCCCTGCTGGTAGTGATTCATGGGGCCTTTGACACCGGCCTGGGTATGGAGAAGTTTTCCGGATTCAGCCGTTTGGCAGACCGCGAGGATTTTCTGGTCCTCTATCCTGACGGCATGGGCCTGTTTGGTTATTTACAGCACTGGAATGCGGGGCACTGCTGCGGAAAGGCGGCGAAGGACCGGGTGGATGACGTGGGCTTTATCGCCGCAGCCATTGAGGATGCCTGCCGACGGTTGAACGTTGACAAGCGTCGTATCTATATGCTCGGTTTTTCAAACGGCGGGATGATGGCCTACCGGTTTGCCGCAGAAAGGACGGACATGCTGGCCGCTGCGGCCTTCCTGGCGGCCAGCTTAGGAGGGAGGGCCTCGGAAGAAGAACCCGAATGGCGCATCCCGGATCCCCAAAGACCGCTCCCGGTCCTGATCATGCACGGTATGGAAGACGACGATGTCCCCTACCATGGTGGTGCGAGTCCGCGCAGGGGCGGTCAGCGAACCTACTGGTCGGTCCCGGATTGTGTGGATTTCTGGGTTCGACACAACCGATGCGAGGGGGATGCCAGGGAGGATCGGTTGAGGGAAGGCCGCGTGATCGTTAAATCTTGGGAGGAGTGTGGTGACGGTGCGGCTGTTTCCCTGTGGCTTATCGAGCGCTGGGGCCATGACTGGCCGGGAAGGTACTTCACAGAGGTTCTCCCCCAGGACGATCCCCTGAAGGATTTTGACGCTGCAGAAATCCTCTGGGATTTTTTCAAGAGACACGCAGCGACCCACAGCGCATCTGAACCCTGAAACCAGTAAACGCTGTCTCGGAATTTACAAAGAGGAATTATGAAAATTCTCCTGGTTTCCATGCCCGATGTGGCCCCCGTGATCATGCACGAGTCCGCCTTCCATATGCCGAACCTGGGTCTGGCCAGTCTGGCCGGCAATCTCGAAGCCGGGCATGATGTTCGTATTGTCGATCTGATACGCAAACGTCGCAACATACGTAGCTACCTGAGTGGCGTTCTTTTAAATTTCCGCCCCCAGGTGGTTGGGCTCTCCTGTATGACGTGGCAATATGCCACATGTGAAAAGCTGATAAGGGTGATCCGCCAACTCCTGCCGAAAGTAAAAATCGTCCTCGGCGGTTACCATCCCACTCTCATGTATGCGGAAATCTGCCAATCGGAGAATGGGAAGCTCATCGATTTTCTGGTCCGGGGAGAGGGCGAGGATGCCTTCCGGCGCCTGATCAATGCCCTGGAGGGCAAAGAGCATGTTGAGGATATCCCGTCAGTCTCCTACCGAACCGGGAGCGGCTTTGTGCACAACCCCAAGGGGGAGTTGCTTGACCTGGCAACGCTGAAACTGCCTGTTCGGGATAAAAGGCGGCTTACCCGGGGATACCATATTATGAACCGCAGTTCGGAGGTTATCGAAACCTCCCGGGGATGTCTGCGGAACTGCAACTTCTGCAGTATCCGGCACATGTACGGCCGGGCCTTTCGATCATTCCCCATTGAAAGGATACTGGCAGACATAGACGATATTTACTACAATCGACGTGTCCGATGGATCTTTATATCAGATGACAATTTTGTCATGATTCCAGAACGAGTCATGGAACTGTGCGACGCTATCATCCTCCGTAATTACCGCAATCTTATCCTGGCGGTCCAGGCGGACTGCGTGACCATGGCCCGAAATGAAGTGATGGTCCAAAAGATGTCCCGGGCCGGGTTCAAATCTATTTTCCTTGGGATCGAAAACGTTTCGACGAAAAATCTGCAGATCGCCAAGAAGGGCGATATTGTGGACGCGTCGCGTAAGGCGATCGCCCTGTGCCATAAATACGGCATCATGGTGGTGGGGGGGATGATTTTCGGATTCCCGGACGACGGGGAACAGGAGATCATTGACAACTACAAATTTCTTAAATCCACCGGCGCCGATACGGCTTATTGCCAGATTCTCACCCCCTATCCCAAGACCGACATTCGCCAGTACCTCCTGGACAACGACCTGGTGACCAACCGCGACAATTACGCCCGTTACAACGGCATGTGGGCCAACGTAAAAACCCGGCGCCTTTCTTCGGATACTCTCCAGTATTTAGTCTGGTATCACAACGAAAAAATCATGGGGTGGTGGGAACCATCGGAAAGGATGTGCAAGCAAAGCCCTCTCTGGACCTCGATCTGTCTCTACTGCTTCAGGCCCCTGATGAAGATCCTGGTCGCCCGGGCCCAAAGGAAATACGGCTGGAGGGGGCGTTTTGAAAGGGAGATTGCCGCAAAGGAGGCCGTGAACAACTTCCGGGACATTGATGAGTTTGCTTAGAGCCGTGCGCTTTCCTTGCCGTGTTCAAATGGGGGGAGGGACGGGACGTTCGGACGTTCGGGATGTCCATAAGAAACTAAAGCGGATACCCGCAACCAAAATATCTCACACAAAGCCACGAAGCCGCAAAGAAATTTTATTTTGGGTTTTAACCTGCGTCTTTTTCTCCTCTTTGTGTTCTTTGTGCCTCCGTGTGAGCTTATGAAATTGGGGGGAGTGAAATACAAGGGATTTTCTTGTTTTTATGACAGAAGAGCAAGGGATAATCTAAGAAATCAGCCGATCAAATCATATTTTCCCTTTTTGTTTAGCAGTTCTCCCCGCTCGACAGCATAACCGACGGCCGGTTGGGTAAGCCCCAGTAATTTTGCCACGTCTGTCATGCTCTCCCCAAGCTCTCTGTGAAAGGGTCAAGTCTACGCTTGGCTTATCTGCAAGACGATTTTGATCTCCTCGACACAGTTTCTCAACTGGCGATCTTCGGATATCTTCCCCCTCATCCTCTCTGCAACACTGCTGACTGAACTGAATCGGGACATATTGAATTCCCGGCCGATCTCCTCCAAATTGTCTACCCGTCTCCCCCTGTTCATTGCATGGTACCAAGCATCCGGATATTCCATTCTCAGCGGTCTGGACGTAATCCTTCTTTACGGCGGCGCAGAATGAGTCAAGCGTAGACCCCTTTACACAATTTGTCGACCCCTCATGGATTTGGAATCAGTGCCCATGCAAAATAATCGGTTTGCGTTTCGGGAATCAACACCCCGAGTCGATTCAAGAAATCCTTGCGATCGTAATCGGATCGAAAAATCCTCCCCCGTTCGATCCCTCTGACAATCACATGATGAATCGTGCCCGGTGCATCTATTCCAGTTTTTCTTGGCATGGTTAAAACCTACCACATCGAGCCACCAGTGAAACGCATGAAATCATTGGCGTCCCCATTTTTTCTAATGTCAACTTTAAACTTATAGACTCCCCCATGCCACACTATTCAAATGATGTCCCCGTTCCATAACGCCCGGCAGAAATGTTGCCAAGGCAGTACAGCTATATCTGGATTGACTTTCTCCGGAAATGGATTTCTGGAGACAACCAAGCTTTTCCCCGGTCTCCATTCCTCCGCAAAAAGGTGAAGCCCTTTAGTCCTTGTCTCAGCCGCATGCTGGCTCGATTTGATTTCAATCGCCACTTCCGCATCGCCCAGAATCAGATCCACTTCCGATCCACTCGCGGTCCTCCAGAAGGATATGGGAAAATCCTTTCGGCTGTAGTGACAGTACGCCCAGCATTCCTGAAGGATAAAATGTTCAAAGGCACGTCCGTATTCCTGAGTGCCCGGACTCAAAGATGGATAGTTCAGAAGCGCGGATACGATGCCGGTATCAAAGAAATAGAACTTGGAGGTTTCGATGAGCCTCCTTCCTTTTGCCCTTTTCCAGGGAGCCAGTAATCGCCCGACCAGCGTATCCTGAAGGATCTGATAATATTCGCGGATCGTCTTGACGGAAACACCTGATTCCCTCGCAGCATTGGAATAGTTCAGCAGCATTCCATTGGTGGCGGCTGCAGACCTGAGAAATAGAGAAAATGCCGGGAGATTCCGGGTCAGGGCCTCGGCCTGGATCTCTTCCTTGAGATAGTCATGTACATAGGCTTTCAGGTCCATACGGCTGTCAGGAGAAAGGTAGTGGGGCGGAAGGAACCCCGATACGAGGGCCCTGTCAAGGTCGAAGTCTCCGAGTTCGCTGGATACCAGTGGATACAGTTCAAACCGCCACGCCCTTCCGCCCAGCAGGTTGACTTCTTCGCGTCTCAACTTCCGTGCGCTCGACCCCGAAAGGATAAAGCGATAGTCCCGATTCTCGATGAGCCAGTGGATTTCGTCCATCAGATGAGGGACTTTCTGCACCTCATCGATAACCACGGTTCGAGATTGCTGAGCGTCCAGCATACGCCGCAGCCGCTTTGGATCGCGACTGAATGACAAAAACATATCGTAATCCAGCAAATCGATCCAACAGGCTTGCGGGAAATGCCTCTTCAGATAAGTGGTCTTCCCTGTTTTCCTGGGGCCCCATAAGAAGGCGGATCGATTCTCAGGGAGATCCAAATCAAGGATCCTGGGGATGTATGTGCCTTTTTCCATGGATAGAGTCTATGATAATTTGGAGGATGAGTCAACTGGTTTGTGATAATTTGGAGTACCGTACCCAAAAGCGGTCCGCCCTTGTCATCATGGGACATCTACCCCTCGTATTCGCAGGGATGTAATGCATTTCCTCATTATCCTACATGATATCGATCCTATAAACAACCGTACGCCGGGGACGGCGTCTCGATCGAACAGGATTTCGACTTCCTCCTCGGAATAGTCGAAGCGGATATCGTCCGTAATCGCATTCTCGATTTCCTCGATTTCAGGATCTGAAACGGCTTTGTTATCCAGCCGAGCAACCCGGCAATCGCAGTATCCGCACATCTTGAAGTCGTGCCAGGGAAAATCGTGCAGGTCTGCCAAATCCAGGCATTTGATGTCACGTGGCGCGAAAACGCGCCCAAACGCCCTGTCGAAGAGATTGAAGGTTAGAGAATAGGGGGAGTCCGCATCGCGATCGGGGCGATACGCCTGCATATCGAGGACATCATCCATGGATCGCCCGTCAATCTGGAGATACGCACAACAGGCCCTCATGATCATGATGGTTCCGTCGATAAGCTTTTCCGGTTCATCGGGCTGGCCGATCCGGTGAAGATGGTCCCGCAGCAACGCTATGTTGTCCTTCACAGCGTCACGGCGGAATCGATTTGCCCACAGGCTGAACGTGTTCTTTGGCATCAGTCACTTGATGTGACCCGACCCAGAGCCCGTCCGTTCTTTCACAAAGACATTCTCAAAGCGCCTCCCCCCGATACATCACATGGTACCGTGCCCCTACTATTGGGTCCTAAGAGTTCGCAGACATGCCTTCTAATCATCACATCATCCTTCAAGAGTCAACGGCAGACCCCTTTATCACAGGGTAGTTTTGTTCTACTACATAACCGACCGATTTCTAAAAGAAACCTTGCTGTTTTGGTCTCGTCGCCAACGTAAAATATAAAGCGCTTTAATATCATCATGTTAGACTGACAACGGGAGGCTAACTTTTCAAATCAACATCCCTTCTGAGTTTAGAACAAATTTACCGTGCCCTTTATCAATCGTCTGTTCACGGCAGAGGGAAAGATCATCCTATACCGTGCCGGGGCCTTGACCTCAGAGAAAATAAGGGAAGTGACAACCAAGATCATAGAGATTATCAGTGCGTAGAGGCGAGACGAAGAACGTACCAGCGTCTTTCGACGAAATAAAAGAGTCTACGCTGGACTCATCTGCAAGACGGCTTTAATCTCCTTCACACGGTTTCTCAATCGGCGATCCCCGGAAATCTTCCCCCTCATTCCCTCCACAACACTGCTGACCGAACTGAATCGGATAATATTGAATTCCCTGCCGATCTCCTCCAAATTGTCCCCCGGAGTGACCTCAGTAGATAAATCGCCCCATTACCCGGCTCATTAGAAATACCCCTTCTTGATCGTGCATCGTCCATTGCCACCCCGTCCTTTTTGCACACCTCCTCCTTTATCGCTTTCTCTATCACGGGATAACTTCTTGGCATCGAGCACTTCCTTGCGACGCTTTCCGGAAAAAGGATTACTGTTCACTAAATGACACCAAACATCTGGATATTCTAAGCGCTCTAAACATAATCCTTCTTTACAGCATCCCAGAATGAGTCAATTGTAGACCCCTTTATAGCTGCCATCAGCCAGCGAACCGTAGAATTTTGAGGAAAGTCGCTATCTCTTGCGAGGCAGGCTCTTTTAACAGGCGCTCCGGGGTATCGATCTGCATGAATTTGCCATTGTTGAGGTAGACGACTCTATCGCACAGTGTCGCCACGAATTCGATGTGGTGTGTAACGACAATCATTGTCAATCCTTCATCCCGTAACGAGCGTATCATCTCCAATACTTCATAAGCAAGAACCGGATCAAGGGCAGAAGTCACCTCATCGCAAAGCAACAGCGCTGGTTCCATCATCAACGCACGGACAATAGCCACTCGCTGCCGTTGCCCACCAGACAACCGCCATACTTTACTCAACAGCTTGTCTTTCAGTCCGAAGCGAGACAATAATTCCTCTGCTCTGGTCTCCGCTTCCCCATCAGTTAGACCTTGGACAACGATAGGGGCAAGGGTCAGGTTTTGTAAAACAGATCGGTCTTCCCACAAATTGAAAGACTGAAAGACGAAACCGATCTTTCGTCTCACGACGCTTGGCTGAGGCGCTGATATTCGGTTAACGGAATCGCAGTTATTGATGACCTCGAGTTCAGCGCCAGGCCAGACACGAACACCAAATGGTCCTCCGAATGTGATTACTCCATCCTCGAATGTCTCAAGCAGATCGAGACAGCGGAGGAGGGTCGTCTTTCCACTTCCACTCGGGCCAATAATTCCGAGAATCTCGCCTTCACCAAGACGAAATGTCATTTCATCAAGAACGCAGAGATCCTTAAAAGACTTTTTCAGCCCTTCAACTATTACCAAGGGGTTCGTTTTCGCTACGTCCTTCATTTCTCTTTCCTGACAGTTCACCGCTCTCCCAGTTCGCCCCGGCCAGCCCACCGTTCAATCGCTCGTGCACCATACGTCGCAGGCACAACTAAGGCGATATAAATCAAACCTACGATTGTCCACGCTTCAAGAGACCGGGAGACATCCGCAATAATGGTTTGCGCCGTATTCACAACCTCCCTTACGTTAATCACCGAAGCTAGGGAACTCATTTTGAGCATAGCGATATAGAGCATTGTCATTCCCGGAATGATTTCACGGACAACACGAGGTAGCACTATGTGACGAGTAATCTGAGATTCCGTCATCCCAAGCGCACGTCCCGCGTCCAATGCATCTTTAGGTACGTTTTCAATGGCAGCCCTTACCAAGTCAGAGGTGAAAGCCGAAAGGTTCAGAGACATCGCAACGACACAGACCCAAAAAGCCGGAACCGCAACACCAATTACCTGTCTTGTCAGCAGATAGTACATGAAGAGGATAAGTACGAGCGGTGGAAGGGCGCGGAGAACGTCTACAATTGGATAGGTTACCACCCGGGGAAGTTTCTTGCGCAGTGTCAGGCCGATCGAGATGCCAAGAACCGTGCCAATTACGATAACGAGTGCAGTCAGTGAGAGCGTAACCAACGTGCCTTTGCCGAACGCCACTGTATAAGGCATCAATCGGCCGAAATTCCAATCGTAATTCATCCCATGTCCTCGGGATCGGCCTGCACCTTAACGCCTCTGACATATGAACACATGGTCCCCATATCCCTTCTTGTCCTCAGGCCAAAAGCGGATCTGATCCTCAATTCTAAAATTGGAACTAAGCATGTTTTCAATGGTCGCTTTGTCGATTTTGTACTCAAGACCAGCAAGATCAGCTTTAAGAACATCTGCCGCGGTAACAAGAATCTCGGCGGGTGCCTGTTTCTCGGTCATATATTTCATGACTTCGGTATTCATCTCTATGACCGACATTCGCCTCTCTTTCTCGTCCCTGAATGGCCGAATCAGCTCTTCCCCCAGAAGAAACATTTTCCCTGTTTCCAATTCGGAGGCGACTTTCTGCAAGAACGACTCCTGAGAGTTCCACGGTAGGTGGTGAAGGCCAGCAGTACAGACAACGATGTCTGGATTTGTCACGGGTTGATATTCCCGTGCATCACAAAGATCAACCCGAATCTTTGTAAACTTTTTTTTAGCGTAATGAATGTATTCAGGGGTCAGGGAACAACCGAAACAACGCAGGTCCTGGCGTCGTTGCGCTACTTGGTTGAGCAGGTAACCCGTGCCACACATATAGTCAAGAACAGTAGCATTAGCGGGTGCATATTTCTCTATCCACTCCGTAACGAAACTGAGAAGCATTCCCCAAGGCCAGAAACCGTACTCACCCTCGTAAGTCTCTGCCGCATCAGGCAACCCGGAGACACGTTGCTTATTGCTCGATAGTCGCATTGGCTATTTCCGATCTCCAAGTGCATTGTAGGAAGGCAAGTCATAACGGCGGGCGATCCCATCCAGAACCCCGGTTGCCTTCAAGTTTCGCAAGCAGACGGTGAGGACTTCGGCGCTTCTCCTATCGTCTGGCCGCAACGCGAATCCAGCGGGCATGTAGGCGGGAGGGTTATCAAGAAAAAGAGCTTTGACTTCATTTGGGTGTTCTTGGACAAACCTCTTAGCGTCTGCGGCGTCTGCAACAGCCACGTCAGCTCGCCCTGAAACAACCTCATTGAAGACTTGCAGTAGGTCAGTGGCGGTTTGCACTGGTACCACTGTAGCCTTGGCAAATCGGCTTTGAACTAAAGTTTCACTTGCCCATCCTTGGCCAACAGCGATAGTCACGCCCTTCTGGTCTAGGTCATCAAATGCGCGAAACCGGTTGTCCTCTTTGCGCACGACAGCGATCCCGTCCGGGAAATAGGCATAGGGCTCTGTAAAAGCAAATTCTCTCGCCCTTGGAATGGTTTGAAAGATTGGATCAGCAATGACATCGTATTCCCCGCGTTTGAGATCGGCGCTCATCGTGTTCCAGTTCAACCTGTGCCACACGACCTTGCATTTGAGGTCTTTAGCGATTTGATTGATGATATCCACACTGAACCCAGAAACCTCTTTCGTATTGGGGTTTTCCTGTGTGTATGGTGGATAAACACCATAGCCTGCATGCAACTCCCCTGATTTTTCAATGCGCTGCAAAAGGCCTGGCATCTCTTCTTCTGATGCCGCTAGTTGGGAGTCGGGCGCACCGGGAGTTCTATGTATAAACGGAATGATTAGAGCAGCAAGTCCGACCACCAAAGCGACGATTGCTATCGCAAGCGCTTTAGAATTTTTGTTCGTAATCATGAGTCACCTCTTTCTATGGTTTTAGGCTGCAGCAAGCCACTCCATCCCTAAAGCTGACACTTTTCTTTTGGTCTCTTCCAATGAAGCAAGAACGTCATCGCAGTTAGTCTCAAAACAATCTTGCATGGCTTTTGCACAAAGTTGTCCCATTAGGCTATCATCTACGCAATACGCTTCTCCGACCATTACAGGGATGTCATAAGGGATTAATGAAAAACCGATCCCGAATCCGCTTCCTGTCTCCCTCCTGACATAGTGCTGAATTTGATATGCGATGCCTACATCACACGCAATGATTCCCTGAAATTTCAAGAGCCAGTCGCCAAGGCTTGATGTACTTGATGTTGTAGTTTTTCTCCCAACAAGGTCATTCTTGCTTTGTAAAATTGAGTCATTAATCACATAATCCACAGAAGTGTCCGAAAAGGTGCATATTAAGATCTCTCTTCCTCCCAGCCCCTTCGCTGTTCTTAAACACTCTAACCAATTATCATATGTATTATAAGGTTTCGCTCCATTGGAGAGTGATAGTGCCTTCGCAGCGGGCGAACCTTCAATAAAGACGACAGCAAAATCAACTGCTTTCGCCAACGGAACAATTCCGATCTTTCCTTCACGAGGACCTCTTTTAAACATTAGTTCAAGCGGTTGCGTAACCCGATTCGCGAAATCATTTGCCGTATAATTGATCCTTTCGGAAAGATACGGGTACCTATGTTCCATAGGCGTTAGCCATTCATTACTCCTAACGCCACTAATATCTTCGGGGGATATTCCTATTTCAGGGATTTGGCAAAGATGAAATATTGTTCGCTCTACATAATATTCCTGCCATCGTGGTTTGAATACTGGCGCAGGATAGCCCTCAATACTTAGCAGATAATCCCCCGGCAAAACACGGTGAACTTTGGTCGCCTTAATGTCATGAACTATTGGAGATTTCCTAAGATAATCTGCGTCCGGGACGCTGTGAGCTTTGTTCTCGTAAAGAGCATTGACACGATTTACCCAGGCTTGCGCGGAGTCCTCATCCTCAACTCGTCCGATAACATGATGTTCTACCTTAGACCCACGTTTGAAGTTAAGGCCTATTAGCAGTTCTGCGTTCTCGCGATCTAACCAGAAATCACTGACAGATATTCCTCGTATCGCCACACCATCAAGAGTGCCATGTGTTCCCTCGTGAAAAAGAATATCCCCTGTGCCAGGAAACACTAGAACAGCCCTTGGATGGGTGTCACTGCCAAGGGCAAAACCCGAAGAGCGTGAAAGCGTGAAGGAGGTTATTGTAATCACAACGAGTCTCCATTGGTCATAGGTGGTGAGGAATTTGTGTCCCACAAAACAGCTATTACCATCTTCATAAGGGTCGCCTGTGGTAGTGGAAGAAACGCATCGTTGTCCATTATGGCGTTGGCAATCCTTATAGCCCATGATGCACAATTGTTCCATCCAGGATTACTTGTACAGAAAGAGTAACGGCCCTCCTGGATAAAGTTTGCACCAGTCGGAAGAAATAGACGAAGGGATATCTTATATAGTAACGTTGGGCTAATTGCCCATGGCTTGTTCAAACATACCCCTGTTTGCTCTTTCTCACAAAGTGAGGCATCCAGATCTCGAAACACCGCGCCCGGAACGGATTCATGAAACAAATACTCTTTCCAGCGCTCCAACGGCCAAGATTCCGGCATCAAGTCTATTAATGGATAGTATCCCCGGTACTCACGCGGAGTTATCTTGTCAGACCAAAATAACCACATGTGTCCCCAATGCGTTGGTGTCCTCGATCTTGAGGGGATGGCTCCAATGCCTAACATTGGTTCTTGTGTTTCCGCTGCTTGGCATTTAACCACTGGCATAGGTGTATTTGCTGGACGCCTGATTTCTTTGTGTCCGTTTGACGACTTGGTTGAGTGATAGGGTGGACCTTTTCTGACTTTTATCGATGCGGACATATCATGCGAGAGTTCGTTGCTTTCCATATTGCTATTACCCGATGATAGATTCCGCGATGCAAGTCCCTCAAGGATGAGTTCATAAGGAAAATTTCTATTCATCAAATCATTTTCGATGCAAGGCCATTCAACTGCCCTCATATAGTGGAAAGAAGTCTCGACTGCCTCGGTCTGACCTTGAGTCTCGGGCTCTGCTCTTATTTCGATACGGGTACCATTTACTTTCCAGCCATTAATGGCTTGCCGAGACAGGAATTTGAGCCGCTCTTGATTATCGAGAGTAGCAGGATCGACAAGTTGAATATCCAATATCCGAGAAGCATCGTGATGCAAAGTATCCCCCGCTTTCAGAAGCACCGCGATAAGGCGAAGGTCGTAAACGCACCCTGGCCCAACCTCTCGGACCGATAGGTTGTTCAATGACTGCTTAAATATGGCTTGATCTTTGATATCATGAAGGGAAATTACTTTCTGAATAGCGGAACGAGCAACCCTATCAAGATTTAGATGCGCGGACACTTGTTTAATGAAATAGGCCGATCCTTCACCATGTTTGAAACCTTTATCATTGGTCGCTTTATCAAAATCGTGACAACACACTGAGGCTGACAGAACAAATAAAGGGAAAGGATGGTGACCAAAGACAGATAGGTTATTTGGTTTCCCATTGGTTGATGGACAATTCAACAACCGCCAAATGTTTTCTTCAACCTTTCGCACGTGAATGTGGCCATTTTGCGTTTGATTGCCCGGTCTATTCTGACGTTCATGTATAGGATGCGAAATCTCCCATAGATGATTTGCAATGCCTGCAAGCCTTGAATCTAACTCATGTAAGTATTTCCGCAATTCTGACACCTTATGCGCTCCCCGCCGTCTTTTCTATAAGTTCTTCAATCTGTCTCATGGCCAAAGGCGATGGTTTGCCTTTGCCGTTCTCCCAGCGGTTGACCGTGGAGAAGGTCACGCCAACCTTCGCGGCGAACTGCTCCTGCGTCAGGCCAAGCTTTGATCGTAACTCCTTTATCTTACTTGACAACTCTGTCTCCTTGGTTTTCGACATAACTTTTTTCCCGGCCTTCATCGGCTTGACGACCTATGCCAAACTCCATCGCACATAATATAGTGCATCATATATGGCCGCGTCGCCGATGTCAAGCACGATTTCCCTTCCCGTCTCTTGATCTGACTCGCCACATCCTATCTCCGACGCTTCCCAACGCTCTCCGGTAGGTATCAGAGCGACAAGGGAGGTGGTTAAGAAGCAAGTTGCCACAATGCTGAGCTTTATGTTAATGCTCAGACATGCCAAAACAATCTCGCTTGGACGCGCCCGGTGTCTTGCACCACATCATGATACGGGGGATCTACGTTTAAGGCTTTCCCTCCCGACAGGACCACAAGGGTCCGGTCGGGAGGGAAAAAATAAACATCTGCCCTGCTCAGCTTATGCAATAAAAATATTCTTCCTCAACATCCTCAATGCGTTCTGTTTGTTCATTCATTCTCAAATAGAGCAAAGAGGTTTCTTGGATCGGTGCGAACTCCCCAGCCCTTGTCCGTCCCAGAAAGGACATAAACATCCTTTCCTCACTTAAATCAGCTTCTGGCATTTTTTTCTCCTTTTCCTCTATTCTCATCTTGCTATGGAATCATTTTTCGCCCAGCCTTTGCCTCGATTTCATTCCTAATACCAAGCAAGTTATGCTCAAATCCACATTTGCATATCAATTTATTATCTTTTGGAAACGGCTGCAACCCCTTTTTCTTTGATTCTTTGTCAATTTTGGGGTCTGGAGTAAATTTGGCATATAATTGATGCTTTTTGCCGCATTTTTCACATTTAACTCCAATTTCCATGCTATTCACTTGCTGCGGGACAGCTTTCTTTAATAAGGCTTGTGTTCTTACGGCTCGTTTGAACATCTTAGCCTGTTCCGATACAAACATCTTATACATATCGGTATCGGTAAAGAGGAATCGAATCACAACCTGAATTCTGTAAATAATATCGGAAAGATCTGGATCATCATCTAACCTTACAATTTCTAAGCCTATGCTTTGTAGGTCATCAATCTTGATTGAACGGCCGTGGCTTCTCCATTTGCTGTGATTTGTCAATTCAGCGGCAATCTCCTGGGCTCTTTGTTCTTTCATTTCAGGGGTGACCGGGAGTTTTCTGGTCGCGGTTTGATCCCAGTTTTTGAATTTATGTTTTGGTAGCCAGCTCACAACAAGATCTTTGGCCATACTCAAGGAATGGTGCACCAGTTTTAATTCCCCCGGGCTTATTTGAGCTACCATTGTTGCATCAAAAGGGTTCAGTTTGCCGATATTGTCTGCCTCGTCCCTCTTTTCTCTTACCCACTCTTCGTAGTCATATGCTGAGATAGTGCTTCTTCCTATTTTTACTTGGGCGTCGATAGGACCAAGGCTTCCGCTTTCTGTCATTAGAATGTCATCGCCAGACAAGACCATAATGGTTCCGGCACTCTTGGCTTCTCCCGAGACGACGAAATTCACAGTCTCAAACTTGCGCCTTAGAAACCTGACGATTTCCTCAGCAGCTTCGCCACTTCCGCCGGGAGTTTCGATATAGAAGTCGAGTCCATTACTGTCCACATCTCTGAGGTGGTCAGAGATTGTATAATAATCATCCATGGATAGGACGATATCCGGAATCGCCTTTGACATGGCAGCGGCATATATAAACAAAGGCCTATTGACTCGCCGACTATATTTCTTAACCAAAGAAGTTAATTCATTTTCCAATTGAGCAGAAGTCAGCTTTTTGTTTATATATTCATTCATTAAGCTCATTTGCATTCTCCTTTGGATCGTGGAATGAAAAGGGGTCTGCTGTTGACTGTTGTTTGCCGTATCTTGTTTCTCATGATCTCCGTTGTCCACTTCGACGAACCAGCACGTATTTTATCACATAATGTCTCTGATATTTAATAGTCATAAGGCAAAACCGTTGCATGAAACCGTATCGATGCTACCGATCCCCCAAGATCGTGGAGGGCCTGGACCAGGGGATTCAGGGGTTCGTTGTATTTGGGCAGACGGTTGTGTTTTGCCATGCTGAAATTCCTGGGTTGGAAGTCCGCATTGATGTGGACCGGCCTATTCCGGGATTAAAATCGTTCTGTGTGTATGGTGGTGAAAATCGATCCCTGCGGATCGGAGATAGGTTTTTGCTCCCAACAGGAAAAAAGTCCCCATCAGGAGCGGGGTAGCGGGTATTTGCGTGGGTGGTTGACGCTGGTGTGTCTCATGGCTGATGGCTCATGGCTCATGGATGACAGTTAAAAGGTCAAAGCTGAAGGTTGAAGGCCCAGAGGCCTGTGGCTCGTGGGCAATTGAAAGGCATCTTATTGAAACGCATCATAATGTCAAGGGAAATCGGTTAAGGAATTTGGATCGCTATCTCTGAAAGCCTCTTGGGGAGGTCCTTCAATGACCAAGTGTGATAAATCCAACCAAAGAGGCATTGAATTATCCAAGGATGTCCATCAGTTCCGTCCCAGATCGAGAAATCCAACCGCACATCCTCGAAATAGTCGTTCGTTTGGCTCCAGATCGAAAAAGCGCTGCAAAATCCGCTCATTCATCGTTGATCCGCGGTATCTGGATGGCCTTCTGCGCCATGCCTACAGCTCCCCCCTGAAGGCCTTGGCGAGCAGAGCGGATTGGAACTTGGGCAGTTCCTCGTCAACTTCGTTTTGCAGCCTTAAAATTTCTTCGGCCTTGTCCTGCATGGTGCGGATTCTGGAGACAATTTCATGCTGCTCCGTCTTTTCGGGCAGTTTGACCCGATACCCGAACATGGTTGGCCGGTTGACCTTGGGCATAGCGTTTCGGTCCGAATTTTCAACCGCGTATGTTGTGAAGGGCGGCGAAAGGAGCACGAGGGCAAGGAATTCCCTTGTCACAACCTCGGTATTCGGAATGAGCGGATACATGTCCGCGCTGCAAGTGCCTGTGAAATCAGGGAGTGCAACCTTGCGCAGGTTCGGACGGATTTTGGAATAGAGAACATGCGAGGCGTCGAAAAGATACTTGCCGCTTTTCAACTCCAGTTCTTTTGCTGACTTTATCTTATCCAGGAACAACCTGCCTGTGCCGATCTCCATGACGTCCGGTGCGACATGCGGCATGGAGGCGTATGGCTCTTCACGCGGGTCTACCTGGCCTTTGACGATATCGAATACCTCGCGGGCATCATATTCGGTCCAGTCATCAGTTTCGATAGGCTGGAAAATCCGTTCCAGGTCGGTCTGGAAAAGCCCTTTGACCTTTTCCACTGCCTCCTGCCGCAGCTTCCTGACTTCTTCGGCGCGGCTGCTCAGTTCTGCGATCCGCGCCACGATCCGGCGTTGTTCGTCGATCTCAGGCAGAGGTATCATCGAACCAAGAATAGCGTCATCGCTTACAGCAGGGTACGCATGTTTTTCTTGTCCGGGAATAATCTGATCAACCACCAAATCACTGCGACAAATCGCAAAAAGCCATTCCGTCAGTACGTTGCTGGGCTGCGGTCGAAGAACACAAAATCCCGTGGAACAAACTTGTTTATCAAGCTCCTTGTGAATTACAGCTATGTTTTTGAGGTAAGGTCTAGTCGTACCAAAAACTACATCCCCGGTTCGAATCAGTCGTTTTGCGCGGCTCGGTGGGTTCAATGTCGAAATTTCTTTTGTCCGAATCACTTCTCCCAGCAAATTATCAACTCCAGATATTTCAAGGTACTGGACATACGTTCTGCTCTCCTTTCGAGGATTCCACATTTCTTTATCCTCAACAACAGAGCGAATTGGAACTGTGGGCCACTCCCTCATTCGCCACCCCCTGCCCCTATTCTCTCCGCCTCTTTACCCCACTCCAGCAGTTTTTGCCGCAGCAGCTCCTTGTCCGGCAGGTAGAGCTGATACTCCTTGGCATGGATGTTGGCGTCCTTGGGCAGGGTAATCTCCACCAGGGCGTCATTCTTCTTCCGGCAGAGGATCATGCCCACGGTAGGGTGTTCGTCGTCGAGTTTGACGAGGCGGTCGAAGTAGTTGACATACATCTGCATCTGGCCCAGGTGCTGGTGGGTCAGCTTGCCGATTTTCAGATCGATCAACACATAACAGCGCAGCAGGCGGTTATAGAAGACCAGATCGACAAAAAAATGCTCCTCGTCGAAGGTGAAGCGCTTTTGCCGGGCCTCGAACAGGAAGCCCTTGCCCAGCTCCAGCAGAAAGTGTTCCAGTTTGTCGATGATGGCTGTTTCGATGTCGCATTCGGAGTACCTGACCTTCTCGTCCAGCCCGAGGAATTCCAGCACATACGGTTCCTTGAGCAGGTCTTCGGGCCTTGAGATGATCTGTCCTTCGGCAGCCAGCCTGCGAACGCTCTCCTGGTCGCGGCTCAAGGCAAGCCGCTCGTAGAGCCCGGAGTTGAACTGGCGTTTGAGTTCGGGAAGCGTCCAGCCATTGGATGCCGCCTCGATCTCGTAGAAGCTACGTTCGTCCGGATTGTCGATGGAGATCAGAAAGACATATTGCGACCAGCTCAGCTTGAACGGAGATATGAATTGCGCAGATGCCGTCTGCCAAATCTGTGGCAAACGCCCAGTATCCGCCAGTTCGCCAGACGCCGTCTGGCTTTTTTGCGGCGGCGCCAATTTGCCAGATGGCATCTGGGAATTATCGGCGGCCGGCAATTGCGCAGACGGCATCTGCGCAATCAGGCGATCCTGATATGCGAGATAGAACTTGCGTATGTATTCCAGGTTCCGCTTGGAAAATCCCCGCCCGAACTCGGCCGTCAAACTGGTCGCGAGTCCCTTGAGTAGCGCCTTGCCGTATTCCGCCCGTTCCTCGCCACCCTGTTCGTGCTCGACAATGCGGCGGCCGATCTCGAAGTTGGTCAAGACCTGGATGAGGTCCACGGAGTGAACCACCGCCTTACGGGCGGAGAGGATCAATTCCCGGACTTCGCGCAGCAGATTGTTCATTTACCATTTCCTCCGGCCAGCAGTTCCTGCATCTCGACAATCAGCCCCAGAATCCGCTCCTCCTTGGCCGCGACCGAGGCCAGAATCTCCTCCGGTTCGGCATGCTCGATGGTCTCCGCCTCGATCAGACCAAGGCCTGAAAGGGTCATATTGTAGCCGTTGTCGATGATCCGTTGCACCGGAACCAGCCAGGCGCGGCCGTCCTCAGTTTGACGCTGCGGCCACATGGCCAACAATTCGGGGAAGTCGTTGCGGTACTGGCTGCCGAACTTGCGCGCCTTGGAAAGAGACGAGCCGTCGCCGTCCACCTTGAAGAACCAGACATTCTCGGTGGCTCTGCCGCTGTTCCGGAAGATAAAGAAGCAGGTGGGGTTGGGGGTGTAGGGTTCGAACATCCCTTTGGGCAGGATGACCACCGCCTGCAGGTCGAACTCGCGCAGCAGCCGCTCCTTGACAGTGATGTGGCTTCCGGTGTCGCCGAAAAGGATGCCGTTGGGGAAGATGATGCCGGCAGTTCCGCCGGGCCGCAGGCTGCGCAGGGCGTGGGCCAGGAAGAGGACGTATTTATCGCCCTTTTCGATGCGCAGCGAGAGCTTGGCGTCGCCCCTCGATCCGGAGAAGGGCGGATTTTCGAGGATGGTGTCGAACTGGATCTCGTCCCACCTGTCCTCGCCCCCGCAGATGGAGTCGCGCTGCACCATGGGGCAGCGGTCGAAGCCGTGGAGCATGGCGTTCATGGCGGCCATGCGCAGGATGTCCTGATCGCCGTCGAAACCGTAAAAGGCCCCGGTCTGGAGAAAATCCCACTGGGCGCGGCTGAGTTTGTCGCCGATGCCGATCCTGCGCACCGCGCCGTCAGGCGACGCCTTTTCGCGGATGAATTCCGGGCTGGTGTTGGCCAGCAGCATGTGCTCGTAGGCGGCGATCAGAAACCCGCCGGAACCGCAGGCCGGGTCGCAGACGGTGCCGCCGATCTTGGGATCGACCATCTGGGTGATCACGCGGATCAGGTGCCGCGGTGTGCGGAACTGGGCCGCCTTTTTCTGTCCCCCCAGCTCGCTGGCCAGATACTCGAAAAGGTCGCCCTTGACGTCGGCGTCCATGCCGAGAAATGAGATCGGCGCGATGATGTCCACCGCCCGCCGCAGGGTCGCGCCGTTTGGGATGACGATGGATGCGTTCCGGAAAATGGCCCGCGCCCCCTGGGACAGCTCCGGGTGGTGGGAGAGTAGCGGCAGGGTGTCGCGCAGGGTGCGCAGCATGGCCTCATTGTCCGGGTTGGAGGTGAGCACGCTCCAGCGCAGGGGATCGAAATCGAATTCCTCGCCCCCTTCCTTGAACGTGCCGAACAGGGTACGGTAGTTTCCGTTGCCCGCCCCTTGCTGTTCGTGGTCCATCTCCTCCAGCATCTTCAGGAAGAGCAGGTACGAGATCTGGGTGACATAGGTGATGGGGTTGGTGACGTTGTTGTCCCACATGACCTTGCAAAGGGATTTGAGGGTGTTTTGCAGTTGACCGCTGTCCATCAGGGATCCTTAATTTCTGTTATGCCGCGAGCAGGATGTTCAATTCATCTACCATTTCCAGCAGCTGTTCCTTGCCGAAAAGCTGTTCCATTCGGGTCAGCCCACCCCAGAGGGAGAACGGCGGCTGGCTGAAGAGGCGTATGGTGATCTCCTCGCCGGTCATGACCCGCGCCTTGAGCAGACGGAGCATCTGGGCCTGGGCCGGGTTGATGCTGCTGGAGTGCTCCGAAACCCAGGCGTTGAAGGCCTTCTCGATACGCTCCTCACGGGTCAGGAAACGATCGAGCCCCAGGGCCACGCGGATAAAATCGGTGAGTGAGCCGGTGGGCTGCTCGAAGGCCCGGCGCAGGGTCTCTTCGTTGAAATAGTGCCGGGGCGAGTTGAGACGGCGGGCGAGCGCCTCCCATTCGGCATCGGTCAGCTCCTCGCCACGGAAGATCTTTTCCACCGCCGGATCGGTGCGCCTGAGCTCCACCACCTTGTTTCCCCACTCCTCGCGGTAGGTCTTGCGATCCATGGCCAGCCCTTCCGGGCCGACCAAGATGATTTCACGGGAGCGGATTTCATCGTCGAGCGAGCCTTCGGGGATCACGAAATCCCTTTCGGCTGGCTCCGCCATTTGGCCTGAGGGAAAGGATTGTTCTGGGTAGCCTTCCTCGATCTCGCCGGTTTCGGCCGGGCTCGAACCAGGGGCGGCGCCGACCAGCCTGGGTTTGTCGTACCGCTCGCCGGGGTCGTTGAACCGCTTCGAGTTGCCGACAAAGTCGTAGATGATGAATTCCTCCTTGCCGATCTTCGGACACAGGCGGCTGCCGCGCCCGCGCATCTGGGCGTATTTGATAGACGACTGGGTCGGCCGCAGCATGATCAGGTTTTCAATGTCCTTCTGGTCGTATCCGGTGTCGAGCATGTCCACGGATACGGCGATCAGCGGCAGCGGGTCGTATTTGAACTCGTCGATGACCGGCTTGGGGTTCCCGTTGTTGGTGTAGCATGTGATTTTCTTGGCGAAACCCTGCCGCACCTCGGAGGGCGCCCGTTTGGTCTGCCCCGCGATGCGCAGACAGTCTTCGTCTGAAAGCAGCTTGTTGAAAAGGCGCACAAGGATCGACGCCTGCTTTTCCGATACAGCAAAGAGAATGGTCTTGCGCGGCCTGACCTTGGCCCGTTCGGCGTCAGCAGCGTAGTACTCCTGAATGATGGTCTTGAGCCGGTCCTCGGATTCCACGTCGCGGCCCCAGGCCCCGGGCTTGATCTCCTCGCCCTCCCACTCGGCCCCCTCAAAAGTCAGCACGCTTTCAGCATGGTAGATTCGGTATTTGGCCAGATGGCCGTCGTTGATGCCGCGCTGGATGCCGTATTCATAGGTGGGGCGGCCTTCTTTCCTGGCCGCGTCCCAGCAGTCGAAAAAAATGTAGGTGTTGCGGACCAGACGGCGTTCCTGTTCGCTGATAAAGTGCAGTTCACCGGGATTCGGGGTGGCGGTCAGGCCGATGTGGATGGCGTCGAAATGCCCGAGCGTGGCCCGGTGTGTGTTGTAGATGGAACGGTGGCATTCGTCGGTAACCACCAAGTCGAAATAACCATGGCCGAAACCGTTGCCGCCAAGTTGGGTGGCGATGGTGTCCAGCGTGGCGACGACGATCTGCCCTTCCAGACTGCGCTTGCCGCCATAGAGAATGACCGTCGGCCAGTCGCGCAGATATTCATCGAAGGTTTCCTTAGCCTGCTTGGCCAGCTCGATGCGGTCGACCAGAAACAGCACGCGGGAAATGAGCGCTCCCTGAAGCCACCGTTTCATCAGCATGGCGATGGTCAGGGTTTTGCCGGTCCCGGTGGCCATTTCGAAAAGCATGCGACGCCGGCCGGCAGTTAGCGCCTCGTCCGCCTTCCTCAGACACTCAAGTTGATAGGGCCGTGCTTCGACCTCCTCACCTTTGAAGCCAAAGCGGTACGGCAGAGGTTGCAGGGCAAGGCTCTGCCGGATGTCTCCCTTTCGGTGGATCTTGATATTCGCCCGCCGCTCGAGGTCGGCCTGGCTTGGGAAACCCATCACCGGCCGGGCATCACCATCGGCATAGTCCCAAAAATAGTGTTCCTGACCATTGCTCAGGATGACGAAGGGCGCTTTCAGCGTCAGGGCATACGCCTTGGCCTGTTCCTTTGCGGTGTAGGGATCGACGGCGAAACGCTTGGCTTCAAGAACGGCAAGTGGACGGCTTCGGGTATCCTTTAAGAGATAGTCGGCCCGGCCATCGGCCGCGGCCTCTTCAGTTGAGACCTGCGCTTTGTTGGTAATACACCAACCGGCTTTTTCGAGCAGTCTATCGATGAGGATACGGGCGTCCGCTTCAGTGCTCATGAGGTTTTCACTATTTCATGTTTTTTGAGGGCTGACAGGTCATCCCATGGTTTCTCTTCGTCCACAATAGAGCAGAAAGCCGGCATCCACCTCATCTTTATAATTGCCAATAATAGCAACAAGATGAATCCGAATATGGTAATTATGGAGGAAGCAGTATAAGGCCATGCGCAGGAAGATCCTTCTCCCGACAGCCCGAAAAGGCCCCTGTCAGGACCGGGGTATGGGGTATTTGAGAGGATAATTCATAAGAAGAAAGCTCAAAGTTCAAAGCTGAAAGTTTAAGGCGTAAGGTACTGGCAACTGCGCAATTGTGGGGGATAATAGTGCAACTGATGGGTATGTCAAGCAAAAATTGCGAGAATTGGGGAGGAGCGCGGATTTCTATCACACAAGTGTAAGGATGGGTATTTTACCGCAAAGCGCCCGGCATCATCCGCCACGCAGACGGCGGATAAATCTGGCAGCCTTGTCCCTGCCTCTCAGCGGGGAGCCGCCCCGGTGAAAAAACACCACCAACGGGTTCATGGTGGAGGCGCTAAGAACCTGAAATTGGTTATTATTTTTCGGGGAGCCGGACATGTTGGAAAAAGGGTCATCGTGAACCGCTTCGCCGAGAAGGAGAGTGATCGGAACCAGACAGGCATAGCCTCTGATTTTTACAATCAGGAAATCAGGAAATGCTCCGCCCCGACAATCTCTATGTCCTTTGAGACCGGGAAGTCCCTCTCGCCCAAATAGACCAGGAATCCTTTGTGAATCATGCCGTCATCCATACCCTAAAATGCCTGGCCAAGGTCGTCTTGCCGCACTGCCTGGGTCCCAGAATAAGAACCGCAGGAAATTGGTTCCCCAACTCATGGATAAGCGATTCGGCTAATCGTTTGATCATGATTGAAAACGCTCAGCGAGCGCATTCCCTTCGACTTGGAAGATTCTCCTTAGCTGGCCACTAACGCCTTGAATATTAGCATTCCTGCTTCTAAATTTCAAGGAGATTATTTGAGAAGCGGTCCCTTTTCGCCGGACATGCCCTGGCAGAATTGGTTTCTTTTTCCAGAGGCCGCCAAACCAGAGAAATAACCGCCCTCAATGGGGCTTTGAATGGTGTGCATCATTTGTTCGGCGCACGTGTAATCGTCGGAACATGAGCGGTAATATAAGGAGTGCGTTGGGCGTCAATCTTGCATAGTGAATAAATATGGTTGAAAAAGGGGTCAGGTCCGCTTTTGACCGCTATTTGGTCATGGAGGGCCTGAAATAATGGATTCAGAAATTCGTTGTATTTGGGTAAATGGATGTGTGTTGCCATGATCAGACTCCGAAGAGAGCCGATGCGTTTGTTGCCGTCGGCAAACGGATGGTCCATAATAATGAAATAGAGCAGATGTGCCGCCCTGAAGCGTTGAGTGACTATGGGCGGAACTTATTGATTTGGATATCTTTTAATATTTTGTAATGTTTATCATTGCCGGTTAAAACAGGAAGCCCATGTGAAATTGCCGTAGCACCTATTAAAGCGTCTGCCAGTTGTAGGGAATGGCTCAAATAATGCTGTTCGACAAAAAACATCGCTTTAACGGATATCTCTTCAGAAATATATAGAATTTTTGTTTCCCAGCCATGGAGAGCCCTTCGAAGATGATTAAGCTCATTTTTATTTCTCATGCCTTGAACCAATTCCATATACGTGACAACAGAAATGAAAAATTTTTTAGAATTCTCAACAACCATATACGCTTTTTGATTTCCTTTCATATACCATATCAGGACATCTGTATCGATAATCACTTAGAATCTTCCTTTCCTTAGTCCCCGCACGTAGTTATCTACATCTTGAACTATATCGTTATCTTTCCAGATTCCGAACAATTGGTTTTTTACAGTTTCCTTCTCTTTTTCGGTGTAGGGGATGAGTCTTGCACAGGGTTTGCCGCGAAAGGTAATTACAATTTCCTCGCCCCGATTTACCGTATCAAGAAGCCCCTTTGAATTAAACCTGAGATCCTTGGCCGTTGCTTTCATCGTTTGACCTCCCGTCTTATAAGTTTACATTCTGTATTGTAAACTATAAACCATCCCATGTCAACATGCGGATTGTTAGACAACTTTGAGGTTGAGGCGGGGTTCTTGATCCGATACGCTGCATGGTACTATGTACGTACTCCTCCCGGCTTCCCAGGGCCGAGCCTGATAAAAACACCTTCACGATTTGAGTGGCGCTTGTGCGCCGGGGCTCTCATCCTCTCCTGTGGGCTCGAAATTGCGCATGGCCGCCAGAAAGGTGGGGAGGTGGACCAGGAGGTGCCAGAGGCTCCTTCGGTGCTGCCAGAGCCTTTTTCGAAATCTCCTGCGCCAACCCGGATCTGAATAGAATCGTTTGACAAATCGGTTGTAGAGCTCGTCAAGCCGTTCTTTTGACGCGATCTCCTTTGGGATGAAAACAAAATTGAGACAGTTCATTTTCCGCCAGTCATTGTCGAACGTCCCCTGGTCGAATATGGTGGACCAGACGGGCGCCCCGGGAAACGGCGTGAACTTGGACATGTTCATGTCGTCGAGCCCAAGGGACATGACAAAGTCGCCGCTCCTTTGGATGGATGCCTCGGTATCGCCGGGAAGCCCCATCATGAACAGCCCTTTTGCCCTGAGCCCTGTCGCCTGAATACGTCTCACCGTATCCCTCACCTCCTCGAGGCTCACCCCCTCCTTAAAAACCTCGATCTGTTGAGGATCCCCGCTCTCGATCCCCAGGGAGACCTGGAGGCAGCCGGCATCTTTGAGCATGCAAAGCAGGTCATTATCCGCATGGCCCACGCGCACCGCGCAGTTGAACTGCATGCCGAGGGGCCTCGATGTGAGACGGTCGCAGAGTTCCTGAATGCGCCGGCGGTGGGCCGTAAACAGATCGTCGTAGATATTAATATGGCGGACCCCGAAACGCGTCCGAAGGTAGCGCATGTGCTCGTAAATATAGTCGGCAGAATTGTAGCGATATCCCTTCTTGAACACGGACCGGTCGCAGAATGAGCACTGATAGGGACATCCCCTGCTGGTGATCATGGTGGCGCCAGGTCCCAGGACGTAGCTGAACAGGGGGAGGTTGTACCCCTTTGGAAAGCCCGCCAGCTTTTCATAGGCCGGGAACGGGAGCGCATCCATGTCCGGGATGTGGGCCCTGGGCGGGTTGGTTACTGGCTCGCCGTGATCCCTGAAGATGAGGCCGTCCGTCCGGTGAGGGTCCTCCCCGGATGCGAGGGCCTCCAGGGTCCCTTCCCCTTCGCCCGGGCAGAGAAAATCGATGTTGCCGAAGTCCTCAAGAATGGAGGCGCCCAACGCAGAGATGTGCACCCCGCCAAAGACCGTTTTGATCTCGGGCCGGGCGTCCTTGATCCGCGTAGCAAGGTCGTAGCCGTCCAGGAATCCGGATGTGGTCGCAGAAAAACCTACCAGGTCGGGCCGATACTCAAGGATGGCCCTTGCGTTGGCCTTATTTCCTTGAGGGGGCTTGGGTCCCAGGCAGTCGTGGACAAAAACCTGGTGCCCGGCCTTTTCCGAGGTACGCGGCAATGGAGAGGAGGCCCAGCGGCGCCATTCGATTGGCCGTGGGCGTGATGTCCGGTTTGCCCGGCATCCAGTTGGACCCGGTGGGATGGACGAGTACGATTCGCATGTGTAATCCTCATTTAACGTGGATAGCCGAAATTAGGAATATCTCACACAGAGACACAAGGCACACAGAGACCACTTTTTTTGTAACGAACCGACAAAACACCCCTTTCTTTGTGTTCCGGGTGGCTCCGCGTGAGTCAATGAGATAGATCATACGGAACGATACCCCTGTTTTCTCTATGCCTGTTTCTTCGCGCCCTTGACGAGCTTCCGGTGTGGCCAGGGGAGGATGGACCTCATGGTAAGCTTTGCATTGAGCCAACTGAGCCGAAAATTATCTAAGAAGAGGTGAAAATGGCTGATCCGCTCCTCTCCCCGGGGATAATAGACATAGATATCCGTTTCCAGCAATTCAACGCCTGCCCAGGCCGCCTTAACTAACACCTCGATCTCAAAGGTGTAGCGCTTTTCATAGAGTTTCAAGTTTTCAAGCACCGACAGGGGATAAACGCGAAAACCGCTCTGCGCATCGCCCAGAGCCTTTCCGGTCTGAAGCCTTAGCCAAAAGTTGGAAAACCCTCTTCCGAACCGATTTGCACGAGGGACGTCCGCATGTTCAAAGTCGCGCTTTCCAACGATAATGGCATTCGGGGATTTTTGTATTAAGGGAAGAAACCGTCTGAAATCCTTTGGGTTGTGCTGACCATCGGCGTCAATGGTCGCAATGTGGGTCATGCCCAGTCGCCGCGCCTCTCGGGCCCCAGTCAGGATGGCCGCACCCTTGCCGAGGTTTCGGGGATGACGCGCCAGATGGATGTTGAGGCCTCGAAGCGGGGTTATGGCGTCATCAATGCTGCCGTCGTCTACCACCATCACCTCGCCGTGAACCTGAAGGGCCTGGCTGACCACCCTTCGAAGGGTCGCAGCGTGATTATAGACCGGTATGACAATGAGGATGCCGGGCAGGGCGGAATCCGGCGGGTCCTCAGAGGGTGCAGCCTGCAAATCAGGAATTGAGTGGGGTGGATGTAAAGACACCATGTTTATTTGGGGGATGGAACCAGGCACGCCTGCGCCAGTTCAAACAGGGTTTCGATCGCCTTCCCATTGAAAAACACGATCCCGCGCCTGTCCAGGTGAAGGTCCCCGTAGGGCGACCGGTTGGATTCCGGGATTTTTTCCAGCACAAAAAAGACCGCGCCCATAGGTCCGATGCCTGCCAGGGGAATTTCAGGCGGACATCCCAGGTCGCAGACGCCGCAGATCATCCGTTCCATCTCGCCGCAGGCCATGCCCGCCAGGCCGGCATACAGGGGGGACATCCCTGAAGGAGAGGTCTCATTGATCACGTAGCCGGTCCCCGTAAGTCCGAAACAGAGGGCCGCCTCCCCCAGAAAACAGTTGGGGAGGGTATAAGAAAAGAGGGCCGGGCTGGCCATGAGTCCCCCGCTGGGCATGACGGTTTCAAAATATGCCATGTCGGTCTTAAGACACCCATAAACACTCCCTGCAACAATACCCATATCACGTTTTTGTACCCATTCATACAATCCCGCATCCTTCAAGGCAAGTCCGATGGCTGCCAGGCCCAGGCGGGACAGATCATCCATCCTTCCGAAGTGCGGGTAGGGTGTATCAAAGACCCGGTCCCGGCGGACTCGGGGCAATTCACCGGTTGGCATGGCAAAATCATTTCCGGCGCCTCCCGTGCCCATCCCGCCAGCGGTTACCCAGCCCAGACCGGTGACCGAAGCAATCATTCGGGGGCCCCCTTTCCCAGGATCATCGCGGCATTGATTCCACCGAATCCCGAATTGGTAGACAAGAGATAGTCGCCGGAAATACTTACGGGATACGGGTGGACGCGCCCTTCTGCTCCGGCTTCGGGCTCCAGGAACCCAACAGTGGGAGGCGCCGTTTGCGAAGAAAGGACCTGTACGCCCAACGCCGCTTCAATGCCTCCTGCAGCGCCCAGGGTATGGCCTATGGAGCCTTTCACGGCAAAAACAGGGAGTTTTCTATCCCCAAACACACCATGGAAGGCGGTCAGCTCCATGGCGTCATTATGGACCGTCCCGGTGCCGTGGGCACAGATGGCCGATATCTGTTCCGCCCTCAGTCCTGCCTGCTTCAGGGCCTGTGAGATGGCCTTTATCAGACCGGAGCCGTCCCTCGCCGGGGCAGTAACGTGGGCGGCATCATTGGCTGCGCCCCATCCGAGGATCTTTCCCATGGGAGATCGGTTCTCTTTACGGGCCCGGTCCGGACTCATCATCAGGAGGGATGCCGCGCCTTCCCCCAGGGACATCCCGATCCTTCTCCGGTCAAACGGCATGCACGGAACAGGGGACAATGCGCCCAATGATGAAAAGCCGGAGAACACGAACTCGGTCACCAGATCCGCACAACAGACCAGCACCGCATCCCTCATGCCGGATGCAATCATGGCCGCTCCCCTGGAAAGGGCAATGGCGGAGGAGGCACAGGCCGCGCTTATATTGATGCCCGGCTCTCGCAACCCGAGGCGTTGACCGATGGCCTCGGGTATGGAAGAAAGGAGGATATCACGGGGATCGGCCGGGTCCCCTCTCCGTATTCGCTCCAGGTTGTCTATCCCCGCCTTGGTTGAGGCGGTAATGAGAAAGGCGTCTGATGGGACCGGCCCGATCCCCTGCATCAGTCGATCCAGCAGATCATGGATCATGGATTTCCCGCCGGATGGGGCCAGATCCGGAATAGAGGCTGCGACATCAGACGTATAGTTGGCGGTGGGGAACCTGCACACGGGTCTGATGGCGGTCTGACCGGCCAGGAGCCTCTCCCACAATTCCTGGAGGGTGCCGCCCAGAGACGTAACCGTGGCAAGGTCGACGATCCACACCTGGACAGGGTCAGATTGCATTGCCTCTACCTGTCAATTTTTCCACGGCAACCCGTGTCGCCCACCGAAAAAACACCCTCGCGTATTCAGCGCCGGCAAGATACATCCCGAGAATAAACACCAGATGTGACAGCCCGTAGGTCACGGGACCGCCGATGGCCACGATGAGCGGTTCCTGGAGGTGCAGGGAAACCATTCCCAGAAGCCCTACCGCGGGCCAGCCGATAATGTAGCTGATGCCGATGGCCGATATGCCGACCATCATTCGAGGGGTGGGCCGCTGTCGAAATGCGCTCAGATCGGCCTGATCCTCCATGGCAGTGCGGACAAAACGCGTGCCCGCGATTTTTATCAGAATTTTTTCCATGATCCGTTTCATGATTCCCATCGGTTTTCAGAAGATCGTCAAATCAGGGGTCCCCATCGAAATTGGGTTGAATTCCGTCACCGAACTATGTAAAACCATTGCCACGTAGATTCCCTGTTTTCTTTGGAAAATCATCCCGAAAAAGGCCGACGCAATAATCCAGGATCCCGAGCCGCCTTTTCCGGAGAAATAGATTTTAAGTTAAACGACCTTGTACAATCAAGTTTTTTGATAAAAACGGCCTATCATTGAAGACGGTTTTCATTCAAGGTGTCATCTGATTTTTTTAAGTCCCGTGGGTGCGGCTGCAAGAGGACCGGAGAATCTGTCGTGTGCTGGGAATTTTTCGACAAGATATACTGTATTTCGTTGCATGAACGATCAGACCGCCGGGAAGAGGCCAAAGCTCAGTTTAACGCTGTGGGGCTGTTAGATAGAGTTGAATTCGTTATTATCAACAAGCATCCTTTTGACTGTGAACAGGGCATCTATGAATCTCATATGCTCTGCATGAAAAAAGGGCTCCATGCAAATGCCGCCAACATGGTCATCTTTGAGGATGATATCTGTTTTGACAGGTTTGCCCCTGAAACCCTCAGGAACGCCATTGATTTTATATCAACACATACAGACTGGAACATATTGTTCCTGGGATGCATGGTCAAGCGGAGCAACAGAACTGCAAACAGGTCTGTGTTGAATGTCCGGTTCCAAAGTCTGTGTCACGCGTATGTACTGAACCCTCATTTCGCAAGGCGTCTGCTGGAGATTCCCTGGCGGAAAGTACCATTTGATGACATGCTGCGCGACTTGAAGGATGCGCGTTTTTACGCAGTCTATCCGTCTTTTGCATTTCAGAGCGATTCTCGCTCGGATAACCAGAGGTATCTCCCATTGGACAGGTTCAGAAGACTGTGCGGAGGGCTCAAATACCTGCAGAAAGTGGATGAATTCTATCATCTTAACAGGAAACTCATCATCGGTGTCCATATTTTTGCTGTACTCATACTGATTGGCATGTTGACTATCTTGCAAAAATGAAATCCATCACAATTCATTTTCGCTCCCTAACCCTCTCATTGGTTGTTATAGCGGGTCTGTTCCTTGCCGCCCTGTACCGGCTCGATATGGATACGGATATCACCCGTTACCTGCCCCAAAAAGATCCAGTAATCTCAGATGCGGGATATGTTTTTTTAAATCATCCCATTCAGGATCGGCTCATCATTGATATTGGCTATCCGAAAGGGGATCCGGACGCCCTTGTCAAATGCGGAGAGATAGTGGAACAAAAGCTGAGGGAGAGTGGGCTTTTTAAGGAGGTCGGAACAGGAAATTTTCAGAATCTCATGCCTGAACTGATCGCTCAGATTGTGGATAACCTCCCGGTAATGTTTGCTGAAATGGATCTCAGGGAAAAGGTAAAACCTCTGCTGGAGCATGAGTCGATTCACGACAGATTGGAAGATATCCGAACCGAATTGCTCAATTTGGGAGGAATCGGCCAGGCCCGATTCCTTTCAAGGGATCCCTTGGGACTGAGAAACCTGGTTTTGGCCAGGCTGGCCCATCTTGCCCCAGTGCAGGATATCGAGATCTACAAGGGCAACATCCTATCCACTGACAAAAGGCACCTTCTCCTGATTACCCACCCGAATGCCTCAGGAACCGATACAGCCTTTGCCAAAAAGCTGGCGGATCTCTTTGAAACGCTAAAAGTGCAGATCACCAAGGATTTTGCTGCAAAGGGAGATCGCATGACACTTACCCCGGTTGGCGCATACCGGGCCGCCCTGGACAACGAAACCATCGCGAAACGGGATGTTCAGAGGGCGCTGATCCTGGTGACAGCAGGAATTTCACTCCTTCTCATCGTTGCCTTTCCCAGACCGATGCTCGGCCTCTTTAGCTTCCTGCCGGCAATCGCCGGGACAGCAGGCGCGCTTTTCCTCTTCTCCATCCTCAACAGATCTATTTCCATCATGGTCATCGGCTTTGGTGCGGCAGTCATATCCATCACCGTGGACCACGCCATTGCATTCCTCTTATTTCTCGACCAGCCACATACGACCTCTGGCAAAGATGCCGCCAGGGAGGTGCGTGCCGCCGGATTGCTTGCCGCCCTGACCACCATGGGCGCTTTTGGAGCCCTCTGTCTCTCGGGCTTTCCGCTTTTTGAACAGATAGGCCAGTTCACTGCCTTTGGTATCCTATTCTCATTCATATTCGTTCATACGGTTTTTCCAGCGATATTCCCTTCCATGCCGCCTGCAAGACCAAGGGCCTTGCCTCTCCGGCCCATTGTAACGGCCTTCTTTTCTTTGGGAAAAGTCGGGGCCTGTGCCGCACTTCTTTTTTCTGTAATGATGTTATTTTTCGCAAAGCCGGAATTCAGTGTGGATCTGACTGCCATGAATACGGTCAGTGAAAACACTGCCGCCGCTGAAAAACTCCTCTCAGACGTATGGGGGAGGGATATTTTTAACAGGGTGTTCTTGTTGACAGAAGGAGAAAGCATAACGGATATCCAGGAAAAAGGGGACAGGCTGCTGCGGGCGTTGGACCTGGACATGACGGCAGGCGCTATTTCTTCCGCCTTTGTTCCCTCCATGGTCTTCCCTGGCAAAGAGAGGACGAAACATAATTGGGAGGCCTGGACACGATTCTGGGACAAGAACAGGATAAAGGAGTTGGAGAAGGCGCTTCAAAGCGCTTCTGAAATGGGTTTTACATCCAGTGCGTTTGAGCCTTTTTACAACACAATTTCGACGAACTCCCATGAGCCAGGAGTAACGGATATTCCTGAGAAATTCCTGGACCTTCTTGGAATCTCACGGGGAGACGATGGACATAAGTGGATTCAGTTGTCGAGCTTCACGCCGGGCGAGTCATATGATGGTGAGAAATTCTACGCAACCTACAGATCCTTGGGAAAGGTATTTGATCCGTCTCTCTTTTCCGCCAGAATGGGGGGACTCCTGTTCTCCACATTTACAAGGATGCTATTCATAGTGGGATTCAGCGTGGTCATCCTTCTAATCTTCTTCTTTCTCGACTGGAAATTAGCGGCCGTATCCCTGTTGCCTGTTCTGTTTGCACTCGTCAGCACCATAGGGACCCTGAACCTCATCGGCCATCCGCTGGATATACCGGGGCTTATGCTGTCAATCGTCATTGTCGGCATGGGCATCGACTATTCCCTCTATGTTGTCAGATCGTATCAGAGATATGGAGACAACCCTCATCCCTCTTATGATCTTATAAAAATGACGGTTTTTCTGGCATTTGCATCCACCATGATCGGTTTTGCGGCGCTGACCTTTGCGGAACATTCGATGCTGAAAAGCGCGGGTTTGACCTCGCTTCTGGGAATTAGTTATACCTTTGTTGGCGCATTTCTCATTTTGCCGCCCATCTTGAAGCACATATTCCGGGAAGAGCAAAAAGATGTGCGGGGCGCCGGAAAAGGCGATGGTCCCATTTTGAACCGATACAGAAGAATGGAGCCATATCCCCGGATGTTTGCCCGTTTTAAACTCATGCTCGATCCCATGTTCTCAGATCTGCCGCGCTTCTTTAACCCCTCCCAGCATATCAGGACAATCATTGATATAGGCACCGGATACGGAGTCCCGGCATGCTGGCTTCTTGAGACGTTTCCGGAGGCAGAGATCTATGGAATTGATCCTGATCCGGAGCGGGTCAGATTTGCATCCATGGCAATCGGAGAGAGAGGTATTGTCCAATGCGGGAATGCGCCGGATGTCCCCAGTCCTCCGGAGCCCGCGGATGCGGCCATTATTCTCGATGTCATCCATTTCCTGGATGATGATGACTTGAGGGTGACCCTGGAGAGACTCCGCGCGAACCTCCGATATGGAGGCGACCTGGTTATCAGGGCCGTTATTCCTCCTCAGAAAGGCGGCTCCTGGATGTGGAAGATTCAGACCATCAAGATGAGTTTATCCAACACGCCGGCATACTTTAGATCTGTTGAAAAGATCAACGCGATGATCGTTCATGCAGGTTTTGCCTGCGAACCGGTAAGACCGATTCAATCCAATGGGGAGTCCGTCTGGTTTATCGGAAAGGCGGCGCAGTGAGTATCTGTTCTTTTGGTGCTTATGGGTAAAGAAACGGACAACCAACCTGCAAAGTTCTGTTTTTCAAACGCCCATAGGCTGGGATTCGTATTATTCGCGGCAGCGATCATCCTCTGTTTCATCGACGTACAGATCTCCATTGTTCCCCTGGCGATATTTCTCATCCTCTGTGTGGCGGCCCCCTTTTTGCCACGCTTCGGTTTTTTTCTCCCCATCGTGAGTAAAGGGACGTCAGGAAGAAAGGCTGTCGCCATCACCTTCGATGACGGTCCTGATCCCCGCTCTACCCCCGCCTTGCTCCGACTCCTGCAAACATATCAAATAACTGGAACGTTTTTCGTGACAGGGGAGAAGGCGGCTCATCATCCGGAGCTGATTATGGAAATCATCTCCCTCGGACATTTGATCGGAAATCATTCATACAGTCATGACAATTTCATCATGTTAAAGGGGGCCGGGGCGCTGACGAAAGAGATTCAATCCACTCAGGATATATTGCTGAAATTCGGAATCAGGCCCCTGGCCTTTCGACCGCCGGTTGGCATTACAAACCCGAGTCTGTGGAAGGTCCTTCGAAAATTGGGGATGTATAACGTCAACTTCAGTTGCCGGGCCATGGATGCCGGAAACAGGTGGATAAGAAATCTCTCCCAAAGGATCCTGAAACGAGTCCGTCCTGATGATATCATAGCGCTCCATGATATAGGGCCTGAGGATGACGCTGTCTTTTCGTACTGGTTAACCGAGATTGAGCGGATACTGAGTGGCGTCAGAGAAAGGGGCTTCGCCGTTTACCCCCTGTCTCACCTAATAGGGCGGCCTGTTATGTTGACCAAGAAGGAAGAACACACAACCAATCAAAGCTGAATAGGACCTTCACCGCTGCTGCTTCCCTTGTTCGTGTTATGCACGGCAAACCTGTCGTAATCACAATATGGCTCTTCGCTGTGGCTGTCTACTGTTCAGACTGCGACTGTTCAGCCCGACAGGAGGTCTCTAAAACACAAAAAACTTGTGGACGCGACCTACACAGGCAGCTATAAAGGAGGTCCAAACAAGGCCGTTTTAAAGGTAATTATTGAAGATAATACGATTGTCCATATTCAAATCGTTGAACAGTGGGCATTGAAAGGCAAGGATGCCGAAATGGTATAAACCATGAGTGATGATGTGTACCGTAAACTGGCCAAGGTTCTCGACACGCTTCCCAACGGCTTTCCTGCAACCGAAAGCGGCATCGAACTCAAGCTGCTCAAACGGATATTCGAACCCGAACAGGCGGAACTCTTCTGCGATCTGAAGCTAACCTTTGAAACCCCGGAACAGATTGCCGAGCGCACAGGCCGCCCTCTGGAGGTCCTTGAAGAGATGTTGACCGGCATGTGGAAAAGTGGACAGATATTTGGTGTCAAGTTTGAGGACATGAAAATGTTCAAGATGGTGCCGTGGGCCTTCGGCATCTATGAATTTCAGCTCCCGCACATGGATCGGGAACTAGCCAAAATGTGCGAGGAATATGGGAAAGTCTATGGCCGTGAGTTTTTGAAACGAACGCCCCAGCTCATGCAGGTGATCCCGATTGAAAGAGAGATTCCTGCCAGACACGAGGCCCTTACCTATCAGAAGGTTTCCAGCATTGTCGAAAACGGTCAGGCCTTTCTCGTGAACGACTGCATCTGCAAGAAGGAACAGGGTCTCTTGGGGAAGCGGTGTGACAAGCCGATAGAGGTCTGCCTGGCCATCGCCCCGGTGCCGCATATCTTCGACAAGGCCAAGACGGGTCGTCCCATCTCCAAAGAGGAGGCCTATGATGTTCTCAACAAGGCTGAAGAGGCGGGGCTTGTCCATCTGACATGGAATGTGCAGAACGGTCACTATTTCATCTGCAACTGCTGCGGATGCTGCTGCGGTGTCCTTCGAGGGATCAACGATCTCAACATCCCCGCATCCAGGGTGGTCAACTCCTGTTACTTCGCCGAGATAGATCCCGAGGCGTGTCAGGCCTGCGGCATCTGTGCGGATGAACGCTGCCAGGTGAACGCCATCCAGCAGGGCGAAGATGCTTACGAGGTCATTCGGGAGCGGTGTATCGGCTGTGGACTTTGTGTGACCACCTGCCCGAGCGAGGCCATTCATCTGGTCCGCAAACCGGAACAGGAACTGGCGCCCCCGCCTGCCGACGAGATGGCCTGGTACGATGCACGTGCCCGGGAGCGGGGAGTCGACATCAGCAGGTACAGGTAGGAGTGAGGCGTGAGGCATGAGGCACAAGGCAAGAGGCGCAAGGCGTGAGGCATAAGGCATGAGGGGCGGAGAGGGACGGTATTTTTGAGTCCTGGTTTATCTCTTTCAAAACCAGCATCCTGAGCGAGTCAGGCGCTAATGCAGAGAAGCACCCCCATGAAAACAGGTTCCGATCTTGACCTTTTCAAAGAATGTCTGTTCGATTCGGTGACGACACCCCGTCTGATGTTGAACTATCTCGATTCTCTGGCCACGATCGAAGACGACAACCTTCAGAAGCGGCTCCTAAAGGAATTGATTCACAGCTATGTGATGCTGGAAAAACGGGTGGACGCACTCCTCAAAAACACCCTTCCTGAAATGGTGGCGGAAGAGATCAAGTATCAAAAAGGGTTTGCTCCCCGCCACTATGAATGCACCATCCTTTTTTCCGACTTTGTGGGATTTACCCGGCTGGCTGAAAAGATCTCCGGGGAACGGCTGATTCACGCCCTGGACCGTCTTTTCACCGGCTTTGACGAGATCGTCGATCATCACAAAGGAACCAAGATCAAAACCATCGGCGATGCCTACATGGCCGTATTTGGAGCGCCGATCCGTATTGAAGGCCACGCCCTGTTAGCGGTACGCTCCGCCATTGAACTCGTCGATTACCTGAACGCCTTTAACAGGGAGACCGATCCCCCTTTCCATGTCCGCATCGGCATCCATACCGGGAATGTCATGGCCGGCGTGGTAGGAAGGGACCGTATGCAGTTCGATGTGTTTGGAGACGATGTCAACATCGCGTCCCGGTTTGAATCCTCAGGCGAAGCAGGAAGGATCAATGTATCGGAAACGACCTATCTGCAAACGAAGGAGCACATCGAATTTGAAGAGAGAGGACTCGTGGCCCTCAAGAACAAGGCGAGCATGAGAGCCTATTTTGTCAAAAAAGAAGGGTAGAACACACATGTCAGGTGCCTTATGGCGAGGTGAATCCATGGACAGTTTCGATGCATACGACAGGCCGGTAAAAATCGCAGAAGGCATTTTCTGGGTCGGCTTTCGAGATAAAAACACGAATCTCTTCTGCAATCCCTATCTGGTCATTGAGGATGATCAGGCGGTCCTCATCGATGCAGGGAGCCGGACCGACTTTGCCGTTGTCATGATGAAAATCCTTCAGGCCGGGATCGATCCGAACCAGATCGTTGCCTTGATCTATCAACATTATGATCCGGATCTATGCGGTTCCATGCCCAATTTTATCGATATGTGCAACAATCCGGCGATCAAGCTCATCTCGGAAAAAAGCAACACGGTTTTTCTCTCCTATTACATCCATAGAGACCGATACCCTCTTTTATCTTCCATCAATGAGCACGATTTTAAGTTCACCTTCAACAACCGATCTCTCCGGTTCATATCGACCCCTTATGCACACAGCCAGGGGAGTTTCATCACCTATGATGAGAAGACGCGGACCCTGTTCACCAGCGATCTCTTCGGCAGTTTCTCAACAGAATGGGACCTCTTTATGAAGTTGGAAGAGGCCTGCTATACCTGCAACGATTACGGGAATTGCCCCACCGGTAAGGCCCATTGCCCTTTCTCGGAAATGATCGAGTTTCACCGAAGCGTCATGCCGTGCAAAAAGGCGCTCCGGCATGCAATCGGGAAAATAAAAGAGCTGGATATGTCTATGATTGCACCTCAGCATGGAAGCATCTTGAACAAAAAGAGGGACATCCGCTTTGTAGCAGACAAGCTGGAATCACTCGATGGCGTTGGGATCGACGCCATTGTGCAGGATTAGGGGGCACCCTTTTTGACGGCACGGCCGCCAGAGAGTTGTTGGAGATCAGAGACCCTTCTGACCCGCGTCGTACCCCTGCTGGTAGGCCTTTTGCTCTGATTCCTTGTGCTTCCCGTAAAGATAACCGCCGCCCAGGCCCACTGCGCCGCCGATGGCCGCCCCGAGCCCTGCATTGCCCGCAATGGCCCCGATGATGGCTCCACCTGCCGCGCCCATTGCGCCCCCGCTCAAGGTCCGCTGCTCAGTCTGGCTCATGCCTGCGCACCCGCCCAATGTAAGGCATGTAGCGATAACCAGTGCAATCGCGATGATGATGTTTTTTCAACATAAATTTATTCAAATGTCCGGCCAGTGGTCATTCCAGGGGAATGCCTCCTCGTACAGATGGGCGGCCTGGAGGACGCGAACATCCCTGTATCGCGGGCCGACAATTTGAAGGCCCGCCGGAAGCCCCGATTTGGTCAGCCCTACGCGGACCGTGGCCGCGGGGTGTCCTGAGAGGTTAAACGGGTAAGTGAAGGCTACCGCACCCAGGAGGGGAATCGGGTGGCCGTCAATCTCAGAAGGCGGAGGCCCTTTGGCTGCAAATGCCTCGGTGGGCATCGCGGGCGTCAGGAGAAGATCAAATCGATCAAACACCTCCCAGAGGACCTGGTTCAACGCGCTGCGGATCTCCTGGATTTTCAGATGGTCAGCAACAGATAGATCTTTAACGCTATCCAGGGATTGAATAAGGGTCCGTCCCAAATCAGGCCGGAGCCGTTCTATATCGTCGTGGAGCTGACCGTATAACTCCCAGTTCATGAGATCCGACCATGCCTGGCTCACGTCGGGGAGTTCACCCTTCCAGACGTCCACATGGTGTCCCATCTTCTCAAACGAGGCCGCGGCCTTTTCCGCCAGCGCCAACACGTCTTTCTGGACTCGGGCATATCCCAGGGTAGAGCTGAAACCGATTTTCAGCCCCTCGGGGCGTGTGTTGAGTGCGTCGGCATAAGAAAAGGAAGGTCGAGGAAGAGATTCGGGATCGGCGGGATGGTCCCCTGCCGTGCAATCCAGATAAAGGGCCGCATCCTCAACCGTCCGGGTGAGGGGACCCAGGGTCCAGGTGCGGGTCATGTAAAGCCTTTTCAGAGGCCCAAATGGGATCCGTCCATAAGTGGGTTTAAGGCCGAAACACCCGGAATAGCAGGCCGGTATACGGATGGAACCGCCCGCATCCGAACCGGTAGCTATGGGGACCATGCCTGACGCAACGGCCGCAGCCGATCCCCCGCTGGAACCACCAGGGGTTCGCTCCCGGTTCCATGGGTTTCGAGTAGTGCCGTAGAGCCGGTTCTTGGTAAACCCAGTGAATCCGAATTCCGGGGTGTTGGTTTTACCCACGACAATAGCTCCTGCGGCCCGCAACCGGGCGACCTGAACGGAATCCGTCTCCGCCACATGGTCTTTGTAGGGAATCGATCCAAAGCTGGTGACCATTCCCTTGACGTCTTCCAGGTCCTTGACGCCCACCGGAATCCCTGCCAGGGGCCCGGGCGTGAAGCCCTTGGTCATGCGGGTCTCCAGTTCCTTTGCCTCTTCCATGGCCTGGTCGGCCCGCATGGCCACAAAGGCGTTGATCAGGGGATTGACGGCCTCGATCCGATTGAGCGTCTTTTCGATCAATTCGACCGGCGGAAGTTCCCCTGCATGGATCTGTCGCGCCAGTTCCCGTGCCGACATATAGTGAATGGATTTCATGGGGATTTCCTCCCAGTCGAAGAGCGTATCATCTTCGCCAGCCCTCCCGTTAAACACCGAAAAAACCCTGGAGGCCCGCGGACCCCCAGGGTAATTAATCAAAACGAAATAGGCAACCTCGAAATCTCCCCTTCGCTTATATCCACGGGAGGATCAGAAACGCGATGGAGGTGATGACGAAATAAACCAGGAATATGACCATCAGATATCCCATGATATCGCGGAAGTTGAGTTTGGCCACGGCCAGCATGGCAATGGCCCAGAAGGGCTGAATCATGTCGGTCATCATGTCGCCCCAGGCATATGCGATCACAGTCTTGTTGGCTGCGATTCCCAACTCTTTTGCCGCCGGGAGGAGGTAGGGCGCAGTAACTGCCCACTCAGACCCGCCCGAGGGAATGAGGTAGTTGAGCAGACCGGCATACCAGTAGGTGACCAGCAGAAATGTCCCGGTGCTGCAAACGGTCACGAATGCCTTGGTAAATACCGTAGCCAGGGCGGTGAATTTGAAAAGACCAAATATCCCGGCGTAAAAGGGGAACTGGATGACAATCCCCCAAACGGCCTTTCCCGCGTCTTCGCACGCCTTGAGAAAGCTCCAGGGCCGCCAGTGAAACAGGACGCCCAGCATCAGGAAAAAAAGATTGATATTGTCCAGATTGATCGCCTTGGCAAAGCCCACCTTGGCGACTGCCGAACCCAGCCACCAGAATCCGCCCGCAGCGACGAGCACGTTCCAACCCCACCACCAGTTGGCCCAGTCTGAAAAGCCCTTGGATTCGACTGGCCTTGAGGGCGCCTCGTACAACTTGAGTTTATCCATGAGTTCAGGTGTGACCTTGAATGTCTTTTCCTCACTGGGGTGCATGAGGGCCATGAGAACGGTCACGACCACAATGATGATGATGAGAAGGATGAGATTGAAGGGAGAGAAGAGGGTCGCGTTCGTACTGATGGTTTCTGTAAGATACCCGCCCTTGATCAGGAAGTTATCGGGCGTATTGACCAGGAGTGGCGCAGAAGCGGAGAGCCCTGCATGCCATGTGCATCCAAGCCCGAGGTAGGCCGCGGCCACCAGAAGCCGGTAGTCCACCTTGGGATTGTTCTTGGCGATGTAGAGGGCCAGCATGGCGCTACCGATAAGGCTCAGGCCCCAGTTTAGCCAGGCAATAATCATGGAGAAGAGGGCCATGATGGCGATGGCCTGCCACGGTTTGTTTGGGTTCGACAGGCTGGAAAGCCCGTTTAAAAGGCTCCTTACAGGGGGAGAACAGGCCACAATGTAGCCGGTCATCATGATCAGGCACATCTGCATGGCGAACTGCAGAAGGGCCCAAAAGCCCTTCCCCCATGCCTCAACCGCCCCTCCGAGCCCCACGTTGCCCCAGATAAGCGCCAGAATAAAGGTGATGATAGTAAGCAACCAGACGATCACAAGGGCATCGGGAATCCACCTCTCTGTCCAGTTCGTCAAACCCGCTCCCAAATCCTTCAGAAATCCTTGGCTGACTGTTTCGTTTCGTTGTGCCATGACATCCTCCTGAGATAAGGGTTTTTGCCAGTCTGAAAACCAGCCTATTCAACACCATTTAAATAAAGCCGTCCTATGCATCACCCCCTTCGGCCCTGCCTAAACCAGCCACACTTCTGAATAAAAAAATATGCCTATCCGGTTGACACAGGTTGATTATCTCTAATGCTTTGAAATTACAGCGTTTACTATGGTTTTTTGAAATAGATCATTGCATGGCTAAAAATTGTATATTATCAAACAGATAGCCTTTATTCACCTGTGCTAACCGGATAGGCATATAAAAAAAACCCCTGACGCGGAGATGCCGCAACAGGGGTTTTTTACAGAAAGTTTCATCTGTCAACCTTTATGCTCTCAGGACATTAACGAAGAGGTGTTACCCACGCATTTGCTGAGTTGTGCAAGTTTCATCAATTGCCTTTGATTTGTCAACAAAAAAAACAAGACAGGTGGCTGATCGAGGACATTTCCCTGGAAGTTCGGTCCATAAGAAAAACCACATCAAGGATGTCGCGCGGAGGGAGATGTACAACCATCAGGTCCTGGGACATGGCGTCCTGGCCCTGATCGACAGCAATTCTCATTTTGGGAAAATAGCCATGTGGGAGCGGCTTCCGAGCCGCGAAAAGTCGTGGCAAGATGCCACTCACACAGAATGTTGGCTTCGGGTCTGCCTCATAATGAGAATTGCTGCCTGATCGAAGAGCTCTTCGTGGAGCAGAGTCCTTTTTATTTCTTCGAACGGATGTTGAATACAGGGGAAATCGCGAAAGCGCATTTTCAGCGGCTATACTCACTCATACATGTGTAACCTTTTTTTGTTCCAGGGCAGTAACAAGCATGAATGGACGCAGGGGTAGGTGCGAGAGACAAATCCAACGAACGAAAAAAGGCTACGGTCTAATCATAAGCTGGACGGGTCACTTCATCACTCAGGGTGGGCGCCACACGCGGCTTCCATTCGGCCTTCTCCCATGTCCCAAGTGAGGCATGCATATTAAGATACTTATTTGGTATAGGGTGTGTTCCTACAACCACGTTGATGTGATAGCGTTTTTCGAGAAAGGCTTTAAATGTATCGATGTAGGGACAGGGAGGATACCCCACCACCAGTCCGGTTGCCAAATGAATGGCCTCTGCACCATTTTTCACCATTTCGTCGCCAGCATATTCGATGTTGCCGCCCGGACACCCGTCGCAGGTTGTGAAACCAACCAGCTCCACTTCGGTGCCCGCGTATATGCTGAATGCGCCTTCCCTGTTCTTCATGGCGCGGAAACACTTTCCCCCCGCACAGCGGCGGTAGCGATCGCAGATAATGATGCCGATTTTTGTCTTTGAATCCAATCGATCCCCCTTCGATACATTGCCGGGAACACCGCCGATCTCTTGATCCAAACGCACCAGTGGAAATGAACCCAGGGCGTTGAGCATTTGGAAAGATCAGACGCTTTCCCCTGAATGTCTCAATTTCCCTCCTAAAACCTTTGCAATCCCTTTTTGATCTTCCCGCGAAATATAGGGATGCATGGGGAGGCTCAAACACTCTGAAGCAATTTTTTCTGCCACGGGAAAATCACCCTGCCGATGGCCCAGGCTCGAAAAAGCCCCCTGGAGATGGAGGGGCACGGCATAGTAGGCGACCGATGGAATGCCTTCAACCTGAAGGGCCTTCGCCAGGCTGTCACGATCCTTCGACAAAATGGTATACTGGGCGTAGACGGAGCTGTTGCCATTCGCGATCACCGGCGTCTGAATGCCTGGTGCACCGGAAAGGAGTTGGTTGTAGCGTTGGCCCACTTCCTGGCGAAGGCCGCATTCCTCCGGGAATATTTCCAGCTTTTCAAGAAGGATGGCGGCCTGCAAGGTGTCCATTCGGCCATTGATTCCCACAAGGGGATGCTGATGCTTCACCTTCTGACCATGGACACGGATCTGCCGCATTTTCTCGATCAGGAGTTCATCATTTGAAAAGACAGCGCCGCCGTCTCCGTAGCAACCAAGGGGTTTGGATGGAAAAAATGATGTGCATCCGATGGTGGAGATGGCACAGGATCTCTTGCTGTTGTGGGTGGCGCCGAAACTCTGGGCCCCGTCTTCGATAACCGGAATGTTGTGTTTTGCGGCGATAGCGTTGATCCGGGTCATATCCGCACATTGGCCGTATATGCTCACCGGCATGATGGCCCTGGTGCGGGGGGTAATGGCCGCCTCGATCCTGTCCGGATCCATGTTGAAGGTATCGGGTTGAATATCTACAAAAACAGGCCTCGCGTTGAGAAGAGCGATCACCTCCGCTGTCGAAATCCAGGTGTAAGGAACGGTGATCACCTCATCTCCGGGACCAATATCCAGGGCCATGAGGGCGATCAGTAGGGCATCTGTCCCGGATGAGCACGAAATGGCATAGCGGACGCCTGCAAAATCGGCGAGCCTTTCTTCGAGTTCGTTTACTTCCGGACCCATAATGTATTGGCCATGGTCCAGCACCTGCCGAATCCTCGTTTCGATTTTGTCACGAATACGAAGCTGTTGTGCAGCCAGATCAATGAATTGCATAATGAATCCTTTCAGGGTGAAAGAGGGAGCGAGACGTCAATAATATCTTTCTTGATAGGCCGTAGATCCCCGGTATAGATAAGGAGTCCCCTGCCGAAGCAGTTAGCCAGTCGGCAAAGTGTCCCTTTCTGTTGCTCACCTTTAAAGGCAAACGTCACTTCAGCGCCGCTATGCTCTGTCAACCATTTTGTCAGGGTTTCCCGGTCAGCAACGTTGGCGTGATGAAGGAGGAGATACCGAATCCCGTTCAGCTTGGGGATAGAACTCTTGAGGGCGTCGGATGATTCCATGACCTCGCAGGGGAGCGTTATCCTGTCCTGGCAGAAAGCCGGAGAAGCGCAGAGAAACCAGACGAAAGGGAAGAAAAATATCCACATGAACTGCCGTATCTTCGTCTTCATCATTCAACCTCCTTCTGTGTGAAACCAGATTCTGGATACTCGATATGGATTGCGCGTCACTGGATTACCTAAATGGCGGCTTTTGTGAACTCCAACATGCAGGTCCTGACAAATAGCGCGATCAAAGACGCCACGGGATTCGAAAATCAGATGATGTGCATTTTCTTGAGGATGCCCAAGACCTGCTGTGCCGATTTCATGGCATCCTCCTGATGGGAGTGGATCACCACAGCAGGATCTTCCGGGGGTTCATAGGGGGCTGAGATGCCGGTGAATTCCTTGATGATGCCTGCCTTTGCCTTTTCGTAGATCCCTTTTGGATCTCGCGCGGCGCAGATCTTCACCGGGCATTCAACATAAATCTCCACGAAACGGTCCCTCCCAACCAGTTCCCGAATACGTTTCCTGTCCCGTCTGTAAGGAGAGATGAATGCGGCAATGGCGATGATCCCCGCGTCCACATACAGATTGACCATTTCGCCGATGCGGCGGATATTTTCTGCCCGGTCCTCGGGCGAAAAGGCGAGATCACTGCAGAGGCCGTGCCGCACATTGTCGCCGTCAAATACATAGGTGGAGCAACCTATAGCGTACAGGGCCTTTTCGAGATGGCGGGCAATGGTGGATTTGCCCGATGCCGAAAGCCCGGTAAACCAGATAACCGCCCCCTTATGACCGTGCAGTCGTTCACGGTCCTCGCGGGTGAGGTACCCGTCGAACCAGGTAATGGTATTTTTACCGGCATCGCGCATCGGTTTCCGGCCTCAATCCTTTTTTACTCTGGAACCGATGTACCCAGGGCGTTCGCAGATGAGCGCATCGATCTCCGCGCTGTGTTCACTTAAGAACCGCATGATCCGCTCTGATTTCGATTTCACGATGATCGGGTTCTGTTGCAGAATGTCTGACCCCTTTATCAGCATCTCATTCGTGTAAAGATATAAGATGATCGAATCATCGGCGTCGAGGGCTACGTCGAAAGTTTGCTGGAGGTACTCCAGCCAGTAGCCGAACTCATGGGGGTGCTCGATATGTTCCACGGGGACCCCCATGTCAAAGCTGATCGGTTGGGCGAGACCGGGCATCAGCTTTGAGCCGCCTAAAAAGTCGAGGACATGTGCCAACTGGTGCACCAGCGAGCTGTCGCTGATCTCAGGAGATATGGCAATGTATAGATTACGGGAGTCGGTCGGCCTCGTTTTCAAGACATTGACGAAAACCCCGCCGGTCCCCTCCTGTTTAGTTTTGTGATCGAACAGATCCAAGCTCTTATACGCATTCAAATCAATGAATCTAACGTCCGCAGCAACGCCGGTCAGTTTTCGAATATCCAGTTTATCCGCCATTTCCCGGGACCGGCCATAAGAGACATTCGGCAATTCCGTAATTTGCGCGCTCATCTCGAGAGAGAATTCCCCCATCCCGTCAAGGGTAAGTTCGTCCTCTCTTCCTAAATGGCAGTTTTTGAATTTCTTCCCGCTGCCACAGGGGCACGGGTCATTTCTTCCGATTTTTTTCATGGGATTAAGGGACCCCAAAAGGACTGAAGTGACAAAAGGGACAAAAAGAAGCGGAGGGGACCCGGGGAAATGCTGCTGAGGCCCCCACCCGGGAGTGAACTCTACACGCCATATCTAATTGACAAACTTCGTTAACTTTAAACACTTTAGCTCACTTTAGGCACTGCCCTGTTGTCAATCCTCAATAATCCGGTCTCTGTGCGCATCGTAGGACCAGGTGGGCAATGGACCGGTTGCACCTGTTTTCGGGTTGAGGGTGTGCCGGTAAGAGGCCTTTGCCTCCTGCGTCTTCATCATATGATCCCATCCCCGCTTGAAATAAGGACACTCATCATTAAAGCAAACCCACAAAAAGCTATCGGCCCACGTCGAGTCAGCCGGAGGCTGCCATTTTTTCATTTCCGCATCGCAATGCTTACACCTGGGCATTTCCTGATCGTTCATAATTTCTCCAATTCGAGTCTATTATCTCATACACGAAGCCGGACAGATGTTTTCCTTTACCACTGTCAAAAATCTGTGTCTTTGTGGCTCTGTGTGAGAATCCATTTTTGCCCTTTGATCCAAAAAAGAAAACCAAATCCCTTCCGCCCCGGGACAGGGATTTGGTTCCTTTCAATTTACACACACATGGCTGATCACCCGATGGCGGCTTGTAATACGCCCTCGGGCGGGATCACGTTATAGTTAAGGGCGGCATCCCTTTTCCAATCCATGCCGAATGCCACGGCCATCAACTGGGTCAGATACACGATCGGCACATCAAAATCGGTCCCGTATGCGTCATTAATCCTTCCCTGGTACATCTCAAGATTCATGGCGCACATGGGGCAGACCGTGGATATCAGGTTTGCACCATGATTGAGGGCGTCCTCCAGGATGTCCTTTACCAGTTTCATACAGTAATCGATCTCAGGGAGAAAAATACCCGAGCCGCAGCACCGGATCTTTTTCGGAAACGGAACGGCCTCCGCACCCAGGGCCTCCAGAAGACGATCCTGAACCACCGGTTTGTTGACGCTGTCATATTCCCCGTAAGGCCTTACAGACTGGCAGCCCACATACCCGGCCACCTTGAGCCCTTTCAGCGGCTTGGTCACCCTTTTTTGTATTCTGTCGACACCGATGTCATTGTACAGCACGTCCTGGATGTGCCGAACCTTGATGCTCCCCTTATAATTCAGGCCCCCTTCTGCCAGACATTCATTGACTTGTTTCAAAAGCTCCGGGTCTTCCTGAATCTCATGGTTCACCTTGACCATCTGAATGTAACAGGAGCTGCACGGCGCAACGATATCATATTTCGCATGGGCCTCTGCCAGGGCGAGGTTGCGCGCATTCAACACCTTGATGGCCAGGTCGTTAGCCCCTGCATACGAGACGCTCGCCCCGCAGCAGTTCCAGTCTTCGATCTCCTCAAATTCCATGCCAAGGGCCTCGCAGGCGGGCTTGAGCGAGACAAGGAAATTGGCGCCAGTACCCTCCAAACTGCATCCCCAGTATAAAAAATATTTCATGCGATGGCCCCTCCCTTCCCCAACCTTTCCGCCTTGTCAAGCATCTTTCGAAGAGACTGGATCCCCTTGATTTTCCCTTCCGGAAGGAGTTTCATCCTTCGATGAAGCATCAATTTGATCCCGATATCCATAAAATTGAGCGTTGCCTTGATGCCCTCGATCAAACCACCGGAAAAAAACACCCGCCTGGGAAGGTCCTTCTCGTCTATGCGGCCCAGCCTGTAGACCTGTTTCCAAAATTCTCCTCCAAAGGCGGCCGTGTCTTTTCTCGGAACATATCCCTGTTTGAGGGCATAGTGGGCCAACCCGTGCATCACATCCATCACCGGGATCAATCGCGGGCACTTCACCACGCAGGTGTAACAGGAGGTGCACAGCATGATCGACTTGCTGCTCAGGACCTCTTCCCTCTTGCCGGCCCGGATGAGTGCAAAAATCTGTCTGGGCGGATAATCCATATGCTCCCTCAGGGGGCACGACCCCGCGCAGACGCCGCAGTTCATGCACATCTTAATCTCATCCCCGGCGTCCACATTCCGGAAGACCTCCTCGGCGAAGGAGGGATCGTAGTTGACCTTGTTTTCCATAAGCAACCCCTTTTGATTGAATATTGAATATTGAATATTGACAAATTGCGGACAGCGACGGCCTCAATCATCAATCATCAATCATCAATCCAACTACCATCCCTTATACGGATTGGGTCCTACCTCCTCGATTCTTTTCATGAATTCATCGATAATGCCGGGGATCTTGTGATAGTCCGTAATCCCCACCTCAACAAATTTCACCCGGTCCGACTCCAGGGCCAAGCGGTCCAGGGTCTCGGATACCTTACCCAACCTCGTGTTGGCGAGCTCACTCCCCTTGATAAAGTGACATTGATAATCATCCCCATGACGGCAGCCGAACAGGAGTATTCCGTCAATACCCCTGGACAGCGAATCGGCGATCCAGACCAGGTTCATGGAGCCGAGGCACCTCATCGGGACAAACCGGATATAGGGGCTCCACTTCATGCGCTTGATCCCGGCCATATCCAGTGCCGGAAGGGCATCGTTTTCACAAATCAGGCAGATCACCCGCGGCTTTTCTTCATCTTCCTCAGGGACATGTACCGATTTGATCATGTTTCCGATCATCCCCACCGAGTAGTTCTTGAACGAGATGATCCGCTCCGGGCACGCCCCCATGCAGACGCCGCACCGCCGGCATCGAGTGGGGTTGGGAAGCGGGTTCCCCTTTTCATCCTCGTTGATGGCGCCGAATGGGCATTCCTCTGTGCATCGCTTGCACTGAGTGCATCGCTGCATGTTGAACTCGGGGAAGGTCATGTCTCCCGCCCTGGGGTGAACCGCCTTCCCTTCGGCCGTTGCCTCGGTGCACTGGATCGCCTTCATAGCGGCGCCGGCTGCATCCTCGATGACCTTGGCCGTCTCCATGGGCCGCCGGACGCACCCGGCCGTATAAATACCAGTCCGTCTCGTTTCGTACGGAAAACAGATAAAGTGTGAATCGGGAAAGCCATACTTAAGGGTAGGGAGTTCCGGGCCCTGACGATAGGCCAGGTGAAGGGCGCTGTTGGAAAAAAACCCGGAATCGGGCGCCACTTCGATCATTCCGTTTTCATCGGCCCCTTTTGCATCGGACGGCGCCTTTACCCTGGGGGTTATCTCGGGCCTGGACGCCGGGACCATGCCAACCGCCAGTACAATCATGTCCAGATCTTCGATCTTGACCTTATCCCCCAAAAGCTCATCGTCGGCCTCTACAAAGAGCTTGCCCCCGGCCTCTCCCACCTGAGTGGCCGCGCCTCGAATAAATACGCTCCCGTCATTCTGGGCCTTCCGATAGAAATCCTCGGACTGTCCGACCGTACGCACGTCTTTATAGAGAATGTAGTTCACTGCCTCGGGATTCTGCTCTTTCACATAGGTCGCCTGCTTCATGGACACCAGACAGCAGACGGACGAGCAGTAGGGGAGGTGCTCAGGATCCCTGGATCCAGCGCACTGGACAAAAAGGACATTCTTGACATCGCCCCCGTCCGAAGGCCGGGTAATCTTTCCAGCCGCGGCCATTTCTTCCATCTCTACATTCGTGACGACGTTTTTGAACTTTCCATACCCCAGATGTCCCAGTTTATTGGCATCATAGGGGACCCATCCGGTGGCCTGGACCACAGCTCCGACCCTTTCCGTGCCGCTGTTTCCGTTTGCCTTGATTTCAACAGAAAATAGACCTGGGCCGCCACTCAGCTTTTCCACTGTGGCAGAGGTATAGACCTTGATCCTGGGCTCATCCATGACCCTCTGAATCAACGCCGCAGCCCCCGTCTCTGCCAATTCTTTATAGGGGACGGTGACCCGCTGTTTCATTTTTCCGAGAAAACCGCCCAGTTTGTCCTCCTTTTCGACCAAAATGGCATTGTAGCCAGCTTTGGCGGTCTCCAAGGCAGCGGTCATGCCGGCCAAGCCCCCTCCGACCACCAGAATGTCTTTGGAATAGGGCTCTTCGGCCTTATATGGCTGAACCAGTTCAGTATCCTTGGCCTGAGCACACCCCATTCGAAGGTTGTCCTCGGCAAGCATCTGAGTGTCTTCTTCATTTGGGGCATGGCTCCAGACCACCTGCTCTCTCAGATTGACCCGCTGAACGATAACCCCCGGACCAAAATTGAACGCGTCGTAATTGACCCTGTGAGAACACGCAGCGATAATGACGGTGTTGACCCCCTCGCCCTCGATATCCTGCTTAATGAGGCCAACCCCTTCCTGGCCGCATAGAAAAGGATGGTCTTTGATCACTTCGATACCGAAGTCTGCGGTACCCTGTTCCTTGAGCTGCTCTATATCCAGGGCATCTCCGATGCCGCAGCCGGTGCAAATATAAACTGCTGTCTTCTTGTCCATCGAGTTACCTCCTCGCGATTGATTGAATAGCCTTCAAGGCTGCTGCTGTGGCATCTTGTACAGACGAAGCGACATCGGTGGGTGTTCTGACGCATCCGGCGCCATAAATTCCAGGTTTGTCCGGATTATTGGTCAGGAAACCGTAGTCATCGTAAGAAACTTCGGGTGCGACATCGATTTCGATCCTGTTGGGCACCATGCCGGTGGCCAGGACCACCAAATCAAAGTTCATCAGAATCTGCTCGCCGGTCCGGGTATTCTCGCCTTCCAGGATCAGGTTCCCTGTCTTCTCGTCTTCCGTGACATTGGCGATCTTGCTCTTGATAAAGGCAACCTTTTTGTCGGCCTGAACCTTGACGTAGAAATCCTCCAGCCTATCCAGTGCCCTGATATCTATAAAAAAGATAGTGACGTCGCAGTCAGGCTGTCGTTCCCTCACGTATGTGGTATGCTTGAGGGAGGCAAGACAGCAGATGCTCGAGCAATACGGGAGATGGTTCTCGTCCCGTGATCCGGCGCACTGGACAAAGGCGATATTCTTGGGCGCCTTTTTATCGGATGGCCGCAGGATCTTCCCCTCTGTGGGGCCGTTCGGCGCCGCCATCCGCTCCATCATCACATTGGTAATCACATTCTTGTACTCGCCGAAGCCGTAATAATCGATTTTTGCGGCATCATAGGGGGTCCACCCCGCGGCCCAGACAATGGCGCCGATCTTCAGATCAAAGGTGGTCTCCTTCATGTCCAGATCGATAGCGCCATATTCACAGGCATCGAGGCATTTCTTGCCTTGGTCGGTCCCCACGATGGAGGGATCCAGGATATATCTCATGGGAAATGCAAATTCATGGGGAAGGTAGGCGGCCTTGATCTTGTCCATACCGTAATTAAATGGGTTGTCTATTTCGGCCTCGCATACCTCGGCGCATTTGCCGCAGCAGGTGCACTTCTCATTCACATACCGGGGGGCGAGTTTGACGGTCACGTCATAGTCCCCCTCCCGCCCGGAAATGCCCGAGACCTCGGCCATGGTGAAAAAACGGACCTTGGGGTTCTGTCTCATGCGCCGGAAGTTGATCTCCAGTCCGCAGTTGGGCGGACACAGTTTTGGAAAATACTGGTATAGCTGGGTCACCCGGCCACCCAGATAGGGATTCCGCTCGACCAACACCACGTCATGACCGGCCTCAGCCGCCTCCAGTGCCGCCGTAATCCCGCTCATTCCTCCGCCGACCACCAATATGGTCTGGCTTGTCGTTTGTACATCTGCCATTGTATCCTCCAGGGTTGTAGTTTTTGTAAGGGTCTATTAATACAAAAAGCGTATTTCGTCAATATCCATTTTTTACATCAAGAACGACCGCAAAAAAAATGAACATCGACCAAATACGCTGAATTAAGTGCCTAAAGTGCTAAATATCTAAAGTGAGCCGAACCTGTCAAGTTGTATGAGCTCAATATTCAGGAGATAAAAACCCTTACGGGCAATTTCAGGCGGGACTCCTACGGACTGTGCCGATTACTCAGACACGGGACATTGAGCAATTGCATTTTAGGTCACTTAAAACAGTTGATGATAATTAAAGAAATACTCCAGGCACCCATTAAGCGATGCCTGGAGTATGTTCATCTCAGGTTATAGGGTTATACACCGGGAATGTTCCAGATGTCTTTCTTGCTCATTTCCCATTCCCCGTTAGCAGGATTCCATCGACAATTAGCGAAACATCTCCAATTCTTGTCGTCCATCTTGGGTTTATCGGTCCTGAAGTAGTAACCCGGCCATCGGGTCTCTTCACGGAATAAGAGCGTCCTTATATGGGACTCAGCTATCCATGTCCTCTGAATGTTCTCCCAGCATCTCATAAGCTCGTGGAGATCCTCGGCGCCCAGTTTTTCGGAATCTTCTTTGAGGTACACAAAGAGTTCCAACCCCCTCTGAAGAAGCGCTTCACTCGTCTTGAAGGCTGAGGTCACGCCGCCCGCATACTCATCCATAATCTTCTGGAGGCGGTGCATATACCCCATCGGCCTGAGGTAGTTGGGGTTCACATCAGGAGACGTAGTCTCATTCTTGTGGGCCGCAAACAGATCGAGCGGCGCCACAAGCTTGGCCTTCAGTTCTTCTACCCTTGCCGCATTGACCGTGGGGGCAGCGCCCTTTTCCACGATATACTTGATGGCCGCTTTACCGGCGATCCGGCCCTCAGCGTGCGAACCAGAAGTGAATTTATGGCTCGACGCACCAGAACCATCACCGGCAGCAAAGAGCCCGTCCACCGTACACATATTGGCATAGCCCCATTTGTACGGGGTATCCAGGTCCTCTGGACCGCTTACCCAGGCGCCAGAGGCGCCGGAGTGGGAACCGATAAAGTAAGGCTCGCAGGCCGCGATCTCAGAGTGTTTTTCCTCAGGCTTGACATTCAGGCCAGCCCAGAGATGGGCCTGGGAGATGGTCATATCCAGGAAGTCTTCCCACGCCTCAGACTCGAGTTCCTTCATCTTTTTCTTGAATGCCTTTGGATCATCCTTGAATTCATCGGCGATCTTGCCAATAGCCTCGGAGGTCTCCATATACAGGGGACCCAGGCCCGCATCTACGTCCAGCATACCCAGATAGTTTCTCAGGTTGGCAGGGATCGGTTTGGCCAGGCCGTAGGGGGCCCAGTTATTGAGTTCCTCCTTCCGGACCGCCATGTACTCGCCGCCCCCTGCGCTGATGGCCCTCGACTTGAAGAGGAGGAACCAGGCGCCCACAGGGCCATAGGCGTCCTTAAACCGGACCGGGATGAACCGCACTTCCTGGCAGGTCATCTCCGCGCCGGCCTTAATCGTAAAATAGGCGCTCGACCCGCTCTGGAAAGGAGGATACCACGAACGACCTATCCCTTCACCCACCGATCTTGGACGGAACACATGGACCGCCCCGCCCATGGCAACGATAGTCGCCTTTGCCTTGAACACATAAAATTCTTCGTTACGCACGCTGAAGCCCACAGCACCGACGCATTTATTTCCGTCCATCAAGGGATCTGTAATAAAAACCCTCTCATAGATCTCAAAACCCCCATCCGCCATGGCATTTTTGGCGGCCTCGGCAATGATAATCTTGTAGGACTCGCCGTTGATCATGAGCTGCCAGCGACCCTCATGCACATACTTACCGTTTTCGTCCGTCCAGATCTTGAGGCCCCATTTTTCAAAAAGGTGGACAGAAGAATCTACGTGACGGGCAATATTGTAAACCACGTCTTCCCTTGAAATCCCCATCAGGTCCTGACGCACGTAACGGACATAGTCCTCAGGGGTATTGTCACCGTCTTTGATGCCGACGTACTGATTAATAGCTGAAAGTCCCATGGCGCATGCACCGCTCCTGTCGAGTGCGGCCTTATCCACCAAGGTTACCTTCAGACCCTTCTTCTTGGCCCAGTAGGCTGCCTCTACGGCAGCGCCACATGCTGCGAATCCACCACCAAGAATCAGGAGGTCGGTTTCCACTTCTACTGTTTTAAAATTTGCCATATCTCTTACACCTCCTTAATCTATGATATTGTGGACACGGCACTGAGACCCAGTGATGCGGGTTCTGTTGCCAGAGCCTGACTGTTGAGATCATCGTGCGTAGGAAATCCGCCCAATGGATCTGCGGTCCCTTCCTCGTTGGTCCTGATAGGGAACTTGAATCGCTTGATGCTGCCATCACGGAACTTGATCGTCCACATGATGTCCTGAGACCCCCTCAAGGGAACACAACTTGCACCCAGAGGAATGAAGTCTGCGTAGCCGCGGACATCCATGGCCTGCTGCGGGCATATCTTGACGCAGCATTGGCACTCCCAGCACATGGCGGGATCCCGGTTATATGCCTTCATCTTCTCTTTGTCCAACACCATAAGGTCGTTGGGGCAAATATACATACACGCTGTCTTATCCTGCCCTTTGCAACCATCGCACTTTTCTGTATATACAAAACTTGGCATTACGACACCTCCTACAATTAACGGTTTTAGATCTTGAAACGATTGTCCCAATCAATGGAAAAGCTGTACTATTGCACCTCCTTTCTTCATGATACTCTTTATGCTCTGCGCTCTTAGGTAGCCAATCGACATCAGAGCTAAAAAAGCCACCTGCCCGCATTGGGAAGGTGGCTTCCTGGTTATTTTTTCACATCACCTGTAGCTGCACCGTGCAGTTTGATCTCGACCTTTTCTTCCAGGTTCTGATAGTAATCCTGAAGGATCGCGGCAACCTCGGGACGGGAGAACCTTGGATCTAACTCCCCACCCTCGGACAGCGTCTTCCTGACCACGGTACCGGAAAGGAGGATCCTGTCGGCCTTGCCGTGGGGACATGTCTTCATAGAGGCCATGCCGCCGCACTTGTTGCAATAGAAGGTCCAGTCAATGTTGAGATTCTGGCACTTGAGCGCACCTTTCGGGATCTTTTCAAAGATCTTCTGCGCATCAAAGGGCCCGTAATAGTCACCCACGCCGGCATGGTCACGGCCGATGATCATGTGACTGCACCCATAATTCTGGCGGAAGACGGCATGGAGCAATCCTTCGCGGGGACCTGCATATCGCATCTCCATGGGATAACCGCCCTGGACCACAGTGCCTTTGACAAAATAATTGTCTACCAGCGCTTCGATGGCCTTTACACGAACCTCTGCGGGAATGTCGCCAGCCTTCAGTTTGCCCACCAACTGATGGATATAGACTCCGTCCATCACCTCTACAGCGATTTTGGCCAAAAACTCATGGGAGCGGTGCATCGGATTTCGAAGCTGCAGGGCCGCAACTCTGCTCCATCCTAAGTCGTCAAAGATCTTCCTGGCCTCGGCAGGGCGCTGATAAAGGCCCTTGAACTGCTCGGGATAGTAGCTTTCACTCAGGACCTTAACCGGTCCCGCAAGGTTGTATTTGCCCTGGGCCATAACCTTTTCCACGCCGGGATGTTCCTTATCGGTAGTGGTAAAGACAGCCTTGCACTCGTACTCCTTATCAATGGTGTATTTCTCGGTGACCTTCATGGTGGCAATCGTGGTCCCTGTTTCTTCGTCCACCAAGGCGAGTTCGTCACCGACCTTAATTCCCTCATCGTCAGTTGAAACGGTTATGGGAATGGGCCAGAAGGTCCCGTCCGCCATGAGAAACTTATCGCATACGCCCTTCCAGTCGGCCTTTGTCATAAAACCGGTTAAAGGGGTAAAGGCACCAATGCCCATCATGATAAGGTCAGAGGTCTCTCTCGATGTGATCCGGATCTGTTTGAGCGCAGCAGCCCTTTTGATCTCGGCTTGGAGTGCATTTCCTTCTAACAACAGCGGGATAAGTTTTTCTTCTTTGCCATGCGGTACAATGAGATTTGACATACAACATCCTCCTCTTTTTCTTGGGATATGGTTCTGGCCCGGGATGGGCGGAACATCTGCCTACGTTCTATCGCTGAAAACCCTTGTGCATTTTGTAACAAGCTCCTTTATATATGATTTTTAGGGGGTGTCAAGAAAAAATCAACATTAAATTCTGAACGTCTTTTAAAAACTTTTCCAGATCGCTACCCTCCCCTATAGAAAAAATGGTTATCCTGCGCAACTTATTGTCAATATTATTGAATTCGTAAAACAGATCCTATTTGCCTGTTGGAATTGGGGACGGTCGAGTTGAGTTGGAATATAGGGCGGCGTACCGAAGCGCCGCTTATCGCAAGCCATAACCACCGTTGAAAACGAAATGCAACACAGGCATTTCAAAGGTTATTCTTGAGTTATCCACGCACGCATCGATGATCCGGGTTTATGTGAAACCCAGAGGGATGGAGCGCCCATGGTAACTTTTGCAACGGGTATGCCATTAGCGGAAAATTCTTAAAGTGCCAGCAAACACCCCTGCGGTACACGAGAATATGAAGTTCTTCAGGACGTGCCGCCTTGGCGGGCAACACGTGCCTGTCCAAAATTTTTACACACTGTAAAATACACGTGCAGACGCTGGAACAGACACTGTCAGACCATCTCTCTCGGCTGTCCGGTGGATTCCAAAACGCTGCTCCATAACCGCCCTTCCGGATCGATGTGTTTCCGCTTGGAAACGGCCAGGGGAATGGGCACATGGGTAAATTCGCCGTTCCAGTAACCCACAACCATGTTGGTCCGGCCGCTCATCCCCGCATGAACCGCACAGTGGCCCAAGAGGAGGCAAAATACTGAATCGTGCGTATTGGCTGGTCTGCTCCGAATGGTATAGCTGGGATCAATATATTTAAGGGTGATCTTGACGCCTGCCTCCTTAAAATGGGCCATGATCTGATCCCTCAAAAATATACCGATATCTGTAGGGCGGACATTGCCGGATGCATCCCGTTCGCCGGTCTTTTGCAAAAGATGTTGCCCTGCGCCCTCGGCCACGACTATCACCGCATGGCGCCGCTTTTCGAGCCTGTCGCTGAGGGCGCCCAAAAGCCCGTTCAAGCCAAAAGAGACCTCCGGCACCAGACAGAAATTGACGTCACTGTTGGCCAATGTGGCATGGGCCGCAATAAACCCGGATTCCCTTCCCATGAGTTTCACGAGCCCGATGCCGTTCCGGGCGCCCTCGGCCTCTACATGGGCTGAGTATATGGAAGTTCGCGTCTCCGCGACCGCGGTCTCAAACCCAAATGATTTGTCCATATAGGATATATCATTGTCGATGGTCTTGGGGATTCCGATCACGCTGATCTTGAGGCCGCGCCGACCGATTTCCTCGGAGATAGCCTGCCCCCCGCGCAGTGTGCCGTCCCCCCCGATGGTGAACAGGATGCCGATATTCATCCGCTCGAGGGTGTCCACCATTTCCGAGACGTCCTGAGGTCCCCGGGATGAACCCAGGATGGTCCCCCCCTTCAAGTGGATATCGTCTATCTTTTCGATATCCAGATCTACAGGCGGATGCCGGTATGCCGGGGAAAGGCCTTCGTATCCATACCGAAACCCGAATGCCGATGGAACGCCGTAATGATGGTGAAGGCTCAACACAATGGCGCGGATCACATCGTTCAACCCCGGGCAGATCCCCCCGCATGTAACGATTCCGCACTTGAGCTTCGAGGGATCGTAATAGATCTTCCTTCGCGGCCCGGCCATTTCAAAAGAAGGGAGGCCCCCGCCTTTCTCGAGAGCGGCCTTCGCCTCGTTCAGCGTCGAATGAAAAAGGACCCGCTTATCGTCGTCAACAAAATCGGTCGTATTCATGGGAGACGGTATACGGCATTCCCCCAGCCTTGATATTTCCATGTCCGATGCATTTGGTTCCATGTAGTCTCTCTTTTTTGTCAGGCGTAAAACGGTCTGGGGCCATGGGGACAACATCCCGGGCCAGTTGTGCGGTACGCGTGAGCATACGTAAAAGGAAAATCTGTGTCAACCTTATAACCGAAATCTTCATTAGATAAAAATGGAAATAATATTTTAAACTTAAACAAAATCTCTTGACCCGTGATCTTTTCGCACGATAAGATCTTCATAGATCCGCAAAAACTCAATAGACGCGTTTCCCGTCATTCCGGCCAAAGCTGGAATCCAGTGAAATTATAGAGATAACAATTTCCTGGCCCCCGGTTTTTGCCGGGGTGACGACCTTTATTGTTCTGGATGCCGAATCAAGTCCGGCATGATGAGAGGACCTTGGACCGTCAGGTTTGTAGAGCACTACATTATATAAGGAGGTTTTGGTGATGGTAGACGACATTAAACCAGATGAAACATTGGATTGTAGAGGACTTAGCTGCCCCATGCCGCTTCTCAAAACGAAGAAGGCTGTTAGCAACATGAAATCGGGGCAAATCATTGAAATACTGGGGACGGATCCCGGCACAAAAAATGACCTTCCCGGTTTTGCCAAAAAGGCCGGACATCACTACCTCGGCGACAAAGAAGATGAAGGGTTTACCCGTTTTTATATCAAGGTAAAATAGAGTCCGCCTGATACGGGCTCCGCTACATGAGGCATCAGATCAAGCCTTACCCGTTTTCCACCATTACAGACAACTGTTAGGAGAGATATATGGCCAAGAAACTGGGTATTTTTGTCAGTTCCAACAGACACCTGGACAAGCTGATCAAGCTATGTTCGGCGTCAAAAAAAAGAGGGGACGTGGAAGTAATCATATTCTTTACCCATTTGGGGACCACCTTGACGCAGGACCCGCGTTTCGAAGAGCTTGAAGGCCTTGCCAGGATGTCCCTTTGTAACGTAGGATTTGAGAGCCATCACCTCAAACCACCGGTGGTTGGCATCGCTGAAACGGATTATGGGACCCAAGCCCGCCACGGCGAACTGATTGAAGACTGCGACCGCTATGTTGCATTTTAGGGAGGCATAGTGACTATGGAAGGCATCAAACACGTAGCATTTCTGGTGCGAAGGAAAGAAGATCTCTGGGAGGGATCGCGTTCCACCCTCGGCCTGGCTGTTGAGAATTTCTATTCTTACATGTTTGTCATTGACGTGGAAGTGGACATGACCCAGCAGTATAAAGAAAATCTTGAATGGTTGGAGGACATGGAATGTCAATATTTCTCCAACAATAAGGTTAACGCGGATGAACATGGATTCCAGTATATGACCCTGGAAGAGATCGGCCATAAATTGAAGGAAATGGATCTCATTATACCCTTTTAGGAGCTCAATATGAAATTATTGCATATACTGAAATCAGAACCGGATGACAACACAAAGACCCTGATGGCCATCCTCTCCGAAGGAAACGAGATCACCGAGTTTCCGCTTTATGAAGAGATGGCGGATTATGAAAAACTTATCGATGCGATCTTCGAAAACGACAAGGCAATCTCCTGGTGGTAGATAAGTTATCGAGCGGAAGTCAGCTTTTTGGGTCGGTGGCATAACCCATTAAAAGGAACCAGGTTTCTGTAACACACGCGTCATCATTCACACGAAGTGCACTCTGGAGGATGACCAGTTAATGACAAAGAACCTCTCCTGGTTTTTCTCAGAAAATTGCTTGACAGAAGAAACCAATGTTCGTTATAGGTATTTCGTTTTCTTCTGGGATCAAGGGTATTTTTGAGCGATTTAGCTATGTTAAAATTGAGCGTTTAAGTCAACTACCACCGCCAGAGGCGGTGGCTTGCCAAGGGGTACCTGGAAGGTACGCTCCTACATGTGTTTTTTAAAAACCCCATCATGTCTGGTATAGCGTACTTGGGTGGAACCGATAGTATCGTGTGAACATGATCCGGCTGAATATTGATCTCCTCCACCTCAACTATAGATGTTCGCACATGAGTTGATACCAATAAGTGACCCGATTTGCTTCTGTTTCAGTGATCTGTAGTGAGGTATGGCCTTTTATAATAGGCGTACTATATGGTGATTCATATCGAAATCTATACAATATATAGTATCAGTTCATCTGCGAAGCTCTATAAGTCTTTCTGCCGGGCCAAATGCTATACCTGTTGTTTCGCGTACTCTCCTATATCACCATCAAATATCCGGTAACGGTACTTCGGGCAAAACACGATATGATATTTGCATTGATATATCGAATGTGATAGTTTATTGAAATCGCTCATGATGTACTTCCCTTAGTTCAATTCGGGTACCTTCCAGGGAGGTACATTATAGCCTCTTCCAAATACTTAATACACCGGTCGAACCTATTCAGGGTACCACTACCTGAGGTAGTGGTTTAAGCCGATTAATTAAAATTAACCTCTCTGTCCCGCATTTATGTATGGGTGAAGGATCCGAATGTATTATTCCAGTTTATAGGTAAGGCGTTGAATTATGGAAACAAAAAAGGCTGAAGAGGTTCAAGGGGCGGTCATGGTTGTCGGCGGCGGCATTGCAGGGATGCAGTCGGCGCTCGACCTGGCGGATTCAGGGTATTACGTTCACCTTATAGAAAAAAGCCCTTCCATCGGCGGGGCCATGGCCCAACTGGACAAGACCTTTCCCACCAATGACTGTGCGATGTGAATCATTTCCCCGAAACTGGTCGAGGTCGGCCGGCACATCAATATTCAGATCCATCCATGCACTACTGTAGAAGCCATCGAGGGAAAACAGGGTAACCTGAAGGTCAAGCTCCGCAAAAAGCCAAGATACATCGATGTCGCCAAATGCACCGGTTGCGGAGACTGCGCACAGGTCTTTCTGGACGAAGAGCACCCCCCGCGAGAGCTCGACGGAAAGTTGTGGGCCGATCGAATACGGATCGACGAGGCGCGGTGCATTCAGTGTGGCGATTGCGCCAGGGCGTGCATGGCGGAGAATCCTGAGAGGCACGCATTGACCACCGTCTTCCAACAACGGTTCGAGGCTGTCCAGTCTAAAGAAGAGATCGCCGAACCGGCCCCCCTTCAAAAAGTCCTGAGAATGGACCGGAATGAGCGACAGAAATTCTGGAACGATCAATTCCGTAAATGTATTAAATGCCTGGGATGTATCGATATGTGTCCAGTCTATCCCGCCGAGTCCGATGGACTCGTCCTGAGCGACTGGGTGAAAGGGGGTCAGGTGCCCCCCCCGTATCCCCTTTTCCATCTGATCCGGGCCTATCAGGTGGGCGATGCGTGCGTTCTGTGCGGGGAGTGTGAAAAGACCTGCCCTGCCCAAATCCCTCTCAAGACGCTGCAGGACCTTGTGAGACACCTCCCTCCGGAGAAGGTGTTTGAGGTGATTCCGGGTCTCGAAAAGGATGCCCAGGATGCAATTTTAACGGATGTCCACCGGAGAGAGGATCCATCGAGGAGGATACGCCATGCAGCTTGATATGGTCCTGACCACCTGTCCATTTTGCGGCACCGGATGCAATTTTTATCTTCAGGTTGACGAAGGAAAGCTCATCAATGTCCTCCCGTGCGAAAGTCATCCTGTCAGCCGGGGTAAACTGTGTGTCCTGGGTCGCAATGCCAGTTCGTTTGTCCAGAACGCGGACCGCCTGACAAAGCCGCTTATTAAAAAAGATGGCGAGTTCACGGAGGTGACCTGGGCAGAGGCCTACCGGACGATCGCAGAAGGTCTCACCCGCATCAAGGAAAAAAATGGGCCGGACGCCGTCGCCTTTTTATCCAGCGCCAAGTGCACCAATGAAGAAAACTACCTGATCATGAAGTTCGCAAGGGCGGTGATCGGGACCAACAACGTCGATCACTGCGCACGCCTCTGACACTCCTCTACGGTGGCAGGTCTTGCCGCCGCATTCGGGGCCGGGGCCATGACCAACTCGATCGATGAGATCGAAGATGCGGACTGCATCCTCGTTATCGGCAGCAATACCACCGGCCAGCACCCGATCATTGCAGGCAGGATCATGCAGGCCAGGGAAAAGGGGGCTAAACTGATTGTCATCGACCCAAGAAAGATCCCCCTTACCGAATATGCCGACCTGTTTATTCAGGTGAAACCCGGGACCAATGTAGCGCTCATCAACGGGATGATTCACATCCTGATTGAAAAGGGCTTGATCGACGAGGCCTTTATTCAAGAGAGGACCGAAGGATTTCAGGAACTGAAGGAAAAAGTTCAGGCCTATCCGCCGGATAAGGTGAGCGAGATCACCGGGGTCAGCAGGGAGCTTATCGAGGAGGCGGCCCTTCTCTACGGCCGGGCCGAAAAGGCCATGATCTTCTATGCCATGGGGATCACCCAGCACACCACCGGGACCGACAACGTCAAGGCCGTAGCCAATCTCGCCATGGTCACCGGAAACATCGGCCGTCCGTCTACGGGCGTCAACCCCCTCAGAGGCCAGAACAATGTCCAGGGGGCCTGCGACGTGGGGGCACTCCCCAATGTCCTCACAGGCTACAGACCCGTCACGGATCCGAATGCTCGTGCCCTTTTCCAGGAAAAGTGGGGCGTGCCGGTCCCCCAGAGCACAGGGCTCACGGTTGTGGAAATGATGAGCGCAGCCAGAGAAGGCACATTGAAAGGTCTGTTCGTGGTGGGGGAGAATCCGATGCTTTCAGATCCGGATAGCCGACACGTGCGGGAGGGTCTGGAATCACTGGAATTGCTGGTGGTCCAGGATATCTTTATGACCGAGACAGCCAGGCTTGCCCACGTGGTCCTTCCCGCAACCTCCTTCGCTGAGAAAGAGGGAACCTTCACCAACACCGATCGTCGCGTGCAGCGGGTTCGAAAGGCCATCGATCCGGTAGGAGACTCGAGGCCTGACTGGCAAATTATCTGTGAACTTGCACGGGAAATGGGCGCAGCCGGATTTGACTTCCCTTCGCCGGAAGCCGTCATGGAAGAGATTGCCTCCCTCACCCCCTCCTATGCGGGCATCACTTATGAACGCCTGGACAGGGGCGAAGTCCTGGCATGGCCCTGCCCGGACGAACATCATCCAGGAACCCCGTTCCTCCATAAAGACGGGTTTCCTCGAGGAAAAGGAAAATTCTTTGCACTCGATTATATCCCACCCCCTGAACTCCCTGACAAAGAGTATCCGTTCATCCTCAGCACGGGGAGGATCCCCTTTCATTTCCATGGCGGGAGCATGACGCGCCGGATCGACAGGCTGAATCGTGAGGCCCCCACAGGATACATGAAAATCCACCCCGAAGATGCTGCCCGGCTGGGCATCGGAGAAGGGGACACGGTCAACGTGCGGTCCCGCCGGGGGAAAATCAGCATTCAGGCCGAACCATCCACCGAGGTGGAGCCAGGGCTGGTCTTCATACCGATGCATTTTGCCGAATGCCCGGTCAATACACTGACGAATGCGGTTTTTGACCCTGTGGCAAAGATACCAGGGTTCAAGGTCTGTGCCGTAGCCATTGAACACTAAGACTCGATGAAATCAATGAGATCCGCGGATCATTGAGGAGACGCGAATGGAAGAGAGGATCAAGCAAGCAGCGATACAGGCCCTCGACGAGGGTTTTGACGGAGTCCTCGGGCTCATGAATCGATGGGGCCAGATCGGTCCCTACCTGTTTCGAGACCCCGAAGAACTCGACCACATAGAGACCGAGCCGGTCTATCGGTTTGCCAAGACCATCGCCCTCATGCTCAAAAGGCGGCCTGACCTGCGCATTGCCGCCGTGGTGAGAGGGTGCGATGTCAGAGCGCTCAAGGAACTGGAGGAACAGGGCGAGATCAGCACCGACGGGCTTCGCATTATCGGGGTTGTCTGCTCCAGGGAACAGGCGGAGATATGCAACTGCGAAAAGCCGATCTATAACACGTTCAATTGCACGGGGTGCTGGAAGTGTATCGAGGCCTGTCCGGAAGGGGCAATTGAGCGCATCAACGTCTGCCCGATCCTGATTCCCAATCAGTTCGATATGGGGCTGGCCAACAGAAAGGCGATCTATATCCCCTATCCTCAGGCCGTTCCCCTGAAGGCCACCCGGGATACCGAGCACTGCCTCAGGATTACCGGGGCCATGGAGTGCAAGGGGTGTGAAAACGTCTGCCAGGCCGGCGCCATCATCCACGAGGATGAGGAGCGGATCGAAGAAATCAGCGTGGGCTCGGTGATTCTCGCCCCCGGCTTTGCCCCCTACGACCCATCCGGACTGGAGTTTTACGGCCTCGGCAAATACCCCAATGTCGTTACCTCCATGCAGTTTGAGAGGATCCTTTCCGCCTCCGGACCTTACAGGGGTCACCTGGTAAGGCTCTCAGATCATCAGGAGCCCAAGCGGATCGCCTGGCTCCAATGCGTCGGTTCGAGGGATACCAACAAGTGCGATCGGGCCTATTGCTCATCGGTCTGCTGCATGTATGCCATCAAGGAAGCCGTCATCGCCAAGGAACATGCCGGAAAGGACCTGGACTGCACCCTTTTCTACATGGATATGCGGACCTACGGCAAGGACTTCGAAAGATTTTACGAGGATGCCAAAAACAAGCACGGCGTGCGCTTTGTCCGGTCCCGAATCCACACCATCGAAGAGATCCCCGACACCAGGGAACTGGAGATCCGTTATGCAACCGAATCGGGGCATATGGAGACGGAGATATTTGATCTGGTGGTTCTCTCCGTAGGCCTGGAGACGCCCCCCGAGCTGATTGACCTCAGCAAGGCCCTCAATATTGAATTAACAGAAGGGAATTTCTGCAAAACGTCCAGTTTTTCACCGGTCAGCACATCCCGTGAAGGGGTCTTTGTCAGCGGCGCATTCCAAAACCCCAAAGACATCCCCCAGTCCGTCATCGACGCCAGCGCGGCCGCCTGCGCCGCCGGGGAGATCCTGAGTGGTTCGAGACATACCCTCACCAAGACCAAGGAGAAGATCCCCGAAACGAATATCATCGGAGAACGTCCCCGTATCGGGGTTTTTGTCTGCAAATGCGGTATCAATATTGCCGGGGTGGTCGATGTGGACGCCGTACGCGAGTATGCAGCCAGCCTTCCCTATGTCGATTATGTGACCGACAATCTGTATACCTGCTCACAGGACACCCAGGACACCATGACTCAGGTCATCAGGGACAACCACCTGAACCGGATCGTTGTGGCAGCATGCACCCCGAAGACCCACGAGCCCCTGTTCCAGGAAACCCTGATCAATGCAGGGCTGAACAAGTATCTCTTCGAGATGACCAACATTCGGAATCAGGACTCCTGGGTTCACAAAAACGACCCCTTGTCAGCCACAGAGAAGGCCAAGGACCTGGTCCGCATGGCCGTGGCCAAGGCGGCCTTGACCGAGCCGTTGAAGGAATCGACCCTCAGTATCGAGCAGAACGCCCTGATCGTAGGGGGCGGGGTGTCGGGGCTTATCTGTGCCAGGACCCTGGCGCGGCAGGGATATGAGGTCTTTCTGATCGAACGCTCCGACGCCCTCGGGGGGCAGGCCCTCCATCTGTATCAGACCTGGAAAGGGGAGGATATTCAGGCCCATGTCCGGGATCTGATCGCCGATGTGGAAAAAAGCCCGCTGATTCACCTCTACCTGTCCGCGGAACTCGGCCAGGTGGAAGGGTTTGTCGGGAACTTCAAGAGCCAGATCGAGACGAAATCCGGCGAGACCACCACCGTTGCGCATGGCGTTGCCATTATCGCCACCGGCGCCGAGGAATACCAACCGACAGAGTACCTGTACGGCCAGGATCCTCGAGTGATCACCCATCTGGAGCTGGACCGAAGGTTTCTATCGAACGATCCCGGCCTCAAAGAGATGCAAACGGCCGTTTTTATCCAGTGCGTAGGATCGAGGGAGCCTGAGAGGCCCTATTGCTCCAGGGTCTGCTGCACCCATTCCATGGAGAGCGCCATCCATCTGAAAAAACTGAATCCCGAGATGCAGGTGATCGTCCTTTACCGGGATATCCGCACCTATGGAGAGCGGGAATATTTGTACAGGGCGGCCCGAATGGCGGGGGTCAAATTTATTCGGTTTTCGCTGGACCAAAAGCCCCAAGTGTCTGCCGGCAAGGATAGCCTTTTCGTCGTGGTGAACGACACCATCCTGGGACGGCCGATTCGAATACAGGCCGACCTTTTGACCCTGTCTACCGCCATCATTCCCTACCGGGACCAGAAGCTGGCCCAGTTTTTCAAGGTTCCCATGAATGAAGACGGTTTCTTTGTGGAGGCCCATGCCAAGCTGGGTCCGTCCGAATTTGCCACGGACGGGGTATTCCTCTGCGGTATGGCCCACTATCCGAAAGCGATCGACGAGTCAGTGGCCCAGGCCCTGGCGGCCTCCTCGCGCGCCGTCACCCTCCTGGCCCGCAAGCAGTTCCAGGTGAGCGGGACCGTGGCCGAGGTAAATCCCCTGTATTGCAGCAGTTGCGGGGTGTGTATCGAGGTTTGCCCCTATTCAGCCCCGTCCTTTATCACCGAAGGTCGTTTTGCGGGCAAGGCATCGGTCAATCCGGTCCTGTGCAAGGGCTGCGGTCTGTGCGTGGCCTCGTGCCGGTCAGGGGCCTTGAATCTCAAGGGATTTGGCGAAGACCAGATCATGGCGATGATCGAAGAGATTTAGGGGTGGATTGGAAAATTGAGGAATTCAGGAATTTTGAATTCAGGAATTTAGGGATGAGTTGGATGAATGGATGATTGGGATGGGGGAGGAGGTCCGCTGGATAAGCGTTCTTGGGAGCGGGACCTATACCCTCACGCCTTGCGCCTGACGCCTTGCGCCTGATGCCTGGCGCCTCCTATATCCAGATCATCCAGTAACAAGCAACCAGCAACCAGGAGACAATCATGAGCGACTGGGAAGCAAAAATTACAACATTTCTCTGCAACTGGTGCAGCTATGGGGCGGCCGATCTGGCGGGGGTGAGTCGGTTTCAGTATCCGCCGAACTTTCGCATTATTCGAGTCCCCTGTTCGGCCAGGGTCAGTCCCAAGTTCGTGCTGGCCGCCTTTCGACACGGGGCCGACGGCGTGTGGGTGTCCGGCTGACACCCTGGAGACTGTCATTACCTGGAAGGTAATTACTATGCGAGGAGAAAGTTTGCTCTTTTGAAGGGCCTGTTGGAGCATGTGGGAATTGAACCCGGGCGGTTGCACTTTTCCTGGATATCTTCGGCCGAGGCCACCAAATTTGTGGACGTGGCCAACACCGTGGCAAAGGAAGTCAAGGCCCTGGGTCCGGCCCGGTATTTTATCAAGAAGAGAGCTGAGGTGGCATGATGCTCAAATATACGGAAAAAATCCAAGAGACCGCAGCGCGACTTCTGAAAGACAAAACCGTGGATGTATTCGTCGGGTACAAAAAGGGGTCTGTGCCCATGATGAACGAACCGTTCCTGGTCAGCGATCCGGACAGGGTGGACCGACTGTACTGGGACAATTTCTGCGGACTCAACCTGTGCAACTATTTGACAAAGCGGACCGACAAGATCGGGATTGTCGCCAATGGATGCAATTCCCGAAATATCGTGACCCATATCATCGAGAACCAGATCAAGCGGGATCAGCTCTACATCGTGGGGATCCCCTGCGAAGGGATGATCGATCACCGCGCCGTTATGCGGGCGGTCAAACAGAAAGAGATCCTGGATATTCAACAGAATGGAAAGACCTTTGTGGTAAAGGGCGCTGATTTTGAAGAGACCTTTGAAAAGGCCAAATTCCTGCAAAATAACTGTGCCACCTGCACCCATCGCAACCCGGTGATCTACGACGAACTTTTGGGTGATCTGGTGGAAGAACAGACGGGGGTATCGCCCTATCAGGATGTGGAAAAGGTGGAGGCGATGGACCCTGAAAAAAAACAGGGGTTCTTCACCCGGTTGATCTCACGCTGCATCCGCTGCTATGCCTGCCGGAACGCGTGTCCCCTCTGTTACTGCCCCACCTGTTTTGTGGATGAATCGAAGCCCCAGTGGGTGGGAAAGAGCAGTGATCCGACCGACACGATGACCTTTCACTTTCTGCGGGCATATCACTGTGCAGGCAGGTGTACCGACTGCGGGGCGTGCGAGCGGGTCTGTCCCATGGGGATCTCCATGCGGCAGTTCACCAAGAAGCTCAACAAGGACTGCCAGGAGCTTTTCTCCTGGGAGGCGGGATTGACCCTCGATCAGCGACCGCCGCTGGATGTCTACCGGCCGGATGACTATAATGATTTTGTGAAATAAGTGTCTGAATTGTCTAAAATGGTCTCACGCAAAGCCACAAAGCCGCAGAGAGATGCTGTGTTGATTAATCACGCCTCAACCGGTGGGTTTCTCTGCACCCTTGTGTCTCCTGTGAGTCAGGTATCGAAATGATGTTTCACAGAGGTCTATGATGACGAACAAGATATTCACCAAGGAAGAATGGATGAAGGGTCTGGAAGGGCTGAAGGATGCCTACACCGTGTTTGTGCCGGTGAAGGATGGTGATTTCCATGCCTTTATGCCCATGAGTGAGGGAAAAACGCCTGATTTTGATTATCAAAACACGCGGCTTTCTCCGAAATCCGTGATCTATCCCCAGTCGGAGCGGCTGTTCGAATACACCCTCGACAGCGCCGACCCTGAGGCCAATATTGTGAGGGAGTCTTCAAAGGACTTTTCTCCCCGGGCCATTGTGGGGATACGGCCCTGTGATGCCCATGCATTCCAGATCGTCAAGCGCAACTTTGACAATCCCGAATACCGCGATCCCTGGTGGGTGCAGCATTTTGAATCGACCACCCTTGTGGGTCTGGGGTGCAACGATCCCTGCTCCACCTGCTTTTGTACGGCAGTGGGCGGGGGCCCGTTTCATGAAGAGGGACTGGATGCCCTCCTCTTTGATCTGGAGGAGACGTTTCTGGTGAGGGGGATAACAGAGAAAGGAGAGGCGTTTCTAACCAAAATCAACGGGGGAAAGGCGGCAGATGAAGCTGTTTTGAAGAAAGCAGAAGGCCTTGCCGCGGGCGCATCCCAAAAAATCACCTCATCCCCCCCCACGGACAAATTGAAGGGAAAGAGGACCAACGACCTCTTCAATGCCCCTTTCTGGGATGAAATCGCATTCGGGTGCCTCAATTGCGGGACCTGCACCTACCTCTGCCCTACCTGCTGGTGCTTTGATATTCAGGACGAGGTCTTGGGAAATGAGGGCGACCGGTTGAGGAACTGGGATTCCTGTATGTTTCCCCTGTTTACCCTTCACGGGTCGGGTCATAATCCGAGGGACAAAAAGATTCAGCGCGTCCGCCAGCGGTTCATGCACAAACTGAAATACTATGTGGACAAATATGACAATGGCGTTCAATGCTCCGGCTGCGGCCGCTGCGTCAGATACTGCCCGGTCAATATCGACATACGGGACGTCTGTGAACGGATGAACAACTATTAGGCCATTAGGGCCTCAACACTTACAGATCGTCTCAGAGAAGCTCGGCAATGCTGCTTCTGTCGTCAGACGCATCTGAAGCGAATTGAGGAATTGCGAATTAAGGAATTGACGAATTGGCACGATGGAAGAACATTTGTCAAAATTCCTAAATCCCTGAATTCCTAAATTTCAAATATCTTTAGTTAGATGTTTAAGGAGGTTTCTCCCTTGAAAAATCCGTATTTACCTTATCCGGTTCGCATCGATCAGATCACCACCGAAACCGAAGACAGGAATTTGAAGACCTTCAGGTTTGTGTTTCTGAATCCTGAGGACGAGGAGAATTTTGCCTACACTCCTGGGCAGTTTGCGGAACTGTCAATAGCCGGGAAGGGCGAAATCCCCATCGGCATCGCCTCCTCGCCCACGGAAAAGGGGTTTGTCGCCTTTACCGTCAACAAGGTCGGGCTCGTCACCACCTATCTCCATAATATGAAAGAAGGGGATATCATGGGGATTCGAGGGCCGCTGGGCAACTGGTATCCCTGGGACGAGATGGAGGGAAAAAATGTGGTCATCGTCGGTGGAGGCTTTGCCTTTACCACCTTGAGGTCCAGCATCGTCTACATGCTCCAGCCCGAAAATAGGCCCCGATTCAAAGACATTACCGTGGTGTACGGGGCCAGGTCCCCAGGCATGCTTCTGTACAAGGACGAACTGGCGGCATGGGAGCGACGGGACGACATCCATATGCATATCACGGTGGACAGTACGAATGACCCTGACTGGAAATACAATGTCGGGTTTGTGCCCACCATCACTGAACAAAAGATTACCAGCGCCGACAATGCCATCGCCATTGTGTGCGGCCCCCCCATCATGATCCGGTTCACCCAGCCAGTCCTGGAAAAGCTGGGGTTCCCCCCGGAACGGATTATCCTCTCCCTCGAAATGCGGATGAAGTGCGGCATCGGGATCTGCGGCCGCTGCAATATCGGAGACAAGTATGTGTGCAAGGACGGACCGGTCTTCTCACTCGCGCAACTGAAGGAGATGCCTTCGGAATATTAGCCGAACAGACGGTCCTCCTCTCCACAGTCTTTTTTCTGAGCCTGCCCCGATGGTTTTAATTACTGAAAGGGTCAGGCTCAGTCTTTTTGTGGCCCGCCTTCACTAAATTTTCCCTCCCTCCTTGTGCCAACTACGATGTTGCGTTAGAATCCATCATTGACGGTAACTGGTTAGTCTTTAACAATCAACAATCGTCCCTGAACAGGCTTTTCGTTCCGGCACGATGCGGGGTGACTGAGATGAATGAAGACCATCGGTCAATCAAAAGGGGCGCTCAATCGCAGATAATGCTCAGGGCTGCCATCATTGGGGGCGGAAATGCCTGCCAATGATACAGGGGAAATCGTCCAGGTCATCGAAGGGATTCGGGATGTGACCCGGCGGGTCGCCCTTCAGGAAGAGGTCCGTCGGAACAAGGAATACCTCGAGAACATCATTGTCAATTCCTCGGACATGATTATCACCACCAACCTTCAAGGAAAGATCGTTACCTTCAATCCGGGGGCCGAACACATGCTGGGCTACAAACAGGAGGAGGTCCTGGGAACGGACATCGAAGGCTTGTGGAAGGCGCCGGAAGAGAGACGCGGGCTCATGGCCGAGGTAAAGGCAAGGGGGTTTGTAAACAATTACCCGGCGACGCTTATTGGCAAAGATGGCCAGGAGGTGGAGATCAGCCTCTCCTTAGCCGAGTTGCGCGACAGCGAGGGCCGGGTCCTGGGGACAGTGGGGATCAGCAAGGATGTCACCGAAGAGAATCGTCTCCGCCGGCAGCTCGTTGTGCAGGAACTGGAGCTGAGGAAGGCCAACGACTTTCTGAATAAGAGCATCCAGAGCTCTCCCGACGCCATCATCGCCACCGATATGAAGGGGAACATCATCATCTGGAACCAGGCCGCAGAAGAAACCCTCGGATATAAATCGGAAGAGGTAATCGGCAAGATGAATATCGACAAGATCTATCCGGAGGGCACGGCCAAGAAGGTCATGCAGATGATGCGGAGCCCAGAGCACGGGCCGATCGGCAAGCTGAGATCCTATCCCATGGTCTATGTCCGTCAGGATGGCGAGGTGGTGGAAGGGAACCTCTCCTCTGCCATCATTTATGACGCTGACGGCGCTGAAGCCGCATCCGTCGGCATTTTTGTGGATCTGGAAGAACGATTGAACATGGAACGAAAGCTCCGACAAACCCAGGAGCAATTGCTGCAGTCCGAGAAGCTGGCAGCTATGGGGCGTCTGACGTCGCAGATCGCCCACGAGCTGAACAATCCTCTCTACGGCATCATGAATACCCTGGAACTCCTGAAGACCGAGATCTCCCCGCAGAACAAGCGGCGAAAGATTCTGGAAATGGCCCTGTCCGAGACGGAAAGGCTCTCTGAGATGCTTCGAAAGATGCTGTCGTTCTCCAAGCCTGACGAAGAAACGAAACAGCCTTCCGACATCAACACGATCCTGGACGAAATCCTTCTTCTTCACGAAAAGCAGCTTCGGGAAAGGAGTATCGCCCTATCGGTTTCGCTGGCGGACGACCTCGGAGAGGTATACGCATCCAAGAATCAGCTCAGGCAGGTCTTTCTGAACATGATCGCCAATGCCAGGGACGCCATGCCGGAGGGAGGGACCCTGACGGTTGTCACCAGGGCCGTAGAGGGTACGATACAGATAGAATTTTCGGATACAGGGACCGGCATCGGAGAAGAAAATCTCCAAAAGATCTTCGACGCGTTTTTCACAACCAAAGACAGCATCAAGGGCGTGGGCCTCGGACTGTCTGTTTGTTACGGTTTTATCAAAGATCACGGGGGCGATATTCGGGTGGAAAGCCGGGCTGATTCTGGCGCCACCTTTACCATTACCCTACCTGTTTACAGAAAAAAGGATCATCCGGCACCGTGATTCCGGGACTCCAGGGCATCGAGGGCATCTCTAACCGCATCTTCCAGGTCCGGCGAGAGTCCTCCCTGAACAAGGGCCTCGAGCCTCGAGATCCAGCCCGAATCCCCGATTGCCCCAATCAGGTAAACGATATCGCCCTTCACCGCTTCCTCCACACCGGCCACTTTTCCCCACAGGGGTTCCAGGGAGGTCCGTGCAAGGACGGGGGCCCGCTCCCCCAAGTCCTCCATGACCACCATGGCCCCCAGTCGAATGGAAAAAAAATCGCTGGTCAGAACGTCCAGGAAGGGGGGAAACAGACGGCCGGCCCGAATCATCATGTCGGCCAGGTGTCACGGCCGGTTGAAACGGTACCCCCCAATGGCGGTGATGAAAGGAGCCCT
>CAYLJZ010000002.1:0-106921 GCA_964384085.1 uncultured Desulfobacteraceae bacterium
TGGCAATCTCCCAGAACCAGAATGTACCCACAAATTTTGCTGAGGAACCTGTTTTTGAGGCAATTCCCAACCATTGCATAGAAAAGGAACATTCTTTAAGGGAAAAAGTGTAGGCTCATGTTTCCCGTGAGTCAAGTGAAAAAAAAAAGCACAAACCACTGGGCCTTCATCAAAGCGAGGATACTGTAGTATCATCTGTGCGGAGAGGAGTCAGATGAACTCAGCAAAAAGACCGTTTATTCAACTTGAGGGAGCCGTATAGGTTCGGCCAACCTACATATGCCACAGAAGCTACCATCTAGATATCTCAAAGAGTGAGCACCATCAAAAAGCTGTGTTATCTGCCATTATGTTGCGAGCGATCCTAACCATATGAAATAATAGGACAAATAAGGTTCCGCCATAGATTTGTAAGCGCCTGGAATAGCAGCAGAATTAGATCGAAGAAAATTCAGGGGTCTATAACTCATTGTTTTCATGAAGTAAATCAAACTGGCAACATAACTGCCATCTCGCTCAGCCCCTTTGCACCCAAATATCATGCAATATCGATTACATTCACGAATCCAAGGTCCGGCCACTAACGATGGCTGCTCCTTGGTTGTCATAATTTAATGCATGGTGAACGCCTGAGAATAGCAAAATGATACTCACGTTTAGAGAACCAGATTCGCGTAATGTATTGGCAACTTGCATTAAAGAGATGATACCGAATTATCGTTTAGCTATGGCTCTGGCAGCGAGGATGCCACTTGCAGAAGCCTGAAGCAGACCCCTGGTAATGCCCGCTCCGTCACCTATGGCAAATAGATTTCTTATCTCAGTTTCCATTTCGGGTGATACGTCAATCCTATTGGAGTAGAATTTGACCTCTACTCCGTAGAGAAGAGTGTGCCTCGAGTATACCCCTGGTGCTATTTTCTCAAGGGCCTGAAGCATCTCGATGATACTCAGGAGATGGCGGTAAGGAAAAACAAAGCTCAAATCGCCCGGGGTCGCATCCTTGAGGGTCGGTCTGGTAAGACAACGGTCAATACGTTCCCGAGTGCTCCGTCTGCCTGCTAACAGATCGCCCAACCTCTGAATTATCACCCCTCTGCCAAGTAGATTCGCCAATCGGGCGATGTAATGACCATAGGCAATAGGATCATCGAACGGTTCTGTAAACGCACTACTCACCAGAATTGCAAAGTTGGTGTTTTCACTTCTTTTACCAGCATAGCTGTGCCCGTTCACGGTCACGATTCCCCCATGCGCTTCTGTCACCACCTCACCGTATGGATTCATACAGAAGGTGCGCACTTTGTCGTCGAACGTTTTTGAGTAGTGAACGAGCTTGGCTTCATAAGCCGTGTCCGTGATGTCTCTAAGCACAGGGGCTGAAAGTTCTACACGCACGCCGATATCCACAGAAGTGGCCCTTGTTCTTAACCCCAGAGATTCCGCCTGTTTTTTCATCCAACGCGCCCCTGATCGACCCGGAGCGACTATGATAAACTTGGAAGTAATACTTCGACCGTCGGCGAGTTTCAGCCCTTGAATTCTGCTATGGTCAGCAATGAGTTCTTGGGCTTCAGATTCTGTATGTATGTCTACCCGTCCAGCCAGAGATTTTTTAAACCGTTCCAGGACAGCCCGACAATTCTCTGTACCGATATGACGGATGCGCGTCGGCAGGAGTTCGAGGTCGGCCAAGCGGGCTCTATCAGCCAACTCTTCCAATTGCTTCGAACTCTTGCCAAAAATGCGGTCAGGCGCCCCGTTAGCCGCATAAATCTCATCCGTGTTCTTCAATAGCTCATACAGAGGCCCCTCTTCGATGAATTCCCTTAGGACTCCTCCAACTTCGGTGGAAAGCGTGAGCTTTCCATCGCTAAATGCGCCTGCGCCTCCCCAGCCGCAAAGTCTGTCTTCGGGATTTTGTCGCTCCCGCTCGCCGAGATCCTTTCCCTGCTCCAGCAACAGAATCCCCTTCATGCCTAGGTCTGCGAGAGTCAGTGCCGCAAAAATACCAGCAGGGCCAGCACCAACAATGACGACTTCATAATCCATAAATCCAAAACCTATTCTTGAGAAAGGAACCACTCAAATAAAAGCCAATTCTGTGATCAATTTACTACAGGGTGCATGCGAATGTAAAGCGTTGGATTGAAACTATGTCCATGTTTTTTTTACCGGTCAATACGAGCGCTGGAAGAGGCGTTGGAAGGTTGTCCAAGCTTCGTTTGCCCCCAGGATCTACCATCAGGATATCTCAAACATTCAGCACCACCGAAAACGTGACATAACTGCCATTATGGTGTGAGGAGATTTAACTCCCTGACATTGCGGGATAAATACAGCCTTACTTAAGATTTGTAAGTGGATGAAGTGACAGCAGAATTAGATCGAAGAAAATTCAGGGGTCTATAACCCATTGTTTTAATGAAGTAAATCAAACTGGCAACATAACTGCCATGAAATAGGACCATGCCACATAGTGAGATAAGCCAACGGTTCCTTGCTGAAAACATCACATCTGTTGACAATTGCATTTGAAAAAAGTAGATAAGAACCGTTGGACAGAGAAGATTTCGACAGCCGTTAAACCTTCGCCAGGGGCTTGACGGAAGCCTCAGGTCTATTTACAGCATGACCGTATACCATCACGTTAGGGGATAAGAGAAGATGAAAAAAAAGATACTGGTTTCGCGGGAGGTTTTCGAAGAGGTACTGGATTTTCTTAGGCCCCATTTTGAGATTCAGGCCAATCAGGAAGACATTGTGCTGACCGCCGAAGAGCTGATAGAGGCGCTTGCCGACAAGGACGGGGCCATGGTCGCCTTGACCGACCGGATCGATGAGCACGTCCTGGGCGGATGTCCGCGCTTAAAGGCTGTTTGCAATATGGCCGTCGGCTACAACAATATCGACCTCCCTGCGTGCACCGCCCACGGCGTCATGGCAACCAACACCCCCGGAGTCCTGGACGATACGACTGCCGATTTCACCTGGGCCCTGATCCTCGCCACCGCCCGCCGGCTGACCGAAGCGGAGCGGCACCTGCGGGACGGGAAATGGGAAAGGTGGAAACTGAAGCAGTTTCTCGGTCTGGACGTCCACCACGCGACGCTGGGAATTATCGGCATGGGAAGAATCGGTCAGGCCGTGGCGCGCCGGGCCATTGGATTCGAGATGGAGGTCCTGTACAATAATCAGAGGCGCCTGCCGCCGGAGATCGAATCGGCATGCCGGGCGCGATATGTTTCCAAAGAGGACCTCCTTCGCAAAGCGGACATCGTCACCCTCCATGTCCCTTACACCCAGCAAACCCATCACCTCATCAGCACGGCCGAGCTGTCGCTGATGAAAAAAAGCGCCATCCTGATCCACGCGGCGCGAGGCGGGGTGGTCGACGACAACGCCCTCGTCGGGGCGCTGCGCTCCGGCGCCGTCGCCGGCGCGGGTCTTGACGTGTTTGAAGGGGAACCCGCCTTTCATTCAGGTCTCCTGGATCTGACCAATGTGGTTCTGTCGCCCCATATCGCCAGTTCTTCAGAAAAAACCCGTCTCAACATGGCAATGAAGGCCGCGGAAAACCTTGTCGCCGCCCTGACAACCGGGAATCCCCCAGACCTGTTGAATCCCGAGGTAAAACATGGATAAACCACTTTTCGCCTCGAGCCTGTGCGAACACTGATCTCGCGGTGTTCCGTGGGCAATCAGGAGTCTGGGGAGAGTTCTAATTCTGTCCCATCCCTTCTGGATCTGGCTCCGCCCCCGTGACCGTGAGCGACCTCCCACCGTTTGTCGAGGAAATAGAGGATCGGCACGGTCATCCTTGAGAGAAGGAGAGAGGCCACCTCACCGGCCATGAGAGAGATGGCAAGGCCCTGAAAGATAGGGTCAAACAGGATGACCGAAGCAGCCACAACCACCGCGGCCGCCGTGAGCATCATGGGCCTGAACCGAACGGCCCCCGCGTCAATCACCGCCTGATCCAGGGGCATGCCCTGGTCCAGGCGTAGTTCGATGAAGTCCACCAGGATAATGGAATTGCGCACCACAATGCCGGCCCCGGCAATGAACCCGATCATGGAGGTCGCGGTAAAAAAGGCGTTCATCAGCCCGTGGGCCGGGAGGATCCCGATGAGGGAAAACGGGATGGCCGCCATGATGACCGCGGGCGTGCTCAAGGATTGGAACCAGCCTACCACGAGCACAAAAATGAGGATCAGAACCACCCCGAAGGCGACCCCCAGGTCCCTGAAGACCTCATAGGTGATCTGCCACTCCCCGTCCCATTTCAGGCTGAGGCGGCGATCGTCTGTTCGGTGAGGACCAGAAAGAGCCCGCCCCCCACCGCAAAATGGGCAACAAAGACATGGAGGATGGAAATGAGAGCGATAAAAAAAGGGCCGCCGATGGTCCAGATCTCCCATATCGGATAATTCACCGTTCCCCCTCCTTTCCCGCCTTTGCGGCAAGCCTCAGGACCCAGACGACAGCGAAAAGACCCAGGACAAGGCAGCCCAGAAAAACGGCCAGTGGGGAATATTGGGGGACCACTCGAAGCGAGGAGACATGAAAAAAGGGATCGAGATAGCCTTGCCTCACCAGATCGCGGACCAGGGCCATGAGGACCACGGTTCCAAAAAGGGAAAGGGTCGCGGGAACCAGCCGTCTATTGAAACCGAAGAACAGGGACAGAACCACGCCGGTCAGGGCCGCCATGAAAAGGAGCGTATCCGGAAGGCGCTCCCCCATGAACCGCGTCATGACCTCATCGGGGAGGGACAGAAGAAACCAGAAGCCGACGAGGAGCTGAATCAGGGTCGCGTTGGAAAACCACTTGAGCCCGCGCTCGGTCTGAGCCAGGCCCGTCCGGGACTCCCCCGTTTTTTTAAGACGTCCCATCCAGGCCAGGAAAAGCCCCCCCACGGCCATAGAGGCAACCACGAAATGGAGATAGCGCGGCAGGAGGGTGGGCTCCATGAGGTTGAGAAACGTCCCTTCCGGCCTCTCGAAATAGATCTCCCAGCGAGAGGGCTCCAGCATGAGGGTCAGGTTGTTGCTGAAGAGAAAGGCGATGAACAGAAAGATCAGGACCGAAAGTCCGATGAGGAAGACCCTCCCGCCTGCCAGGGCCTCGTATTTGAAGTCGTAAAGGTAGGCGCTGTAATAGGCCAGGATCAAAATGCCTACGATGCTGATCCAGTAAACCGCCATGAGGATCGAACTGGCATAGAAGAGATGTCCATAGAGGACCTGGAGGAAGAGGAGGGGCGCCACGCCGGTATTGACGGCAAAGGCGATGGCATAGGGGAGAGTTCTGGAGATGTCCTCGGAATCCGACCGCGATTCAGACCGGCCCCGCAGATGACTCAGGAGGGCAATGATTCCTGAACCCAGCATCGTGTTCATGGCCAGAAGATGCACGACAAAGGTAAAGAGCAACAAGACATGAAACCACCCCCACGCAACGGGAATCGGATCAGGAGATGGAATGAGTCCGGCCGGATTCATAATCTGTCACCTCGCCTTTCCACACGACTCCCACCAGGGTCCATTACCGCACAAATGGATGGCGGTGAGAGGCAATGACGGATCATAGCATCTGGATTTTGCGGGGCAGTATGGGTGAAACGGCCCTGGGTGTCAAGGATAATTGGGCCGTCGGAATGCGGCCCTAATGCGGGTGACCGCAGCCAAGCTCTCAGCGCGCTGTCCCGTCATTCCGGCATGCCCTTAGCCGGAATCCAGTCCGGCGCATTTCTGGATTCCGGCCAGAATCTTGCCGGAATGACGGAGGGGTAAGCGTGCAGTTGAAGGTTGGTCATATTTTTTTTGTTTTTCATGACAGAAAACCAGGCACTAACGCCTTCGGCCTTACCGACCCCCCTGTTTCTGTCTTCGGCTCGCCTTCTTGAAAAGCGCCCCCAGGGTTCCCAACGATCCCGCGTCCGCCTTGTCGCCCTGATAGGCCTTGAATGCCCGGCTTTCCTCCGCCTCTTTGAGGTCCTTTGTACTCAGGGAGATCTTACCAGATCCGGGGTCCACCTTCACCACCTGGACCGTGATAGACGAGCCCTGCGGGTATTTCCGCCTCAGGTCGCCGGTGGTATCTCCATCCATCTCGGAAATATGAAGGAGGCCCGTTTTCCCGCCCGGAAGGAGCACAAAGGCCCCATACGGCTTGAGCGCGTCCACGGTCCCTGTCAGAATGGCACCCGGCTCCAGTTCCACCTCTACCCCCTCGTTGTCGGCGGAAGAAGCAAAGCTCAGTTCAAGACTGATACGGCGCGCGATGGCGTCCACCGAGGCAATTCTGACCTGGACTTCCTCCCCTTCTGCCATCACCTCCTTGGGATGGGCGACCCTTCTCCCGAGACCGAGACTTGAAATATGGAGCAATCCTTCAATTCCGGGCTCAAGCTGGACAAAGGCACCGAACGGGGCAAGCCGCATCACCTGTCCGGTCATGATCGCCCCTTCCGTGTAGCGCTCCGCAGCCGTGGCCCATGGGTCCTGCTGTGTCGCCTTAAAACTCAGGCTGATCCTTCCTCCTTTCCAGTCCAGATCCAGGACCTTCACCGTCACCGTTTGTCCAGGGCTCAGGATATCCGATGCAGAGGCCACTCGGTGCCAGGCCAGTTCCGACATGGGGATGAGACCTTCCATGCCGCCGATGTCTGCAAAGGCGCCGTACGGGGCCAGTTTGGTGACCGTCGCTGAAACGACGTCCCCCACATGGAGGGATTTTCGAAGTTGATCGATCCGCTCCTGCCGCTCCTCTTCCAGGATCTGTCTTCTGGACAGAACGATATTCCGGCCGCCGTTTTCATAGTCTGTGATACGGAAGACGAGTTTCTTTCCAACATATCCCTCGGGAGCGGAAACCCCGCGCAGGTCCATCTGAGAATAGGGGCAGAACGCGTCTTTTCCAAAGACCGTCACTTGATACCCGCCCTTGCGCTCCGACGCTACGAACCCTTCTATTGGCAGACCACTCCTGTAAGCGCCTTCCAGAGATTCACTGGAGGCTGCAGACGTCATCTTGACGCTCAAAACGGTTTCCCCATCCCTGGTGCTCACCACATAAGCGGCGATGGGATCTCCCACGGACACAGTGGGCTGTCCATTTTCGTCGAGGAGTTCCTGGGCGGCGATCACCCCTTCACTCTTCGCCCCGATATCCACAAAGGCCCATTCCGCGCCGATGCTCACCACAGTCCCCGTCACCTTGCTGTCGGTTGGGACCCGCTTTTTCACCTTTTTTAGACTTGCCTCGAAAAGCGCAGAAAAGTCTTCTTCATCTTCTTCTGCCGCTTCTGCCATCTCTTCCTCAGGAATGTCATCCACCCTTTCATCTTCCATTCAACCGGTCTCCTTCGTGGCCTTTCCTCAGTGTGTCGCTAAGCGATCGGATCATATTCGAAAATAATATTATAGCGCCGATCGCTCCAGTTGTCAAAAACCGGTTCAGGATATTCGAGCCGCGAGCGTCAGCCGCTGTAAATTAGCGTGCCGGCCCGTGACAGTGCAAACTAAAAAACCTCCCTTCTGTTTTCCCGGTGATCCACTACGTAAAGGAGTTGGGCCTTTTTCCTGAGTTCAGTTTCGAGGCTGGGAAGTCTCTCGCGATCCACGCCATACATCCTGATGAAGACCTTCCTGAAGCCTGCGGGGACGTTTTCGTACGTACTCAGAATGCTTACCATACGACCCCCGTAGTTCCGAATGATATCGGCCACCTCTTTGATGGACCCGGAACGGTCCTCAACCTGGAAGGCAAACTGAATCCCCCGTTTCCCCACCCCGGTAAGGGAAATCAAAACCCTGAAGAGATCTCCCTTGGTAATGATCCCCACTACTCGCCCTTTCTCACCCACCACCGGCGCTCCGGATATCCTGTTTTTCATCAACACTTCAGCAGCCTCTTCAACCGTAAAATCGAAGGGAACGGTAACCGGTTCTTTGGTCATGATGTCCTTGACCGCTATTTTTGAGATCAGGTAGAGCAACTCATGGATTTCCAGGGTGCTGGCATCGGAGGCAGAGGCCCTTTTCATATCCCTGTCTGTGACAATCCCGACCAGCTTGCCCCTTTTCATAACGGGAAGCATGGAGATCATGTGTTTCTTCATTAAGCCCATGGCTTCCTGCATGGAGCCATTTTCGTCCACAGTGATGACCGTCTTGCTCATCCAGTCTTTTACCAACATTGCAGCGCCTCCCTTTCTTTACGCGACCCGACTTTTTTCTTGCCCAAATTGCCGCTCTTTTCAGATTTGTCGCCCATCACGTGAAGAGTGACGCATGTTCGCCCGTCACTATGAATTGAACAGGTTGTTCCTTTAAAAACAGAAGATCATCCCTGAACTCTTCCTGAGCGAAATGGGCATCCTTGGTCAATGAGTTTGTGTGGATAATAATGGTCGATACGTTCCGCACACACCTTCGCAACACATCGACCAATTGTCCAGCCGAAACGCCGTTCAATTTGCCTATCGGTTTGATATGCAGGTAATTATCGTTCAGATGGCTCACTATCTTGAACTCCGACTCCATGTCAGCACCTCCCTTTATTTCAACCGACTGAAAAACCTTGGTTTTCTGTTACCTGATGGCAATACCGTCTCGTTCGTTGGATACCCCCTTGATGAATCCCACTGGCTCACGCAGTACATTCCCGATCCTTTCCTCCAATAGGTTAGCAACCGATATGCCAACAGCAGTCGTCAGGGAGAGAAAGGACACAATTTATTGAATTGATATCGTTTTTTTAACGCATTGGCATACAGGGATTCCCAACCTGTACCGAAACCTGTCGATTTCTTTTACAAACTGTAAACCGGGGAGAGGCGCTGTCCCGAATGCGCCGTATCGCGCAGCGCTTTTTATTTCAGGTTGTATGCGTGATGTTACGGGTAGCGAATTTGAGTGTAACCTTTTTTGGTTACGGGCCAGCAACAACCATGTATGGACGCATGGGTAGGTGCTCGCCCAACCGCATCCCGCTCAAAGGAAGATCTGTGCGGCTAAACCCGCACCTACAGAGACAGACGCGACGAGAAAGGGGTACACTCAAAAAATTCTCAATGAGGAGAGGAAGGCAGGGTCTACAGACGTTCAGCAATTCTCATTGTGGTAGCATTGTCATGTGGGAGCGGCTTCCGAGCCGCGAAAAGTCGTGGCAAGATGCCACTCACACAGAATGTTAATAACGGGTCTGCGTCATAATGAGAATTGCTTTACAGACGATAGCGGCAGTTGCCAATAAAAAAATGTTTCTGGTACATTACAACGGACTCTTCGCGAAGAGCGGGCGGAAGTTCTACCCGTTCAGAATCTTCCCACAAAAAACACCGCTATACCGTAGACGCCAGCAGTTGTTTCAGCCCTAACGGGAAAGGCACACCTGTTGCAGTGAATCGTGATGGGATAAAGCGGGAAGTGGACTGCAAAGGCGCTGGATGTATGAAAAGCGAGAACTGTTCAGCTACAACAAGGTGTGGGCAAACTGCCAGGCAGTCCGTCTCATCTGCGAGATTTTCGCCTTGTTAGGATGAGCAACGATCATCCGGAATCGAATCTCCAGCAACCAGCAACCAGTATCCAGCATCAGGAGCCAAGTTTCATATGAGCATGTATCATCTCGACAGGGTCTTCAGACCAAGGTCTGTCGCCCTCGTGGGTGCAACCGACAGGAAGGGAACCATTGGCCATGCCCTGTGGAGAAACCTGACCGCGGGGTCTTTTAAAGGAAGGGTCTTCCTTGTCAATCCCCGACATCGCGCACTGGGAGAGGAGATTGTCTATTCTTCCGTATTGGACATCGAAGAATCGCCGGATCTCGCCGTGATCGCCACCCCCATCAAGACCGTTCCAGAGGTCCTGGCAGCATGCGTCAAAAGGGAAGTGGGCGGCGCTATCGTCATTTCGGCGGGGGGAAAAGAAATCGGAAAGGAAGGGATCAGGATCGAAAGCGAGATTCGGGAAGAGGCCGCCAAGGGCAAAATCCGAATCGTGGGCCCCAACTGCATGGGAATAATCGCCACAGAGTGGGGACTCAATGCAAGTTTTGCAGAAGAGATGCCGCTCCCTGGACGGATTGCCTTCGTGTCCCAGAGCGGCGCCATCTGCTCCGCGATTCTGGATCTGTCCTTCCAGGAGAGAATCGGATTTCGGTATTTCGTCAGTGTGGGCTCCATGCTGGACGTTGACTTTGGCGATCTCATCAATTATCTGGGGCATGATCCGAAGGTGAGCAGCATTGTCCTGTACATGGAGCAGCTCAGCCGCGTCAGAAAATTCCTGAGCGCCAGCAGGGCCGTGTCCAGGTTCAAGCCGATCATCGTGCTCAAATCCGGCAGGTCGCCCGCAGGCGCCAGAGCCGCTTCCTCCCATACCGGGGCGCTGGCCGGGGAAGACGCGATTTACGACGCCGCCTTTGAAAGGGCGGGCATCATTCGAGTAGATACCATTCAGGAGCTTTTCGACTGTTCGGAATTCGTTGCCAAACAGGCCCCGGCGACCGGGCCTGGTATAGCCATACTGACAAACGGAGGGGGTCCCGGCGTCATGGCCGCCGATGCCCTCGCAGCGAACGGGCTGACCCCTGCCCAACTCCTTCCATCGACCATCGAGAAGCTGAATGCCGTCCTTCCTTCCTACTGGAGCAGGGGGAACCCCATCGACATGCTGGGGGATGCTACCGCCAGGCGCTGGCAGGACGTTCTTGGAGTTATGATGGAGGCCCCTGAGATTCAGGCACTCCTTATCATCTTCGTCCCCCAGGCCCTGACCCCTGGCGCCGAGGTGGCAAGGGCGCTGGTGAAGCGTCTCGGCGCCGGCCCCCATCCCCCAATCCTGGCCGTATGGATGGGGGGGAAAAGCGCGCAGGAACCCAGACAAATCCTCAATCAGGCGGGCATTCCGACCTATGACACCCCCGAAAGAGGGGCCAAGGCCTTTGTCCATCTTCGAAGGTATTCCAGGGAACTGGAACTCTTGGGAGAGGTCCCCCCGAGGCTTGAAAAGACCCTCCGTTTTGAACGAAGCCAGGCAAAAGAAATCCTGGCGCCTGTTCTGGGGCAGGGAGGCGGAATTCTCACCGAGATGGAATCCAAGGCCCTTCTTCAGGCTTACGGGATACCTGTCAATCCGACTCGGACCGCTGCCTCCTGCGAGGATGCTGTCTCGGCGGCACGAGAGGTGGGGGGACCGGTCGCCATGAAGATCTTCTCTCGACAGATCACCCATAAGAGCGACATCGGAGGCGTCGCCTTGAATCTCGAAGGAGACCGAGCTGTTGCAACCGCCTTTCAAGGGATGATCGACCGTGTGACGAAAAATTGTCCAGAGGCGGTGATCGAGGGAACAACGATTCAGCCTATGATTCTCGATGGAGATCATGAACTCATACTGGGCGCCAAGCAGGACAGGGATTTCGGCCCCGTGATCCTCTTCGGCATGGGCGGCGTGATGACCGAAATTTTCAAAGACAGGGCCCTTGGACTTCCTCCCCTCAACCGGCTGCTCGCCCGGCGGCTCATGGAAAAAACCCTCTGTTATCAGGTCCTGAAAGGATTCCGAAACAGGGAGGCTGCCAATATGCCGCTTCTGGAAGAGATCCTGATCCGCCTTTCTCAGCTCCTGACCGATCTCCCTGAGGTGGAGGAGCTGGACATCAATCCCCTCATCCTCAGGGGGGACGAGGCCGTTGCCGTGGATGCGAGAGTGATGGTCAAACCCACAGCCGTGAAGCCGCCCTCCCATCTGGTGATCAGCCCCTATCCCGAGCAATATGAATCCGATGCCGTTACCCGGGATGGCCGACCTTACGGCATCCGGCCCATAAAACCGGAGGATGCATCTTTACTGATCCAGCTTTTCAGCACCCTTTCAAGGAAGTCGGTGTACTACCGGTTTCTGAGTCCTCTAAAGGCGTTGCCCCCCCAGATGGTTTCGCTGTTCACCCAGATAGACTATGACCGCGATATGGCCCTGGTGGCCGTGGAGCATCGGGGCGGAGAAGAAAGGCTTCTCGGTGTGGCCAGGCTCATGGTCGAGCCCAGCGGCTTACAGGGCGAATTTGCCGTGGTCATCGGGGACCCCTGGCAGGGACTGGGCATCGGGGCCAGACTGTTGCAGGACATCCTCGCCATTGGAGAGGAAAGAGGAATGGAAGAAATCTGGGGCCTGGTGCTCGCCGAGAACAAGAGTATGCTGAATCTTGCACGGAAGCTGGGCTTCTCCATAAAGCCCTTCGACGACCCTGGCGTCTATCGGGCGGCATTGCGATTGTCCGGCGCCGAGAGTGAGAGGGAAGGAGGTGGCATCGAGTATTTGACTTGACAGCCGCGAGCGACTTCTTTTATCCTCCTTATCCTGAAAACTCTATCGCTATTCGTCGATTCAACCGCAAACCGAAGATCTCAGATCTGGAGGGAAAGGGGAATTGCCATGACTGCATTGGACCGACTTCTAAATCGAATTATCGACCGAGTGAATGTAAACCTGAGGGAACCCGGTTTTGATGTGGGGCCCTATGTCCGAGGAGTGATTCCCTGGGCAAAGGTTTCTCGGTTCTATGCCTTCTATGGATTGACCTTTCACCACCCACTCCATTTTCATTTCGAGCATTCGAGCATTGCCGGGAGCTATTTTCTCGGCAAATGCATTGTGGATCACTCGGTCCTATACAAGAGCGACATTCGAGGAGACGAACTCAAGGCCAAAGGGGACATTTTCCACCATTCCGGCATGGAAATACCCCTTCACGATGACGAAGTGATCCGCATCAAGGACAGCTACCTGGTCAAGAACCTGGTGCACAACCATTCCCATGACCCGGAAAGCCCAGAGGAATTCCTGATCCAGAACATCGTGTCCCTCCACTACGCCAATATCCACGGTTCCCCTGTGGAAGGGAGCTTCCTCGGGCCCTTCAGCACCGTGGATCTCACCACCATCCACGACTGTGTCATCGGGACTTTCGCCTATGTGCAGACAGGAGAACTGGCGCATCAGTTGATTCCGGACGGTCGCATATGGATCCATTACGGGGATGACTTTGATTTCAGCTATCAGTTCCCGGACGAGGTCCTGAAACGCTACGTCCACCTGACGCCGGGAGAGGCCCCGAAGGGCATCTTCATGGATTTTGTGGAGGAAAGGAAGCCCGATTTTGAAGCGGTCTTCGAACCGGTGAGAGGCAAGCCCACGTTGGCGGCGCCCCGTGGCGCGGCCCTGAGCCGGTATGCCGTGGTGAAGGGTCAGACCCATATCAGTGAGAACGTACTGGTAGCCCAAAGGGCCTATCTCCAAGATGCATGGCTCGGGGTGGGCTCCAACGCCCAGGAAAACTGCTATATCATTCACTCGAGGCTCGAGGGGAAGAATATCACTGCCCACGGAGGAAAGGTGATTCATGCACAGTTGGGCGAAGGCGTTTTTGTGGGCTTCAATGCCTTTCTGCACGGGACCCCCGAATGCCATCTGGACATCGGCAAGGGGAGCATCGTCATGCCCCATACCATTATCGACCTCACAGAGCCGATAGAAATCCCCCCGGACCACCTCGTCTGGGGATATATCCAGAACGCGAAAGACCTGGCCAGGCACAGCATCCCCCTCGCAGAGCTGTCAACGTGCGAAGGAAAAGTCCGGCGGGGGGCCATGCAATTTAAAGGAAGCGGTTCATTTTTCGTGAATGGCTTTCGCAATCGTCTGGAGCATATCCTGGAGGCCAACGGGGCCTACTTCGACGGATCCAAAAGAAAGGGGCATGCCCAGAAGGGCCAAAATATCTCCTTCAATACCATCCAGCCGTATCCGGAAGGACCTATGAAGGGGCTTTATCCAACCATAGACATTTGCCCGTAAGTTGCCGGCCGGCAAAGGCGGCGCAGTTCCCGGACCACCTCACTCAAGCCTGGTTTCCCTCTCATATAAAACCTGGCTCTGGTGAATCGTTACCGGTCCCTCCGAAACCCAAAATCCCGTTGCGCCGGGACCCCCCCCTTGAAGATTTCCGTCTGATTCGACCCGCCATTTTTCCGGCCGGAGGCGGCGATCGAGTGAGAGACCCCATAGCCCCTTTGAGATTCATACCCTCAGGATACGCTCCATTTCGAAAAACAGGTCCTGTTCCCGGATGACGCCCACAACCTTGTCTCCGCTTACCACAACCAGTCTTCTCTCCTTTTCCGAGTGCATCAGATAAGCGGCCTCCATGAGATTGGACTCGGCATCTATAGTAAGCGGCGCGGGCGACATGACCTCTCTGATCCTCTTTTCGGCCAGATTCCGAATCTCCCGTGCAAACATGCCTCTCCAGAACATGGGAGAATATTGAATGCTGTCCGCGGTGGAGGGTCTGGGTGCGCTCAGGTATGCAGGCATCACCGCCCGAATGAGGTCAAGAATCGAGAGGATGCCCTGGACCTTTCTCCCGCTGTCGTCAAAAACAAGAATGGATCGGTGCCCCGTCTCCATGATCCGGGTTGTGGAGACCTTGCATGTAAATGACTCCCGCAGTTTCTCGATGGCCTTCCTGACGGTCCAGTCCTCCTGGATCGTGGTATATTCTTCGATAGGGACCATGACGTCCCTCACCCTTTTTTCTTCCGGAGGACCCGCCTTCTTGCCGTGCCGGAAGGCATCTGCGATCTTTTGGGCAAGGAGATCGATGTCGCAGGGCTTGGTCAGGTAGTCGAATGCACCTTCGTCCAAGGCCTCCCTGGCGGAGGGCATGCCCCCATGCCCTGTGAGCATGATCACGGGCAGCTGAGGAGACCGCTTCTTGATCTCTTGCAGGGCCTGGTGCCCATCCATGCCCGGCATCTTGACATCCAGGATGACCACATCCGGATGCTCCTTCAGTTTTTCCACGGCCTCTTCACCGCTGCCCGCCACCAGGGTGGTGAAACCCCTTCGATCCAGGATCTTCTTGGTGGTGGCCCGGAATTGATCCTCATCGTCAACCATGAGTACCTTTATCGATTCATTCATCGGAAACCTCCCCTCTTGCCGTTCATAAAAACAGCGAACAGGTTGTTTAATTCAGTATGCCTGCCAATGGACCCAGCATTCTCACCATGAGGAGAAAAGTCAATGCCGTGCATGCCAGCGCCGCAAAGGCCTTTCTTCCGCTGATGCCCCCCGCCTTCACCATTCCCAGGCCCACGAGACAAAACCTCCATATCCCTGCGGCCCAGCCCATGCCGGGGATCCATGCGACAAGGAGCGTCACCCCGGCATAGGCCATGATGCGCATCAAGGACCCAAAAGAAAAGGTGTTTCTGCACAAAACCTTGGTTACTGCGTACAGAAGAAAGGCGAGGAGAAAAGGGGAGAGAAAGGCATTGACGAATGCGATCCCTCCGACCAGCGCCTGTTGCTCCCCGGCATAAAGGGCCGTGAGCGCCCCATAGATGAGGCTGCAGAAAAAAAGGAATGCCATGGCCTTTCCGTAATCCCTCTCCATGGGCATTTGCGTATAGAATTCGCCCGGGTGCAGGACGAGCCTGACCGCGGTTTTCAACATTTGGCCAAGGATGCCGGTCCGTTGGCCGCAGGGCAATCCCTTTTCCATGGGTTGACAGAGCGTTTTCATGGCCTTTGGATCATACCTCCCTTGTTATCCTATGCCTCGTTTTCGGGCGCCTAAAAGGAAGCCAGCCCGGACCATCCCAGCCACCGCCAGTAGGTGGCCGCCATGAGCATGAGACCGGCCATATTCGTGAGCCAGAGGATGATCCCGACCCGCAGATAGTCCCTTGCCTCCAAGTACCCGCTGGCATACACAATGGCATTGGGCGGCGTTCCAATGACCAGGCAGTAGGCAAAGGAAGAAGCGATGGCGGTCCCCATGGCCGCAAAAGGAATCATGGAGGTCCCCGGATGCATCACCCCGGCCATGGCCAGCGTAACCGGTCCCACTGCGGCGCAGGCGGGCCCATCCGCCATGATCTGGGTCATCAGACCCGTAATCACATTCCCTGTCAGGAGAAGTCCTATTCCATGATTGACGCCAAGCGGGGCAGCCACTTCCAGAATGCTCCGGGCAATCCAATAGGCGCCGCCTGTATCCACGAGGATCTTCCCGAAGATGATGGCCCCGGCATAGAGCCATACCACGCCCCAGTCCACCCTGGTCTGGTAGTCTCGCCAGTTTACCACGCCTGCCAGGATGTATGCGGTCCCTCCAATCACGGCAAAGACCCCGATGCCGAAGCGGATGCCGGTCACCCATTGAATCAGGTTGCTTTCCGTGATCCAGCAGAAGAGCGTGGCCAGGAAGATGCAAAGGGCCGTGATCTGGGGACGGGTCCATCTCCCCCCGATCCGCCGGGTCTCCTCCCGCACCACGTTCATGGCCGGCCCGAGATCTCTTATCCGCGGTTTGAATCGCCAGTTGAGAACAATCCAGGTGATGGGCATGAGGAAGAATAGAAAGGGGAGGCAATAGATCATCCACTGGCCGAAGCCGATGGAAATCCCATACATCTCCTCCGTGTAACTCATCATGATGATGTTCCTGGCGGCGCCCGAGGGGGCCAGAGACCCCCCGAGATTGGCGGCCATGGCAATGGTGATCATGAGCATCTTTGCCAGCTCCGGGTCCTCCTCGCCCGTGGCGCCGGCGGACATGGTGTAGAGAACGATTCCAATGGGGAGGAACATGGCGGCCAGGGCATGGTCGGACATGAACATGGTGAGAGGCGCGATGACCAGCACGATGACCAGGGTCACCCATTTCACGTCCGGATTCTTGAGTTTCCCGAACATCATCATGGCGATTCGTTTGTCCACGCCGGTTTTCACAAAGGCCGTCGCAAACATGAGGCTCCCCATAATGAACCAGGTGGCATCCGACCAGTAGAGGCTTGCGACCGTATGACGGTTCACGATCCCGGTGCACATGGCGATAATCCCGATGCCGAAGGCCACCATGGGAAGGGGCATGGCCTCCGTGACAAAACAGAGGACCACGAAGAGGACGATTCCCACAGCCGCCTTCACGTGGAAACCGGCCCTGAGGGCCGCCTGTTTTTCAACAGGCTTGAGGTCGTCAAAAGTGAGTTTTTCGGTCCTGAGGGCATAGGCCTCTTTCAGGAGGCCATTGAAACGCTCCTTGGGCACACCCTTGGCAAAGGCCATAACCTGCTCCAAGTGGTCTTTTGTAGTGGGGATATTGTTGTCTTTGCACCACTTCTCATTTCTCTTCAAAAAGGCGGCCTGTGTAAAGGAGGACTTCTGAACGCTTTCCTCCATCATCCTCACGAGTTGGACCTCCCATTGCTCCAGGTCTTTCGTCTTCTTATTGAAAAACGCCTGTGAAAAGGAATCCCTCACATATTTGGGACCGAATGCATACTCCACCCCCACATCCAGCATTCCTTTGGGGGTGGGTATGAATAGAAGAATGAGAAGCAATCCCAGAGGAATGGAGAATCGCTTCCAGTCAATGTACTTGTCATATCCTGTTGCTTTCTTGGTTCTGTCTTCGGCACTCATGGTTTTCCCTCGCATATTCTGTCGTTCGATAGATGACATCCGGCGCCCATGGAAACTTTCCATGGAGCCCCTCCCGAGACCCTATCCTCCCCAGATGCGCGAAATACCCCACAGGATCGCCATGCCTATGGTGGCGTAGAAGAAGAAGGTCCGTTCCCTTTGCCTCGAGATCCGGGTGAGACCTCTCATTTTTTCTCTTTTCAAGGATGTTTTCATCTTGATTTCGCCCGTTGCGTTTATGGCGTCTGCCTCGCCTATGCCGTGTCCCGCATGATTTCCCGGGGCGACCTCATGAAACTCCTGGACTGGGCCACACGGATCTTCTCCTCCAGGCGTTTCCGTTTTTCAAAGGCCTCGATCGCCTTCTCCAGCAGCTCATCCATATCCGTCGGTTTCACCAGGTAGTCCGTAGCCCCGGATTTGAGCCCCTCTACCGCAGATTCCACCGTGGCATGGCCTGTGAGCATGATCACCTCCACCAGTGGAAAACGCCGCTTGATCTCGTGAAGGGTCTCCATGCCGTCCATGCCCGGCATCTTGACGTCCAGGATCACCACATGCACGGTTTGTGAGGCCAGAATTTCAAGCGCCTCCAGGCCGCTGGCGGCCGTCAGGACATCATACCCCTTTCTTGCAAGCAGTTTCTTGGTGGTGGAAAGGAATCTCTCCTCATCATCCACCAGCATCATTTGCATCTTATCCATAACATAGTCTCCTGTTTGCGTTGGTTTTCATGAATTCAGGTCGGTTTCGCTTCACGCGGCCGTCGGCAGGCTGATGGTGAAGGTCGTTCCCACGCCCATCTCACTCTCGACGGCCATGCTGCCCCCCATCTTGTCCACAATTCCGTAACATACGGAGAGACCCAGTCCCGTCCCTTTCCCCACCGGCTTGGTGGTGAAAAAAGGAGAGAAGATCTTGTTGAGATTTTCATGACTGATGCCGCATCCATTGTCCCTGACCCAGATCTCCACCCTGCCATCGGCCCCCGGCCGGGCGCCCACGGTCAATTCTCCCCCGGAAGACCCGTATTTTTGAGTCAGCGCATCTATCCCATTGTTGAATAAATTGAGAAGGACCTGCTGGATATGGCTTGGATCTCCCTGGATAAGCGGCGTCCCTTCGGATATCTCTTCTTTGAGGACGATGCCCTGGACGCTTGCCTTCTTGGAGATCATCTGGGTGACCTCCGGAATAAAGGTGCGCAGATCCACCTCCCTCAAAACCGGCTCCCCTTTCCGCCCAAACTTGAGGATGGCCTGGGTGATCTGGGCGCATCGGTCCACCTGGAGCTTGATCTGGGCCATGGAGTCAGCCAGTTCACTCGCATCGTCCGTAACAGGCAGTTCCCCCTTCTCTCTCATCTCGGCAAGGATGGCCTCCATAAGGGCTTGTTCCGATCGGATGATCTGAAGGGGGTTGTTGATCTCATGGGCGAACCCGGCGGCCATCTCACCAAGCTCTGCAAGCCCTGTGGCGCGGATAAGTTGGGCCCCGAGCAAGTCCCTTTCCGTGTCCATCCGCTCCATCCGCTTCACAATGCGGTTGGTGAGAAGATAGGCAATGGCGATAATGCTGGAAATGCCCACCACAAGGATGAGAAAGATAATATAGCTCGCCGATCGCAAGGCCCTGAATGCGTCGGACTTCTCTTGCCGGACCACGAGGCGCCAGTCCTTGTGCTCAAGCCAGGTCGTGGCATAGAGAAACTTCTCACCGTGGGGGTTTTCCTCTAAGAAGGTCCGGGTTCCTTCATGCCGCTCGGGATAGGCGGAGATATCCGGGTCTTGATCCATCAAACCGCCCCCGGAACGACGTTCGCTCTGAAAAAACCCGTCGGCATTGATCAGATAGGCCTCGCCTGTTTTCCCAATCCGGACCTTCTTCACCATTTCGTTGAAGAGATGGGTGTCTATCGTGGCGCGCAGGACCCATTTCATCGCATCCTGCTCTCTGGCAACCGCAATAATAAAATGGGGCACCCTTCGGTAACCGAGAAACACATCGCTGATATACCGTCCCTTTTTTAGGACCTCCTTCAACCACGCCTCTTTTCCGTAGTCACGCCCTACCAGTTTGAACGGCCCGTGATACGCCACATGGGTCCCCTCCTCATTGAAGACGCCCAGGTCGACAAATGCGGAGGATTCCTTCTGAAGGTTCAAGAAAACAGTGTAGAGATGCTCCGGGTTAACCAGATCTTGAAAGGAATTTGAGTGAATCACGAATTCGAGATTGGCCGTCCGCTCCCTGAGGAACGAATCGATCATCTGCCGGTGGTCCTCCACAATGCGTTTCAGGCTGGAGATGGTGCTTGTCTCGATGGAGGTCGTGAAATAGTAATACCCGATTCCCAGTACAATGACAAACAGGACAATAGGCACTCCGATCATGCTGCCCAAGATCATCTTTCTAAGACGGGCGTATCTTTGATGCCTTTCTTCCTCCATGCGGTTAGGAATCCTCCCTTTCCTGATCAAAGACCCTGCCCGGAAAACGCATGAGCTGTTTGATCCTTGCGCCTCTGATCTTCTGCTCATGGGAGTCCTTCTTTTCAAAGGCCTGTCCGAGTTTGATCATCAGATCCTCCAGCCTCACGGGTTTCAGCAGATAGTCGAAGGCCCCCAGCTTCATCCCCTCGATGCTGGTTTCAACAGAGGCATGGCCGGTCAACAGGATGACCTCGCAGATGGGTTGTATCTTCTTCATCTCCCGCAGGGCCTCGATGCCATCCATTCCTCCGGGCATCTTCACATCCAGTATCACCACATCAAAAAGCTGTTTTTTCATCTCGTCGATAGCAGCCTCGCCGCTCAGGACCCCTACGGCGTCCACATTCCTCTTCTTCAGACGATTCACCAGGGTCTCCAGAAAATCCTTTTCATCATCCACGACAAGTACTCTGAAAAGATCCATTTGCTCCTCCCTCCTTTCGCTACGCATGACCCAACCGACTATGTTTATTTCTTTTCAGGCGCCACTGCCGGTATCTTTATGGTAAAGGTGGTGCCCTTCCCGACCTCTGTTTCAAAAGAGATGTCGCCGCCCATCTTTTTCATTATGGTGTAACTGATCCACAGACCCAGCCCCGTTCCTTTGCCGGGATCCTTGGTGGTATAGAAAGGATCGAACACCCTTTTTTTCCGCTCAGGGGGGATTCCGGGTCCTGTGTCCGTTATGTCAACAGCTATCAAGGGACCATCCTGCTGGCTCTTGACCCCTATATATCCATCTTTACCGATTGCGTCAATCGCGTTGCTGATAATATTCAAAAAGACCTGTTGAAGCTGGGATTGATCGCCGGCTATGATCGGAAGTTCCTCTGCAAAATCCGTTTTGATCTCTATGTTGTTGATCCTGGCATAATTGCCCAGTAGAGAGATGGTCTGCCGGATCGTTTCGTTGACATCCACATCCTCCAACCTCGGTTCCATCTTCCTGGCATATCCCAGCATGCCATGCACCACTTTTCTGGCACGTTCCACATGCTCTTCTATCTTGGCAATGGAGGCCTTCAGCTCTTCGTAGCTCTTGCTCTGAGCCAGATCTTCCTCCTCCAAGAGATCCTCTATCCAGCCTGTCTTCTGAAGTATCACCGCAAGGGGATTGTTTATCTCATGGGCAACCCCGGCGGCCATTTTACCCAGGGCCGCCAACTTGTCCGATTGTACCAGTTGGGCGTTGAGTTCATCAATCCGTTCATCGCTTTCCCGCAGTCGTTTCACCGTCACGCCGGTGGTTAAGACGGTAACGACGACAATGGCCAGGATACCTGCCAGCATAATGGCGATTTCCACACTCCTGGTGGCATAAAACGACGCCATTTCCTCCCGGATCTCCTGGGAGATAACCAGGAGCCACTTGTCGTTGTTGAGCCAGCTTCCGGCATAAAGCATCGGTTTTCCATGTTTATTCCCCCCTTCCAGTATGGTGGTTCCGCCTCCGAACAGGGAAGGATCGACAGGGGATTTTTCCATGATCTCACCGGCAAAACGAGGCCGCGTCTGGTAATATCCTTCTCGATTAATGATATATGCATCCCCGGTACGGCCCACCTGCGCGGCCTTGATGCTCGCGCCGAAGACGTCTGAATCGATGGTGGCCCTCAGGATCCAACTGTGCTGGTTCTCCTGTCGCTTCACCGCTATGACGAAATGAGGGATCTTCCTGAAACCTGTGTAGACATCGCTGATGAAGACACCCTTGGTCATGGCCTCCCCAAACCATGGCTGCTGGTAGTAATTGAGGCCGGAAAGCTCGTAAGGGCCGATGTAGGCGGCGTGCCGGCCTCCAATGTCTATTACCCCAAGATCCACAAAGGCCCCTGCCCGCTGATTCATGATGGAAAAGAGCGTTGAAAGGTTTTCTTCCTGAACGATGTTGTTGAAATGGTTTGTATCCGCCATTGCCGCCAGAATGGCGGTTCTCTCCTTCAAAAATAGATCTACGGCACCTGCCTGGGATCTTGCCCGGTAATATATCTGTTCCCGGATCTTATCGCGGTACATGCCGGAGAATTGATAGTAAATCGTTGCCCCGAGGGCCACGAGCGGGGCGAGGGAGACTGCCAGGGTAATGGCCGTAATTTTTCTTCGAAGACCTGTATAAACGGCATTCCTCATCTGCCTCTCCCCCTGCCTCGCGCAAACCCTATTTCATCACCGGCCAAGACATGAACTGCCAGTAGCCGAAGATGGCCCAGAACCATAACACAAGCCATGCCAGAATCGTAACGGGCAGGCCGTACTTTACGAAATCCATTACATCCAGAAGTCGCTCTCCTGTCACCGGATCCCTTCCCATGCCGAAGGCAATGGCATTGTTGGGGGTTCCAACCACCAGGAAGTTGGCGAAGGAAGAAGAAAAGGCGCAGGCGAGACCCAGCTTCCATACGTGTACGCCGCTTAAGCTCGCCATGGGAAGGACGATAGGACCCAATGCCGCCACGGTGGCGCCGTCGCTCATAAAGTTGGTCATGGCGCCGGTCAGTATGCTGACCCCCACTGCCAGCATATCCCCCGTCACCATAAAATCGGGCAGCAGGTTCACAAAGCTCGTGGCCAACCACAGGGCGCCACCCGTGAACTTTAGGGCAACGCCCATGGCCGTTGCCGCTGCATACAATCCCACCACGTCAAAGGCGACCCCCTCTTGAATGTCGTCCCAGGTAATGATTCCACCCAGAAACATCGCCATAACCGCATAGAGGGTCGGCCCCCCCAGTCCTGAGTGTTCGCCCAGAATGACCCACGCCGCCACCAGGAGTATGAGAATGGCTGCCATTAAGGCCTCTTTGCCCCCAAACTTGGGCATCCTGGCCACCTCGGATCTGACCACCTCCCCCGGGTTAATGTCCTTGACCATGAACTTGGGCTTGAGCATGATATACATGTAAGCCCCTATCACCACCCCCATCAGGGGGACGAAGGGCATGCCGTACTTCATCCACTCCAGGAAGGAGATGGGAACGCCCTGCTGCATCAGGTAACCCACCATAATGGCATTCCTTCCCCCGGCCGCAGGGGAGCCCGGCCCGCCGTGATTGGCTGCAAAGCATATTCCCAGCAGCAGAAAGACGGCCAGGGCCCGGTCCTTTTCCACACCATACATCTTGCAGGTCACCTTGTAGACGCCCAGGATGACCGGGATGAGCAGCGCAACCAGGGCATGCTCCGAAAGAAAGGATGCAGACATTGCAAACAGCGGCAAAAAAACCAGTGCAAACCCTTTTGCACTATGGATTCGACTCAAAAGGATGAGCCCGATCCGTTTGTCAAGCCCTGTTTTGGCGACCCCAACTGCCACCGCCAGTATGCCGAATATGAAAAAGACGGCATCGCTCATGTAGGCCTTCCCTATTTCCTGCATGGGCAAGATGCTGAAAAGATAGAGCATAACGGCAACCAGAAGATCCGTTGCCCCCAGGGGAAGGGCCTCCGTGCCCCAAAAAAGCACGGCCAGACAAAAGATAAGCAGCATCACCTTGGCCAGTTGCGCCGCGTCTGTCTCAGTCAACAGCCCTTTTTCGTGTGAGTTGGAAACGGGTTCTCCGTTCTGGGCCGCCTTGAAAGCCGCAGGGCTCAGTTTCTTGTTCACACTGTCCGTGATGTTCCTGCAGTCGGACGGCAAAGAATAGCCTGACGGCTTTTCCATGCTCACAAGATCGATCATGCCCTGAGGAGTAGGCATGATGACCAGAACAAAAAACAGTATGGCAGCGGGAACGATGATCAAGGGCTTGTAGCCCGGTCTGCTCTTCCATATGCTGCCGGTTTGACCGGCGGTTGTCGCTCCTGAATGATGTGCCATTTGAACCTCCTTGCCTTGTCTGCCGGGCCTCATGAAAACCGACCCCGAAAATCTCACCGTCCCTGACATCAAGATGAGCCACAGGTTTTTCCCCTGAAGCCTCTTTACCCGTCTTCTGGAAGGTCTTCACGGAAAACATGCAGTCCAGAAATTGCTTCACATACGCTGGGCTTCTGTGTCAAAAAGTCCTGAACTGCATTATCTTTTTAGGTACCCGTTCACGGGTTCCGGGTTCAACGTTCAGGGTTAAGGATAAAAACAAAATCGAACACCCGGAGGCCTGGAAAAAGATGGTAATTTTGTCAAATAACGTCCAATGGGCCTTCGGTTTTCAGCTTTGGCATAATGCACCCGGAGGTTTCGCTTGTGAATACACATTCAAATTGGAATCCGGGTGGCAAGAATGCAACCTTGAACCCCTGAACCTTTGAACCCGTGAACGGTTACATCTTTTATTTAAAGTCAGTATGAGGTTGTGGCAATTAATGTGCCAACCCCAAGGAAGGCGGTCCTATGAGATAACCATTTGAAAATTAATCGGATTGCATGTAAATACAGTAGAACTCGAGGGTGGCGGGAGCAGCCATCTGTCAGCAGTTTTTACACAGTGTAAAGAGGAATGGTTTACTGTTTCTGGAGGCCGAGAAGCCGGGAGATATCTGCGGTGAGTTTTGCCCTGTAATGATCGACGGATGCCGTTCGGAGCATGATCATATCCAACTGGCGGGTGTGAATGGTCAGGTAGCCAAGCGCCTTCAATCTCCCCTTCATAAAGTCCATGTCCCGATCCTCCAGCCTGGCCATGAGGGTGTCTTCCTTTATGGAGACCCTGAATCCGAGTTCTTCCAAGATATCTCCGACAAACAGCGTTCTTTTATACCGTCTCTCGTAATCCGCGGCCCCTCCCTTGAACTGGAAGCTGATATAGTTTTCACCGGATCGTTCGCTTACCAGGGTCTCCACGCTGGAAAAATGGAAACCGAGTCGCGAATAGAGGCTGCAGTAGTTCTTTGAAATCATAAAATAGTTACGGTTGGCGAACCTGGAACGAACGGTAGGGACAAAGGCCCGGTTGGTGGTGGCCTGGAACATGACCGATGCAAAGCCTCTTCCATCCACCGGAGGTGGGCCTTCCCAGGGCACCGCAGCGATCCCCTCCCACAGGGCCAGCATCGGGATCGAGGCGATGTTTTCCAGTCGGATGTACTTCTCCATCACCTCTTCCGTAAACCCGTCATCCAAGTTCAAGACCCACCACTGCATCGGCACATCCACAAAAAGCTGTTTACTGGAACGCTCGGGAAACCGGTGATCCTTGCCGAAACGGAACATCTCATGCACGGCCTTTTCGTGGCAGAAGCGGGTGATATCATGAAACGTTTGACAGTTTTTGGGTGCAAAGGCAGGGGCCTCGGGATCCAACAGGTTCAACGGGACAATATGTTGCGAAACCCCTTTCAGGGCCTCGTGGACCGGGCTCCCCTCCATGAGATTCCTGGACTCCCGCGTCTCTTCAAGCAGGGAGGCGACCTTCCCCTCATACACCCGTCGGCCGTTGGCATCCACGGTCGCCATCTGCCCGTTTTTCAACAGGCTGACGGCCCCTTCCACACCGAACAAGCCGGGGACGCCGAATTCCCTGGCCACATTGGCCAGATGACCGGTCACGCCCCCCTTCTCCGTAATCACGGCGGCGGCCCGGCTCAGCAGAGAGGCCCATCGAGGGAGGGCCTGGGCCGTCACCAGGATGGCCCCCTCAGGGAACCGGAGCATATCCACGTCCTTTTTCACAATAAACACCGGACCTGCCGCTGTTCCGGGGCTCGCCGGGACGCCCCCCTTGAGAATCACCGGTTCGTGCGCCTCTTCGAGGTATGTTTCGAGATTTCGGCCTCTGAATGCTTCGACCTGCTGCAGCGCACGGCATTGCAGCAAAACGATGGCCCCATCGTTTTGGATCGCCCATTCAATGTCCTGCGGCACGCCATAGCGCCTTTCCAGCACTACTGCCAGGCGGGCCAGTTCCAGGGCCTGATCGTCTTTTAGAGACGCAAGTTCCCTTTCATCCCCTGTGGCATCCAATCGACAGACCCCTGCATCCGGATAGCATACGAACTTCTGCTCCTTGGAGGCGATCTCCCTTCGCAGGATTGTCATGGGCGCCTTGCGGGAGACCATGAAAAGATCCGTGGCGGAACTCCCGTCAACCACCGACTTGGGCAACCCCCAGACCGAGTTGATGACAATGGCGTCGTCTCGGATATCGAGCGGGTTCCTGGAATAGAGGACGCCCCCCGATACGGGGTCCACCATGCTCATGCACCCCACGCACATGGCCACATCCTCGTCACGGATTCCCCGGTTGAGACGATAGGCCATGGCAGCCAGGCCGTACTTGCTGGCCACAATCTCCTTGTAGACATCCGGTATGTACTCACGGTTCACATTCAATTCCGAGAGGTACTGACCGGCAAAGGACGTCCCGGCAAAGTCCTCTCCCAGGGCGCTGCTTCGCATGGCAACCCGGATCCCTTTCCCGTCCATCTCCTCCAGACGCCGGTACGCCCCCATAATGGCTTCGCTGAGATCTTCCGGAAGGGGGGATCCAATGATCAACTGACGAATGGCGGCGCTGAGGGCGTGAAGTTGGTCCAGGCGATCCACATCGGTCGCCTGAATGCGTCGATCTATCTCGGATTGAAGGTCGTTATATTCCATGAACCGGTAATAGCCCCTGGCAGTGACCGCAAATCCGTTCTGAACCCGCATGGAAAGCCGATTCCGGATCTCGCCAAGATTGGCCATCTTGCCGCCCACCTGGTCCGCCGTTTCCTTCACCATATCATCCAAAGAGATGACCAGCGGTCCTTCCCTGGCTGCATCGGAGTGGGCAAGGAAAGGATTGATCCTTAACTGGATCTCCTTGAAACGGTCATAGAGGCCTTCATATTTCCCGGGGGCGAGGTCGTTCAGGTTTTTGGCAATCTGCCAGACAGAGGTCGACACAGCCGTGCACCGGGACCGAACAAAGTTCATGCCGAAGGGTTTTGTTCCCCTGAGGCCCTCCTCCATTTCCGCCATGATTTCGAGGGCCTTGTTATTGGCATTCAGGAGGAGCTTGAAATGATGATATCGGGTCTTGAAGTCATTGCGAATGGCATCGACATCGATCACGACGTCCGGTTCGCCTCTTGGAAAGAGACCCCTTATGGCAGTGAGTATGCGGCCCATGGGTTTCTGGTTGCTCGTTACTCGTTGCTGGTTGCTGGCTGGCGCCTACTGTCTGCTGCTGTTACATAACGGGCTTTTGGTTTTTCTGATCTCTGATCTCTGACTTCTGATCTCCGGTGTCTGTTGCTCGTTATGCCCTGCCCGACCTTGGCGCATTGGCGGTTGGATCATGAATCAAAAAGGCTAAAGGCCGTCACGACGCCGATAGCCTTTAGCCTTTTATCAGACCCTATCGTTTCTTTCAATGGTCAATTATCAATTGTCAATCCCTCAGTGTTCCAGCCTCATGCCCCATCCCTCAAACATATACATGACGGCAAAGCCATACCACAGGGTGTAAACCACATAAAAGACCAGGGAGAAAATGACAACACCCATTCGATCCGAGATCTTCTGGGCTTCAATTGTGTAATAGTTGTAAGAGGGCTCCACACCCTTTTTGACCACCATGGCCACCACCTTGTCCTCTTTGAATTGCTTCTGTTTCTGCAGTTCCTTCTCCATTGCATGGAGGGCCTTCCACCAGTTATACAGGACCTGCCTCTCGTTATAGCCGTACTTTTCCGAGACCGCTTCTCCCTTGTTGTGATACATCTCGTCTGCGTCAGAGAGCGTATTTTCGAGTATCCTGCCCAGATCGCCGCTGACTTGCAGGGACGCCCCGGCAACCGTGACGGATGCCCCCCCTTTCTGGAAGAGGACGGCCGTCTGTTGCGCCTGTTTCTCATCCCCCAGGGCTAATTTCGCATCCACGGACCGGCCATTGAACTGAGCGGTTTCTTTCAGGACGTCCTGGATATAGTAGGCCGATCCCTTGGATATGGAATTGTAAAGGGCATCCAGGTACTCGAGGCCGTTGTGGCCTTTGAATACGGGGGAGAATATGATGATCAGCACCACGACAAATGCCGCCAGCATGGCCAAACCGCCGAAAAACTCCTTTTTGTTCGCAATCATGATCGCACCCCCTCTCCCTTGAGTACACGGATGTTGACTAAAAACGTGCCGATCACCCAGACCGAAAACCCGCCGATGACAACGAAAAAGGCCCACACGCCAATGGTATCCAGGACGGCCCCTGTCTGCCGTGAGATGGGAATAATTTCCATTTCCCCCAACTTCCCCGGCAGGGCGAAGATCCGGTTCACAAAACCGGCGAGCACCGCCATGGCGTAAAAACCCCGGATGGTGATGCCGGGGACCACCTTGGTCACCATGGCGCCCACCTGGATCCCGATCAGAGACCCTAACAGCATGCCCATGGCCAGGGTATAGAAGATGAATCCGTAGATGGCGTACTGGCTGATGGCCGCATACCCTGCGGTGAAGACGATCTGGAAGATATCGGTCCCCACCGTGGTCATGGAGGAGACGCCCAGCATGTAAACAAAGATCGGGAATGTCAGGAACCCGCCGCCGACCCCCATGATCCCCGCGGCCAGCCCCACCAGTGCGCCGCTGAGGACCAGGAACACCCATGAAATGCTCCTTCCTCCCGGGGCCAGATCGTGATCGAACTTCACCATGGGCGGGATCTTCATGGCCTGGATCTTCCTGGGGAGGTTGCCCATTTCCGCCCCCTCAGCCCTGCCGCCGTGGGCGTCTCCGCCGCCATGGGGGGCGGCAACCCGCTTATCGGCGCTTCTTGCGCGGAGGAAATCGGTCATGGAGTAGATGCCTAAAAATCCCAACATGAAGGAGTAAATGGTCGTAATAAACGCATCGCTGAGGACCGGATTGATCTCGTAAAGCACCCGGTTGATCAGTCCGCCCGCGGTTGCGCCGATGATGGCGCCGATCAGGAAGACGACGGCCAGGGGGACCGAGACATTCCCCAGCTTCCGGTGGATGACGCTCCCCATAATCGCCTTGGCAAAGATATGGAAGAGGTCGGTGCCCACGGCCAGGATGCCTTTGATCCCGGCGCTCATGAGGGCGGGAGCGATGATAAAGCCGCCGCCGGCGCCGATACAGCCGGTAATCAGTCCGGCCCCAACCCCGATGAGAATAGAAACGATGAAGATGCCGGTACTGTAAAAGGCAGGACTGTAGGCCTTCTTGCCGCCCAGCAGTTCGGGGAGGGCCGCTCCGATCTCTTCGGCAAACGCAATCCCCCCCCATATGATCGGGATTGTGAGAAGCCCCAGCAGGATCAAACGACGTCTGTCTCCAAGTATCGTCCTGGATACATCCATCTCCCATCTCGCATGGGCTATCGCGCCCATCATCATAAATTTTCCCCACGCTCTGAAGAAATTCATTTCCAGTATGCTCCTTTCCGAATTCAACAAGTATGGTTGATTAGCGATCGGACTCTAACACGGGACGTACCCGCAACCCGAATAAGTGCCTAAAATGCCTAAAATGAGCTAAAGTGCCTAAAGTTATTGTAGGTTTCAATATCGAAAGCCGCACCCTTTTCGATGTCGAGCCTTCAGCGTTATGTCCTGAATTTCAAGGCCCCTGTCTCACTCTTTCGCGGAATAACCGGCCCGTTCGCCGATCTTTTTTTCATGAAGAAACTTCCTTTTCGAGGCGTCCTCGATCTTGTACAAGAGGTCGTCGATGGCCATCGGCTTCATGAGATAGTCAAAGGCCCCCAGTTCCATCCCCTGGATCGCCACCTCCACATTGGCATGGCCGGTCAGCATAATGACCTCTGTCAGCGGATGTCGTTCCTTGATTTTCCTCAGCGTCCCGATGCCGTCCATCCCCGGCATCTTTACATCCAGCACGACCACGTCTATGGCATGCTTCTCCAAAAAATCAAGGGCCGCTTCTCCACTCTCCACGGTTGAGGCGTTGATGTTTCGTTTGTTTATCCGCTTCGCCAGGGTATTCACAAACTCCACCTCATCGTCCACCAACAATACGCTAACGCCGTCCAATGGATTCACCCTCCTCTACTCCGGCAGTCTCTCGAATTTTCTCCACCAGTTCTTCCAACTCGCAGGGTTTGGTCAGGTAACCGGAGGCCCCCAGGGCGATGCCCTCTCTGGCTGCCTGGGCCGATCCGTGCCCTGTCAGCATGATGACCTTGAGGCGCGGATCCATCTTCTTGAAGATCTTGAGCACCTCGATGCCGTCCATGTCCTCCATCTTGAGATCGAGCACGGCGAGATCAAAGTCCTGGCCTCTAAGGGCCTGGATGCCTTCGGAACCGCTGTAGGCCTTGGTCACATCCATGTCCCTGCGCATAAGTCTGTTTGCCAGGACATTCACATAGGCCTCTTCATCGTCCACGAGAAGAAGTTTGATACGGTCAGGCATGTTCTCTTTATCCTTCTACCCCCGCCGTGTGGTGATCTCCTTGAGGCGCGCCTCAAGGATCTTATCCTCATGCTGCCGCTTTTTGGCTGCCGCCTCCTGGACCTTCCCCAGGAGCACATCCATGTCGCACGGCTTCATCAGGTAGTCAAAAGCGCCCAGTTTCATCCCCTCGATGGCAGACTCCACCGTAGCATGTCCGGTGAGCATGACCACCTCAATCAGGGGATGCAGGCGTTTTATTTCCCTCAAGACGTCTATACCGTCCATTCCCGGCATCTTGACGTCGAGAATCACCACTTCAACGCCCTGGTTTTTTGTCAGGGCATCCAGCGCCTGTTTTCCACTGAATGCGGTGGCAACCTCCAGATCCCTCTTTGTGAGACGCTTTGTCATGGTCTCCACAAAAGGAACCTCGTCGTCCACGAGCATGACTTTTGCCATTGCCATAAACTATTCTCCTTTCCCGTTCCCAGACCCGTGGGCCCTAATTTTTTCCAGAGGCATCTTTATGCGAAATGTGGTTCCGACGCCTATTGTGCTTGCCACCTCGATCTCTCCGCCGAGTTTTTTTACTATTCCGTAACATATGGACAGCCCCAGACCCGTTCCTTTGCCCACGGGTTTGGTGGTAAAGAATGGGTCGAATATACGTTCCAGGTTTACGGCAGGTATGCCCGGTCCGTTATCGGCTATCTCTATCACCAGGTTCCCTTCCTCCTCCCTGCTGTTTATTTCAAGGGTTCCCCCCTCCTTTTCCATTGCGTCGAGGGCGTTGTTGATCAGATTGAGGAGCACCTGTTGGAGTTCCGCCTGCGACAGCCTGACCCTGGGAAGATCCTCCGCAAGATTTAAGTTGACAGTCACATTGCCGTATTTGGCCCTCTGGGCTGAAAGCGCCACGATATCCTGAATGATTTCCTCGATGTCGAGTTCCTGGACCCTTTCATCCGTCCTCCGGGCAAAGCTCAAGAGTTTGTGGGTGATTTCCTTGCAGCGTTTGCCCTGGGTACTTATCTGTGCAAGTGCGCGCCTGAACTCCTTCAGATTTTCCCCGTCCTTGAAATCCTCTTCTTCCAGGAGATCTCCTATCCACCCCGCCTCTTCCACCATGATGGCCACGGGGTTGTTAATCTCATGGGCGATGCCGGCCGCCAGTTCACCCACCGAGGCGAGTTTCCCGGTCTCCACCACCTGTTCGTTCATCATCTGTTTTTCCCGGTCGGCCCTGGCGATTCGGCCCACCATCCTTTTGGACAGGAGAACTGCCGTTGTCAGTATGACCAGAAGACCCAACGCCAATACCCCCATGGTTACCCGCAGCGCCCTCTCAAAATCTGAAAAGGCGTCCGAAACCTTCTGCTGAAAAACCAGGAGCCAGTCTCCGCCCTTGAGAAAGGCCGTTACATAGAGCTGTTTCACTCCGGATTCATCCGTCCATTCAAAGTCCCGGATTAGGCCTTCGGGGACATTCTCCTCTTTCAGAATCGCCGCATAGGGCTCGTGATCGGGATGTACAGGGTACGAAGGCTTGGTCTGGAGCTCTCCTTTTCTATTGAGAATGAAGGCAAAGCCGGTCTGGCCGATGCGGATGTTTTCGACCAATCTGTTGAAGGCCACGAAGTCAATGGTCCCCCTCAATATCCAGGGGTCTCCCTCCCAGTTATCCCTTACCGCTATAATAAAATGGGGAAGACCCCGAAGGCCGGAAAAGACATCGCTGATATAGTACTCCCTGTTCATGGCATTTCTGAACCACTCCGCGTCCCCATAGGATGCCTTCACCAGTTGAAACGGGCCTGCATAGCCCATCTGAATGCCCCTCGCATTGATCACCCCCAGGTCCACGAAAAAGGGGCCGTAGGTCTGTTGCAGCATCTCCAGTCTGTCCCTCAGAAACTCATCGCTGGCAAGCTCTTCGTAACTATAGGTCTTGGCAAGCAGGCTGAGGTTCCCCAGCTTCTCTTTCAGGAACGCGTCAATGTTCTGCTTATGCTTTTTGACCAAGCTTTCGAGATGGGCGAAGACCTTTTCATGATAAGAGGCCTGAAACTGGTGTAGAAGGATCCCGGTAACCAGAAACATCGGAGCAAAGGATACCACAACAATCATCACCACCATATTCCGGGTGAGAGAACGGTAGTACCTCCGGCCTTCGTGATTCCGGATCGCCTGAGCTTCCGTGTCTTTCAATGCCATGCTCTCCCAAAAGTTAGCCATGTCTGCCGAGAAACGTTCTCTCGGTGATAACTCTTGCAGAGCAAGGACCGTGCCGAAAAGCGGGTTCCGGCTATTGGCTTAAGGATTTGAAAATAGAGGATTTTTGTGGCATGGAAGCGTTGGAAGAAAGGGGGGCGGAAAAGGGATGTCAGCTTTTTTTACACCCTGTAAAGGGGGAAGGATGGGGCAATCAGGAACCCCTGGCAGAGGTTTCCAATTTGATCCCGTACTTTTCGACCTTGGAGTGGAGCGTGGGCCTGGACAGTCCCAGGAGCCTGGCGGCGCGGCTCCGGTTTCCCCCGGTAAGATTGAGGGCCTCTTCAAGGACGATTGCCGTAAAGATATCCATGATGGAATCAAAGAGGGCATCGCTCTTCTGTGAGGCAAGCATACGGCCAACCCACTGCCGGATGCGCTCAATATCTTCTTCCGGCATTACTGCCTGGCCTGTGTCCCTCGGCTCAAAGACCTGTGAGATATCTTCGGGAGAGACAGGGGCCCCACGGTTGAAGATCAAGGCCTTGTGGATGGTGTTGCTCAGCTCGCGGATGTTTCCCGGCCAGGGGTGGCCCTTGAGGATGGCAAGGGCCTCTTTTGAGATTCCGGGGTTGTCCATCCCGATCTCACGGGAAAACCGCGCAAGAAAGTAATCGACAAGGGAAGGGATATCCTCGGCCCTGTCCCTCAGGGCCGGCAAATGGATGGTCACCACCTTGAGGCGATAGTAGAGGTCTCCGCGAAACCGGCCCTGTTCCAGTGCGGCCTCCAGGTCCCGGTTGGTGGCGGCGATGATGCGGACGTCCACCGGAATGGTATCGCGTCCTCCCAACCGCTCTATGCTCTTTTCCTGGAGCAGCCGAAGAATTTTGGCCTGAATTCCGGGGAGCATATCCCCGATCTCGTCCAGAAACACAGTGCCCGCGCCAGCCTGTTCGATCTTTCCGATCCTGCGGTGAGCGGCGCCTGTAAAGGCCCCTTTTTCATAGCCGAACAGCTCGCTCTCCAGAAGGTTTTCCGGGATGGCCACGCAATTGATGACTAAGAAGGGTTTATCCGCTCGAAGGCTGTGCTGATACACCGCCCTGGCCGCCAGCTCCTTCCCGGTCCCGGATTCGCCCCGAATTAGCACTGTTGCGTCGGTGGGAGAAACCCTGCCAATGGCCTTGTAAACCTCCTGCATGGCCCTGCTCCTCCCTATGATCGCCTCCTTGGATGCGGCCTCCGGGACCGCATTCATGGCCACGGGCGAACGCATGAAGCGGCCTGCATCGAGGGCCTGGCGGATCACGTTCAACATCTCGGGGATATCGAAGGGTTTTAGGATGTAATCGAAGGCCCCTAATTTGGTGGCCTCTATCGCCGTATCCGTGGTCCCATAGGCGGTCATAATGATCACCGGGAGTTTGGGCTCCTGCGCATGAATGGCCTTAAAGACCTCAAGACCATTCATTCCCGGCAGACGCATGTCGAGGATGACGAGGTCCAGAGGCTCCTCTCCAAAAACCCTGAGACCCATCTCCCCTGACGGGGCGGTGCGGACCGCATAGCCTTCCTCGGTCAGCAGCCTCTCAAAACTGATGCGGAGCTGGTCATCATCGTCAATGATCAATATGGTGCTCACGGGCCTGGTCATTTGGCCTTCGGCTGTCATTCATGGTCATTCAGTGGTCATTCAGTGGTCATTCAGTGGTCATTCAGTTGTCATTCAGTTGTCATTCAGTTGTCATTCAGTGGTCATTCAGTTGTTACCGCCTGCTGCATAGTCCCTACTGCCTATTGCTTACTGCCTACCGCATTCTCAACTTTGGACCTTGGACCTTGGACTTTAGACTGACGCGTCTCCTCCCGGCAGGCTGATGGTGAATATGGCGCCGCTCCCTTCTATGGAGCGGACCTCCAGATGTCCCCCATGTTTTTCCACAATTCGCCTCGCAATGCTGAGGCCCAGGCCCGTTCCCTCCTCTTTGGTGGTGAAGAACGGATCGAAAACCTTTGACAGGATGGGTTCCGGGATTCCAGGGCCTGTGTCAGAGACCTCAATGAGCATGACCCTGCCGTCTTTCCCATCGACGACCTCCTCCCGGATCAGAATCGATCCATCCCCGTCCATGGCCTCACAGGCATTTACAACGAGGTTGACCAGGACCTCGGTCAATTGCTCGATATCCCCCTGGATGCTGGGGATCGAGCCCTTGATCTCGGTCTTGACGGTAACCCCGAAGGACTTGATCCGGTGGTGCAGCAGTTGCAGGGTACGGTCCACCACCATGGAAGGGCTGATCGCCTGCATCTTGAGCTTGGGAGGTCGGGAAAACTCAAGAAAATTCTCCACCAGGGCGTCTATGTGGCGGATCTCCTCGGAAATAACCGAGAAGTCTTCTTCCTGGCTCCTGGACAGCGTACGGTCCCGGCCCAGGGAAAACAAACGCATTTTTACGGACGTAAGGGGATTGCGGATGCTGTGGGCCATGCCCGCGGCCAGCCTGCCCACCAGGGCCATTTTTTCGGCCTGGAGCAGATTTTCCCGGCTCCTGGCCAGGGCCACCTGGGTTTGATCCGCGTCCTCCATGAGACCCCGGACGCTTCGGGTGAGGGCCTTCACCTCATTGTTCGAACCATCCCATCCCCCCTCGGAGCGGGTTTCCGACGCCAGCATCCGGAGAGGCCTCAGGATCTGGTTGACCAGGACAAAGGCCAGGGCAATCCCCAGAAGGAGGGCCGCGCCCATGACCGCCACGGCGATGACGCGAAGCTCCCCTGCCTCTGCACGGCTTCTGCTCCGCACTTCAGACATCTTCTGGAGGGTCAGGTTGTTGAACTGTTCGCACCGGTTCAGAAGGCTGAAAAACCGGTCCCGAACCTCCTTGTGCAGTCCGGTGGCGGGAGGCTGATTCCCTGTCCGGTAATTCTCTATGACCTGATCCTTGATGCGAAGATAGTCGTTGTATTCCGACTCGATGATATCGAGCGCCCTTTCTTCCTCTATCGTCGCCACGAGGAGCCGGACGTGCTCCAGACGTTGTCGGAAAATCTGCCGGTATTCCCCCAATTGCCGAAGCCAGTCGGGATCTCCGTCCAAAACAAAGTAAGTGACAAACCCCTTCTGATTGGCCAAGGCGTTCTCAAGGGTCAGGGCTGCGCGGAAGGTCGCCACATTCCTGTCCACGATATGGGAGAGGAGGTGCTGCATCCGGTAGGTATACCACACCATTATCCCGCCTCCCCCCATGGTGATGGCCACGAGGCAGGCCAGGATGAGGTAAATACGAATTCGCAGATTGAGGCCTCTCCACACGGTTGCTTTTTCGCCTTTGCAGCGATCCTCCCCTCCGTTCGGTGGTCATTTGGCCTTCGGCCGTCATTCATTGGCATTCATTCGACCTTGGACCTTGGACTTTGGACCTTGGACTTTGGACCTTGGACTTTGGACCTTGGACCTTGGACTTTGGACCTTGGACTAACGCGTCACGCCCCAAGATATGAGTTCATCTTAGGGCCGGCCCTTTCTTCTGTCAAGGAATTTGGCAGGTTGCTGGTTCGAGGAATAGGGGTGTTATCCAGAGGAATTGCCCAGGGCCGGGCGACGTGTCCTGCTCAGGATCTCCATCACGATCCTCTTCAGGGCCTCTATACTCTCCCCCTCCTTTTCCACAAAGGCGACATCGGACGGCCCCTTCGTCTGAGAGGCATCATCCGTTGAGAACGAATGGATGACTACCGGCAGGTTGGGGATTCGGTCGGATACCTGTGCCAGGAGTTCCTCCTTGGAGGCGTCGGGCATATCCGGATCGATGATGACAAGATCGATGGACTCGTTCTGATAAACCCGTTCAAGGACCTCTCTCGCGTTCTTTGCCAGATCCACCTGAAACCCTTCAGCCATCATTTCCCGCTTCAAGAACTCCCTGACATGGGGATTTCGATCTGCCGCCAGTATGGTGAATCTTCGGTTTGAGGAATTCGCGCCCATATCTATCCTATTTGTTTTCTTGTACAAACTCATCACAAGGCTCCATCGGCATCGCGCATAGAAACGATGACCCCTGTCAGGGCGCCCCTTTCCCCTCGCCCGAGATGGATTTCCCCTGTGCATCTGGCAAGGGATGATCACTCAGACCCGGTTTCAGATCAGAGCGAAAAGTGAGATAGAATCGGGCCCCTTTCTGGAAGTCGGGGTCCAACCAGACATGGCCCCCATGCCTCTTGACCATTTCTTTGACAATCGCCAGCCCCATACCCGTTCCGGGCACACCGTTTGCGTTCTTCCTTCGATGGAAAAGCTCGAAGAGTCTCTCCCTCCCTTCCGTGGGCACGCCGATCCCGTTGTCGGTCACGGAAAACACATGAAAGACCCCATCCCTTCGGTATCCAATTCGGATTTCAGAGAGTGCATTCCCCCCATATTTAAGCGCATTATCCACGAGATTGCGCAAGATGCGCGTCATACCCATCCTGTCCGCCACGATCGACGGGAGTTCTTCCAATCCCAGAACCTCAATGCCACGCTCTTTGAGCTGATGGGAGGTCTCTTCGCAAACGGCCTTAGCCACATCGCCAAGGGAGACATCTTCCAGGGAGAGGGGCGCCTCCTTCGCGGCGATGTAGGCATTGATCATCTCCACAAGGGAAAGAATCTGCTGGGCCGTCCTGAGAATCAATGCGCAATGTTCCTTCCCCTTCGTATCCAGAGCAGAGGAATATTTATCAACGAGTCGGTTTACAAGGGCATAGAGGCTGGCGGCAGGGCTCTTGAGGTCGTGGGAGATAGAGTAGGCGAAAAAGGTGATCAGATCGTTCTTTTCTCTGAGGGAAGCCAGTTTCTGTTCCAGGTCCACATAAAGCCTCGCGTTGTCCACGGCAACGGCCACCTGATTGCCGATGGTGGTCAAGAGATCGATCTTCCCGTGATCCAGCTCTACGGCGCCTTTAGCGCCGAGATTCATCACTCCCACTACCCTGCTCCGGCTCATCAGCGGCACACACATGACGATTTGCAACCCCCTCTTGGTAAGAAGATCCACCCGTTCCCTGTCTTCCAGTTCCGATACATGCTGTGCGATAAACGATCTGGTCCTGATCGCTTTGCCAGAAAACCCCGTTTGGATGCTCACCGTTTCAAGGCCATGGGGATCCACCCCTTTATACGCGAAGAGATGCAACTGAACCCCTTCTTCGTCGAGCAGGTAGATGCGGCCCGAGTCTATTCGGAAAAACGTCAGAACTTTGGAGAGACACTGTGTCAGCACATCCTCCAGCCTCAAGGGAGTAGCCAGGAGGTCACTCACCTCAACAAGAATGGACATCTCCGGGTTTCTGCTCTTGAGCGAGGTCTCGCTTACTTTGAGGGTGATATATTGTTTGTCCAATTTCATCATGTAATCTGCCCATCCGCCTTTGCCAACCAAGGCTGTTTAACCGTTAGGCCATCTTGTGAGGACTGCAAACGATCCGCTGGCTGAATCAAGGACCAGCAAACTATGTGCCAAAGGCCCCTGGGACGTATATAAGGATATATCTTGTTGAATATATGTTTATAATTGTCTCAAGCAGGCCGGCATGCCGTTAATGAGATGCATATTCCATGTCAGGGGATTTTACAACATGTAAAGGGGATGGAAGCAGTGTGTGGAACCGAACGTATCCCCATAGGCCGGGTGTCGTAGGCATCCCTGGATGTGAGGGGGCCTTAGGCCAAAAGGAAGCCGCCGCCCCAAAGGGCTGCGGCGGCTTCCTTCAATGAGATACGTCGTTTTTATTTGACGACGATAGGCATCCCCATCAATGGCCAGAGGATATAGACGGCAAACCCTACCACCGCCATCAACATGATACTTGCCGGGATTCCATGCGTGAAGAACTCACCACTGGTGAACTGCTTGGATTCGTAGGCGATGGCATTGGGCGCAGCGCCGACCAGCAGAAGAAAAGGCATGCCTGCGGTCACAAGGGAGGCAAACACAATCACGTCCGGAGACACGCCGAGGTACGGGGCGATGACCAGGGCCACGGGCAGGGAAATAGCAATGGCGGCCACGTTCATGATAAAGTTGGTCATGATCAGCACAAAAAAGGCGATGCCCATGACAAAAACAAACCAATGGGCGTCCTTAAACATGGCCAGCCAGTTGATGGCCAGCCACTGGGCCGCCCCTGTCTGCCAGAGGCAGAACCCGATGCTCATGGCGCCGCCGAAAAGCAGAATGATGTTCCAGGGGATGCTTTCCAGATCGTTGATATCCAGAATGCGGAGGACAAAGAAAAGGACGGTTGAAATAAGAATAATGGCCGATTTGTCAATGGGTTGAAGCACCGGGATAAAGGACCGGAGAGACATTGCCGCGATCATGGCAAAGACAATGAGACCGGCCAGGATTTCCTTTGAGGACAAGGGTCCCATTTCGGCGCTGAGTCTTCCGGCTCTTTCCCTGAGCCCGGGGATCACCTTTTTTTCTGGTTTGAAGAAAATCATGAAGAACCCCCAGAGCAGGAAGACCATAATCCAGCCCACCGGGAACATATAATAGGTCAACCCAAAAAAGCTGATTTCCTTTCCGACGATCTCATTGTAAAAGCCAATGGCCACCGCGCCCCGAGCAGCACCCAGCAGCGTGACGATACTCCCTGCGCCAGCCACATAGGCCATGCCCATGAACAACCCTTTGCCGAATTTGGTCGGCTTGTCATCATCTCCATAGAGGGCATAAATAGTCATCAGCAACGGGTACATGGTGGCGGCTACGGCGGTATGGGCCATGATATGGGTGAGCGCAGCGGTGACTAAAAAACAGCCAAGAGTAATCATGCTGGTTCTTTCACCGACAATGCTCAACATCTTGTAGGCCATCCTGCGGGTAAGCCCGGTCTTTGTGAAAACAAGACCCACGACAATGGAGGCAAAAATGAACATCACCGATGGGTCCATGAAGTCCTTGAATGCAGCGCTGGCCGGCCGGATCAGGAAGAGGGCCTGCAGGACGCCGATGAGAAGGCTGGTAACCCCGATGGGCACAACCTCGAAGACCCACCAGGTCCCGGCTATGAGAAAGACGGCCAGGGCGCCCTTGGCTTCCTGCGACAATTGGAAATGCTTGCCCATGGGGTCCACGGCGTCCGGCCACGGCGGCGAAAAATAGACAACGACAAACAAAAAAAGACCCAAAAACATAAGGATTAAACGGGTCCAGTTTACTTTTCCTTCTGTTGCAGCTATGTTTGATTTGGAACTCATTTACCGATCTCCTTAATCAAATATATTGATCCGGATATAGGAGCATCCGGCGTAAGAAACCGCCGGGTCTTAGATACGACAGGCCTTGATCATGGCACAAACAGCGGCAAAAGCATCGCTCAGGCGCAAAATACCCACCACTTCCCCGTCACGGGTCACCAGAAGAGATTGATGGCGCCCCATGATCAACTGGTGAATGGCTTGAGCGAGAGAAGCATCCTCTTTGACATACTCGCCTTCGGCCGGGGTGTACATAATGCTGCTGACCTTTATTTGAGCGGCCTTCCCGCAGATGTTGGCCAGAGGGTCTTCCCAGAGGCCCTGGCTTTCCATAACTACCAGCCTCGTGTTCTGACCAGATTGTCAATGTTCGCCTGGCGAATGCGTTCCTCGTGGTCAGCCTTACGCCCATGGGCCTTGTTGATTTTGGACACCAGGTCCTCTGTGTCCGTAGGCTTCATCAGATAATCATAGGCGCCCAATTTCATTCCCTCGATGCCCGTCTCCACGGTAGCGTGTCCGGTGAGCATAATGACCTCTACCAACGGCTTGACCTGCTTGATTTCCTTCAATGTCTGAATGCCGTCCTTTCCGGGCATCAGCACGTCCAGAATCACCACATCCACCGGTTTATCCCGTACGACAGCCAATGCATCATCTCCGTTAAAGGCGGTCAGGACCTTGAAATTTCTGACCTCCAGACGCTGAGCGAGGGCATCTACGAACTCTTCTTCGTCGTCAACCACCAAAACCTTCACACCATCCGGCATAAGGATTCTCCTTTCTCCATCTTGCACGTTGCCCCCGTCCGTCCGGGGTCCCAACCAACTCAATTTGTGTTTCGTAAAATTAAAGGCGGCATCCGGTTTTCCAATTCCATTGAAGGGTTAAGCCATCGAGGAGGCCTCCACCCTCTTTTGGCAAGCCCTCTTCAAAACCTCCATCAGGTCTTCGAGGTTAACCGGTTTTCGAAGATATTCGAAAGCGCCCAAACGCCTTGCCTGCTCTTCATCTTTTTCCGAGCCATGTCCCGTATAGATGATGACCTGCACCGTCGGGTAGAGCTTTTTCGTTCGGCGGAGGACCTCCATGCCGTCAATGCCCGGCATGTTCTGGTCAAGCACCATGACATCCGGAATGCCGTCCTGCATCACTTCGAGGGCCTGCTCACCATCAAAGGCCGTCTGGGAATTCAGATCGCGCATCTGGAGCCTTTCGGAAAGGGTCCTCACAAAATCTTCTTCGTCGTCAACGAGTAATACCTTAAACTTCTCCATCAACGACTCCTTTCATTCAACGAGGCTGTATCGTTTCGGAAACTCAGGACAATCTGGCCGTTCCAAGCCATGCCCTTGCCTTTTCCAGGCCCACGGCATGCAAAAATGACCGGAGCGATTTGGGCCCCCGCCCGTCAATCTTCCCTACGATTTTTAACCGTCGCTCAGGGGCCTTCCTTCTGCCGGAGCAGGCGACGAAAATACGTTTCAGGAGCAATTCCACATCAACCGGAACCGGCAGGGCGTCAAATGCACCCAAAATGAGAATTGCTGGTTAGTTGAATTCGATGAGCAGTCCAGGCAAGGCGTCTTTCCCGACATCAAAGATATCGGCTTTCAGGTATTCCAGGTCGCTTTGTAGTATCGGGAGATCCCCTGTAAAGCTTTCTTTGGCAGCAAAGATGGTTGGAGACAAATCAGGATCGAACCCTATCCATACGGCCGGCCTGCCGTCGACCAACCGTGCTTGAAGAATCAGGGTAGATCCTTCGTTAGACCTCTCCAGGCAGAAGTCCAGGGCATCGGCCAGGTGCATTTGCAGGCGAAACGGATCGGTCTGGATCATGAGAGGTTCAACATGGGGCGCCGCCTTCAGAGTCATCCGCCTCTTTCGGCCAAACCGCTGCATCAGGAAAACGATCCGGGCAGTCAGTTCGTTCAGATCGACCTCTGCCCATGGTTCGTCCATGCTGTGGGCGAAACGGTTGAGTCCACTGACGATGCCCACCCCCCGATCTACCTGTTTTCTGACGTTCGCTGCGGCATTGACGAGCCGATCCTGGTGCGGAACAGCGTTCTCCGGGCAACGTTTAATGATGTCGTCCATCAGGCCTGCCGATTCTTTAATAATGGCCAGAACGTTATTTATCTCGTGGCTCAACCCCGCGGTGATGCGGCCCATGAAAACAATTTCCTTCTGGTTCATTTCAACCTCATCTGTTCTGTGACGGGTTAACGGGTGCCTCACACGCCTCACCCATTTTCTTGATCAATTCTTCAATGCGCACGGGTTTCATCAGGTAATCGAAGGCCCCCAGGTGCATTCCCTGGATCCCTTCCTTTGTGGAGCCATGGCCCGTCAAGAGAATGACCTTGATTTCAGGGTGATTCTCTGTTAGGCGGTGGAGGACTTCCAGACCCCCCAGGCCCGGCATCATCACGTCCAGAATAACTAACTGAGGCATCTCCTCCTCAACCACCTGCAACGCCTCGGCGCCATCCGTAGCCACCAGGGCCTGAATGCCCCTTATCTGTAGACGCTCTGCCAGAGTCCGGACGAATTCCACTTCATCGTCCACAAGGAGCACTTTCGTTCCTGTTTTCATCGGCTATTTCCCTTCCTGTTGACTTCTTTTGGGCAGAATAACGCGAAATAACGTTCCCTCGCCTAATTTGCTTTCCACCTTGATTTCGCCACCAAGCTTTTTCACAATGCCGTACGTAATGGAGAGTCCCAGTCCGGTTCCGTATCCCTTCTTGGTCGTGAAGAAGGGTTCAAATACGTGTCTCAGGGTCTCCTCTGACATCCCAACGCCATTGTCTCTGATTGAGACTTCCACATGATCCGGGTCGCATTCCCATGACTTCATGGCAACCTGGCCGCCATCCTTTACAGCGTCGAAGGCGTTGTTCAAGATATTGAGAAAGACCTGCTGGAGTTGCCCTCGGTCGGAGAGGATGCTGGGCAAGCCCTCTTCGAGTTCCAGGGTGAGGACCAGGTTGCGATGCAGGGCATCTTTTTCCAGGAAACTGAGCACCTCGCGAAGGACGTCGTTCAGATCGATGGACTCGATGGTGACGTCCATCCTGCGGGCAAAGCCGAGGAGGCGGTGGGTGATAGCCCGGCAGCGTTCCACGGAGTTCAGTACGGAGTCGGTCAAGGCCTGAAACCGCTTCATGTCGAGCGCAGCGGTGTCCATGCTCATCAAATCCTTCATCAGACCGGCTTTTTCGTTGATGATGGCGAGCGGATTGTTGATTTCATGAGCCACACCGGCCGCCAGGCGTCCGATGGAGGCCAGCTTGCTGGTGTATTCCACTTCATGGTAGGCCAATTCGCGTTTCTGGTCAGACTCCTCGATGCGTCTAACCAGTAGGCCGGTCAACTTAAAGACAACGATGCAAATCAGGATAACGCTCGCGACAAAGACAAAAAACGTTTCGCTCTTGAAAGATATCCAGCTTCTGAGGATCTCCGACCGACGACTGACCACCACCAGGCGGAAAGGCGCGGAATCGAAATCCGTGTAGGTGAAAAGAATTTGGTTGCCCTGGGCGTCTACTGTCTCCACCACAGTAGGTTCGTAGCTGATCGGCGTTGCGCAATTGGGGCATTTTTCGAGGACGCTGCCATAGTATTTAGATGAGGTCTGGAAGGTTCCTTCCCGGTTGAGAATGTAGGCGTCGGTTGAGGCGTCCAGGCCCATAGAAGCAATAAGCTCATTGAATTTTTTTGTGTCGATGGTGACTCTGAGTATCCAGGCCTGTCCAGATGGGTCGATATGCTGGACCGCGATCACGAAATGGGGAAACTTTCGGTACCCCATAAAGACGTCGCTGATATAGGTTCCCCGAACCTGGACTTCCTGAAACCAGGGCTGGCCGGCATATTCCTTGCCTTCCAGTCGATAGGGGCCGGCATAAGACACCTGTTTGCCGGTGGAATCAATGAGACCGAGGTCGATGAACCCGCCGAATTCCTTCTTCATGACCTGAAAAATGCGGTTCAACGTAAACTGTTCCGCCAGTTCCTCAAACGCATATGCTGAAGCGATAAAGCTGATAGCGGAAATCCTTTCGGCCAGGAAGAGTTCAAAGGAATGCTTGGTCTTGTTGACCATTGCTTTCAAGGGCGTCACAATTTCATTTTTTAAGGCCCCCTGGTACACATAATAATTAAACATCGCTATAAAGGACAGCGGCACAAGCGTCACCAGCAGCGTGAGGATGGTGATGTTGCGCCGCAATCTCTGGTATCGGGCAGGCGACGTGCGTTCTTCGCCCTTTTTGTTTGTGGTCAAGTCGTTATTGGCGCTATCAGTCATTGTACGCAGCTTTCAATCGGTGGTGGAGGATGGCTCCGGGTTTTAGACGGCCTTTCATGCAGCTCTCAAGGGCCTTTTCCCATGGCCCCATGACAAAATCGATGACGGTGATCTTTTTCCATGTCAAATACTGGCAATACTCTTCCTCTATGGCGCCGCACACAACCGTTCGCACCTCTTCGGCCAGGATCAGGTGGCAGAGGTCCTCGGCCGATGCCTGGGGAAGAATCAGGATTTTTCGTCTGGCGGCCTCATCCGTGAGGCCCCCGCTCTGAAGCAGGACCTCCGTGGTCCCACCACAAACCAATCTTTGCTAAAGCCAAAATGAGAATTGCGGTTACAATTATGGCAACCGTTCACGGGTTCAAAGGTTTCCCGCTGAAGCGGGATTCAAGGTTGCATTCTTGGTTCCCTGACCCCATTTTGGAGGCGCACATGCCATAAGCGGCCCCGGATTCATCACTTCAAACCAGGTAATAGGCGACCGAACGGACGTATGTTAACAACGCAGCGCCCTGTTGCCTACAATTCGGGTCTTCAATACGGCTCTTGCCCCTAACCCTGAATCCCGCTACAGCGGGAAACCCGGAACCTGTGAACCCTTACCAATTATGTTAACAGTTGCAAGGTCGTCATAAGGGCCTGAAAGTAAGTCAACTTACCACCCATACCGCATGTCCCCGGGCAATCTGCACGACCTTGTTGCTCACCCTTCCCATGAAGAAGTCTGAAATCTTTGAGAGCCCCCGCCTCCCCACGGCAATGCTCCCGTATCCCCGTTGTCCGGCCTCTTTGACAATCGTTTCCGAACGGCTTACTGCGTTCGTAATGATCTGGCTCGTGATAAGTCTTCGAGGGACACCGGCAGCGATCAGGATGTCAATGGCCTGATCGAATGTGGTGGCGATTCGATGCTCTGCCTCGGCGATGGCTTCCCTTTGCTCTTCCCCATATCGAATCACGTGGGTTAGATTGACCTCCCATCCGCTTCTACCCAGGATGGAGGCAACGGCCTTGACCGCATTCATGGCGCCTTCGGAGCCGTCGAAGCCCACCAGGATCTTTCCGGGACGGGGGTCTTTCCCCACCAGAACAAGCGGAACAAACGTTATGCCCTGAAGGAGCTTCATGGCCACGCTCCCCAGGACAATACCCGCGATCTTGCTCAGACCTCTCTTCCCTGCCACCACGGCTCCGTAGCCGTTTCGGGCCTCCTGAATAATGTCCCGCGCAATGCCCGTTTTCCGTTCGCGAATGACAATTTCAACCCGTTCTGTGGGAAACCCTGCATTCAGAAGAACATCCCTGGCATCCTTCATATAGGCATTCAACTCCAGTGACCGTTGGGCCTGCCACGAATAAATCTCACTGACCTTTGCCCTTAAAGCAACCTCAGCCATGAGATCCCAGTAGGACTCGGGCTCCTTCGAATATACGGTAAACAGAACCATCTCCCTATCCTGAAGTGAAGGGAGATGAGAGAGGTACTTGACCGTCTCAAGAGCATACGCTGAGCCATCCAGCGCCACCAGGATCTTTTTGCCCCTATTTTCATTCATGGTGATTCCTCCGTTGTATTTGCAGCACAATATGTGTTCAGCATCGGGCATGCCAAACACCCCGCACCGGATGGGAAAAATTCAACCTGTTTAAATATCAGGCAAAACATCCTTTCAGCGAAGGGACTCTTGTGAATGGCGCGGCCGCACCTGTCGAAGGTTTTTACACCCTGTAAAACCCTTGGGCACACTCAGCCGCTGGTCCGATACAGCCGCCCCGATTCATGTTGAGCGAATTTATAACCCAACCCACCGGCAAGGGTCAATGCCGAAATGCCATCTCCCGCTTTTGTTATAAAAAGCCTCCCCTATAAAGAGTTGAGTGCCAGGTTCGACGGCGAGACTCACCGCCAGATTCCGCTAAACTGACCCCATTCTCATTTGAGCGCCTTGATTTTCTTTATGTCGTCCGACTTCCCGAGCAATATCAGTATGTCGCTGTCCTTGATGACAAAGCTCGCCGGGGGAACCAGTAGGAAGTTCTCCGGGACAATCTCGTGAATGGCGATGATGTGCACATTGTATTTGGCCCTCAGGTTCACGTCTTTGAGGCTCTTGCCGATGAATTCCCTGGGAGGGCCGACCTGGACCAGGTCATAATCCTCGGCCAGGGGGATAAAGTCGAGGATATTGGGCCGGGACAGGCCCCTTGAAACCCGTATGGCCATGTCCCGTTCCGGGTGAATGATCTCCGTTGCGCCGACGCGCTTCAATATCTTTTCATGATCCTCGTCCAGCGCCTTGGCCAGGATTCTCTTCACCCCCATCTCCTGCAAGTACAAACAGATCAGAATGCTGATGCTGATCTTGGTGCCGGTAGAGACAATCACCGCATCCATGTTTTCAAGACCGAGAGATTTCAGCGACTCCTTATCCGTGGCATCGAGCACCACTGCCTCCGTAGAATAGGGCGCGATGGCCTGGACCCTGGCCTTGTCCGTGTCGATGGCGACCACCTCATTGCCGTCTTCAAACAGGGCCTTGGCCGCATGAAAGCCGAAGTTGCCAAGACCGATGACTGCAAAACGCTTCATATGCCTTTCTCCTTCTGACTATCCGATCATCAGGTTCTCTTCCGAATACTCGATGCCGTTTGTCGGGCCTGCCCCGACGATGATGTAGGCGAAGGTGAGCACGCCGACCCGCCCGACGATCATCATCAAGATAATCAGGCTCTTGGCCCACGTGGTGAGTTCCGGGGTCACGCCCATGGACAACCCCACGGTTCCGAATGCAGAGACCGTTTCGAACAGGTACGCAAGAAAGGTCCGCTCCTGGCCGATCATCTCGTGGCCGGTCACAGAATCGCCCGCCAGGATCAAGAACACGATCAGACCGATGATCCCGATGGAAACGAGAATGAGCGATACGCTCCGGTTCACGGTGTCGCCGGGGATGCTTCTCCTGAACATATTGACGCGCCGTCTTCCTCGCACCCGGCTTACGGTGAATGCGGTCAGGAGCGCCAATGTCGTGGTCTTGACCCCGCCGCCGCAGGAACCGGGCGAGGCCCCGAAAAACATGAGGAAGATCATCATGGCGAGGGTGGCGTCCTGAAGGGAACCGATATCCACGGTGTTGAATCCTGCGGTGCGGCAGGTGATGGATTGAAACAAAGGTGTTAAGACGCGATGAGAAATCGTTTGCGCCTCGCCATGAACTTGTAGTTCCAAGAAGGCAAACATCAAGGCCCCGGAGATGATCAGAACCAGTGTCGTCATCAAGACCGACTTTGTCTGAATCGATAACCGAACCCGTTTTCCCTTTTTTTGGGCAATCCAGGCTTGAACGTCATAAAGCACTGGGAACCCGATGCCTCCAACGACGATCAGACAGCAGATCGTTGCGTTGAGCAAAATATTGTCGCTGTAACGCATCATGCTGTCGGAAAACAGTGAGAACCCGGCGTTGCAAAAGGCCGAAATCGAATGAAAAACCGCTGTATAAGCGGCACGCCCCAAAGGGAGTTCCTGGTTCCAATGGATGGTCAACAACAAGGCCCCTATCAGCTCAGCACAGATGGTGAACAAGACAATGCTCTTTACGAGGCCGTAGATATCCTCACGCGGGGTATGGGCGAACAGGTCCTGCATGGCCATTCGCTGACGGAAGGAAACGTTGCGGCCGATCCATCGGAACAGGGCCACGGAAATGGTCATGACCCCGAGACCGCCGATCTGCATGAGCGCAATCATCACCCACTGCCCGAAGAGGGTGAAATAGCTCCCCGCATCCACTACCGCCAGACCTGTAACGCATACGGCGGAGGTCGCGGTAAAGAGGGCATCCACCCAAGGGATGCGACCGGTGACGCTGGAAAACGGGAGTTTGAGCAGGAGCGTCCCGAGGGCAATGGTCAGGAGGAAACTGACGAGCACAAGGGCGGCCGGATGGACCTTTAGAATTCGTGCACCAAGAGTCATGATCCAGGCCTCGGAGTGAGATCTTCAGTCAATTTGTGATGCTTCCACTGGCGGAGAACCTGTGCGGTGCTTTCCCTGGTGCGGCTGTTTTGCTTTAACGCGGTCCTCAGTTCCACGAGGGGTTCACGCTCCCGGATTCCTATTTCCGCAAAGGACCACGATTGGTTTCTTTTCCATGTGTTCCCCCTATTTGGCCACCGGCAGGGTGAAGGTAAAGGTGCTCCCCTCTCCGGGGGATGATTCCACCCAGATGGCGCCGCCATGGGCGCGCACGATCTCCTTGCAGATCGCAAGCCCCAGACCCGTTCCGCCCCCCTCCTGTCCCTTTACCTGCACGAATTTCTGGAATATCCTGGGCTGGTATTCAGAGGGAATTCCAGGGCCATCGTCCTGCACCGACAGGTGGACCTGTGCTCCAATTCTTTGCGCCCCGAGTTGGATATGCCCCCCCTTGCTCACATAGCGCAGGGCATTGGAAATCAGGTTGGTCAGGACCCAGGTGATCTTGTTGGCATCTACGCGAACGCTGGGCAGATTTGCGTCTGCCTTAGATGTGAGTGTGACCTCCTTCATGTTCAACTGACTTTTGAAAATCGCCTGCACGTTCTCAAACAGGATCGGAACCGGCACGTTCTCAAATGCCAACTCGATTCTGCCCGCCTCGATCTTGGACAGATCCAATAAGTCATTGACCAGGGCCTTCATCCGGTGGACTTCCTCATGCGCTGCCTGGAGCAACTCCCGGTCCTTTTCGGCAAGTCCCGGGGCAACGTGTTCCAGGAGCAGGGCAACGCTCATTCCCAGACTGGTCAAAGGGGTACGCAGCTCGTGAGAGGCAGCCATAACAAAATCGCTCTTGAGCCGCTCGACCTCCTTGAGACGGGTAACATCCCTGAGAACCAGCACGATGCCGGAGAGGCTGCGGTCTTTCCCTCGAATGGCCGCAACGGAGAACAGATAATGCCTCGACCGCTCGCCGTCGGGGATGGTGATCACGCGCTGTTCATCTGGAATGTTCGGTTGCACGCCATTTTCGATGACCTTGCGGATCACTTCGCACACATGGGGAGCCGGGAGCATGTCTGCGCAGTCCAGCGCGGGACCTTGGCCTGATTCCACGCCCAGGATCCGGCGGCCGGCCGGATTGATTCCTGTCGCCCTGAGGTCGGTGTCAAAAATCACCAGCCCGTCCTCGATGCTTGAAAGGATGGCATCCCCCTTGTTCTTCTCCACGATGATCTGCTCGATGTTCATCTCCTGGTAACGGCCGAGCTGGAAGGCCATCCGGTTAAACTCGTCGGCCAGGCGACCCAACTCGTCCCCGGTCTCAACCGGGACCTGAACCGCATAGTCGCCTGCGGAGATCTTGCGGGATGCCTCCATGAAACGCCGGATCGGCCCGACGATCCGCTCGGCGAGAAGGAGGCTGAAGATCAGCGCTGCCATCAACGCTGCCGCCGCCACGAGGACCGTGGACCAGATGGCGCGCCTGGCGACCTGACCGGCCCGAATACTGGCCCTGTACATGGTTTCCTCATTGAGATGCCGCAGTTGAACACAGGTCTCACGGACCGCGGCAAAGAGAGGATGGATCGATTCCAGGTAGGTGGTCAGGGAGGGTTCCGCAGAGGGCATCTTCGCATCGGACAAATCGGTCAGCCTCGAAAACCGTTGCCGGTATTTCGCATAGTTCGCCTCAATGGATTGAACCAACCCGGCCTCGCCCTGAACCGTGATGTTGTCCTTGGCACGGGCCAGCCATTCAAGAAAGACAGCCTCGTTTTCCCGGAATTGTGCTATCCCTTTATCTGCATCGCCCAGGAACATCAGGAGGATGCCGCTGTCTTGCCGCTCCAGGGCGTCCACCATATTCTCGGCGGCAATGATGCTGCGGTAATTTTCGCTGAGGATGGCATCGGTTGCCTTGCCCAAAACTACGAGGTTTGTCACCGCCCACGCCACCACCAGGGCCATCAACGCAAAGGCCACGCCATATCCAACCAGAATTTTCTTTTTGAGAGTCATGAGACATCCTTTACTATGCTGTCGCAGCGGGCACTCATAGGAAGAGCAATCCGTGTGCCACAATATACATATTTATATTTCAATAAGTTACAGGCATCCAAAGAGAATCGGCATTGAAATCTGAAAAGCTGGGGTCGGCTAATCCATGCAAAATGCAAGGAGGTTGGCGATAGAGAGTGAGGTCAGATGCAGTAGGCTTTCCTTCTTCGCCAGAGCGTTGCCTGATCGATGCCCAGGACATCCGCTGCTTCCTGAAGCGAGGAGGTCCTGGCCAGGACCCTTCGAATATGGAGCTCTTCGATCGCGGACAAGGGAACCCTATCGCCGATGGCCGGGGTGCTGAAGGCCGGGGCGATCGAGTCAGGGAGATCGCTCTTGCTGATCTGTTCGCCGTTCCCCAGGATGACGGCCCGCTCGATGGCGTTGCGAAGTTCTCGAACATTTCCCGGCCAGGAATAGGTCCCAATCGCCTCGATCGACTCCTCGGTGAATCCAGTGATCGATTTATGGTTTGTACGGCAGAAATAGGCGAGAAAGTCCATGGCAAGGGGGATGATGTCTTCCGGCCGTTCCCGAAGGGGGGGTACGGTCAGGCTGATCACGTTGAGACGGTAGAAGAGGTCTTCCCTGAAACGGCCGTCGGCCACACGCCTTTCAAGGTCTGCGTTGGTAGCCGCCACGATACGCACATCCGCCTTGCGGGGCGTCGAATCCCCGAGGCGTTCATACTCCTTGTCCTGTATAAAATGGAGGAGCTTGGCCTGGACCGGGGGGGCCATATCTCCGATTTCGTCCAGAAAGAGGGTCCCGCCCTCGCAGGCCGCAATGCGGCCGGGGTTATCCCGCACAGCACCGGTGAATGCGCCTCTGGCATGACCAAAGAGTTCGCTTTCGAGAAGGTCTGCCGGCACGGCCGGACACGCCACTACGGCCATGGGCCTGGGCGCGCGTGGGCTCCAGTTATGGATGCTCCGGGCAAAGACCGACTTGCCGGTGCCGCTTTCTCCACGAAGGAGCACAATCGCCTCAGAGGGCGCCGCCTTCCTCGCCGTCTCGATCACCCGTTGCATCCCTGCGTTTCGGCTCTGGAGTCTGGCCTCCGGACCCAACCGATGCAGGTCTTCCTTGAGTGAGGCTACCTCGGTTTCCAGTTCCCGGATCCGGCCGATGCGCCGGGTCAGGAGCCTGATCTGGTCCGGGGTAAAGGGCTTTTCGATGTAATCAGAGGCCCCCCGTTTCATTGCCTCCACAGCGCTCTCGACGGATGCATGCGCGGTGATGACAACGATCTTGGTCCGAGGGGAGCCTGACAAGAGGACGGGAATCAAATCCATGCCGTTTTCCTGGCCCAGCTTGAGGTCAACGAAGGCCATGTCAAACGATCGCATCTTCCCCTCTTCAATGGCATCGGCCGAGTTACTCACCGCAATGACGGCATGCCCCTCCGCAGCCAGGCAGTAGGAAAGCGTCTTACGGATATTGACCTCATCGTCAACCACCAGAACACTCAGTCGAGGCGCATCCTGTACATGATTGCTCATCTTATCCCCTGTCTACTGACTTCACCTGTGCGCGGCTGGGAGTTGGCGACAGACCCGGCGCTTTCCTTCCTCAGATCTTGAAGGTATAAACAGTGGTTATGCAGCCCTCTCGCCGGACCTGTTAATTTAATTCGTCTTGTTCTTACCAGGAATGGGTCTGATTTTCAAGTCACTTGGATATCCGGTTTATATTCCCCGGTGCGATGGTCTGCATGAAGCCATAGAACCATCAGGAATTGGTGGATTTTCAGGAATAGCCCACTTCATCCTTGCGCCCAACAACCATGGCAGCCATCGGTGTTCCAAAACCCTGCCCGATCCTAACCGTGTCTTCAAGACCCACCAAAGGAAAGGGTGCAGAAAGGATTGAGAAATTTCTTGACAGCGCCGCTTGTATACAGTACACAAACAGCTTCACAATACTGAGGAAATGATGGGTCCAGGGAGATTTGGAACCAGTTGGGTTGTCTGGCAGATTTCATGGGTTTTCAATTTCCGAAGCCCGAATTTCAAGGGGAGTCACGATTATGGATATCATCGTATTGATCAAACAGGTCCCTGACACCGCAGAGGTGAAACTGGACCCTAAAACCGGAAACCTCATCAGGGAAGGGATTGAAAGTATCATCAACCCCGACGACAAGCATGCCCTCGAGGCGGCCATAAGCCTGAAAGAAGACCTGGGCGGAAAGGTGACCGTCGTCTCCATGGGGCCGCCTCAGGCCATTGACGCCATATCGGAGGCCCTTGGAATGGGTGCGGACAAGGGGATCCTCCTGTCCGACAGGGCATTTGCGGGAGCAGACACATGGGCAACCTCTTTTACCCTGGGAAAGGCTATCGAGACCATCGGCGGATATGACCTGATCCTGTGCGGCCGCCAGGCCATTGACGGGGATACGGCCCAGATCGGGCCCCAGGTAGCGGAATACCTTGGCGTACCCCATGTCTCGTATGTATGCGAGATTGAGGATACCAAGAAAAAGAGCATGGTCGTCAAACGACGGCTTGAAGATGGATACGAGCGGGTGCAGTGCACCCTTCCAGCCCTCATTACCGTGATTGGCGAACTCAACACGCCCCGATATCCGAGGGTCGGAGACTTGATCGCCGCGTGCCAGGAAAAGGCTCCCATCACCCTGTGGAATGCTGCGGACATCGGTGTGCAGACGCGCGACGTCGGCCTCGAAGGATCCTTAACCCACGTCATCAAGACCTTCTCCCCCAAATTCAAGCGAGAAGGTCAGATACTGGAAGGCGATCCAAAGGCAGCGGTCGAGAGTTTGGTCGGGAAGTTAAAAGAAAACAGGCTCATCTGAAGCCTGGAACTGGTCGATACTGGCTATTCCATGCCGGATGCTCGACACTCGTTGGAGAGTACAGTCTGGGCCGCGGAAAGCGAAACCGAGAGGTATGTATTGAAAACCCGGAAAGACGGGGATTGCAGGCAAAGATAACAGAACCACATACGGAGCCTCGCGCAATCCCTCGATTCCTTAATCCCTGAATTGCCCAATCCCTATTCATAATCTTAAGACGAAGGAGCTATTCATGAAAGACGTTGTCATTGTTTCTGCCTGCAGAACGGCAGTTGGCGCTTTTGGCGGGACACTTCGAGACCTTAACGCGGCCGTTATCGGAAGCGTCAGCATGAAAGAGGCTATTCATCGGGCGGGAATCACCGCCGACATGATTGATGATGTCCGTTTCGGCAACTGTGTAGAACCTGCGGATGCCCTCAATATAGCCCGTGTAGCATCCCTGATGGCCGGAATACCCGATCATGTTACCGCAGTCACCATCAACCGGGTCTGCACGTCCGCCATGGAGGCGGTCATTTCAGGTATGGCCATGATACAGGCGGGTATGGCCGACATTATCCTGGCCGGGGGCACGGAGCACATGTCCGGGGTCGCCTACACCGTTCCCGGAGCCCGCTGGGGGTGCAGGCTCCAGGACCATGTGTTTGTGGATTCCTTGATCCATGCCCTTCATTGCGGGTCCTATCTGTTGCCCCACCCCGAAGAGGGTCCTGTTAAAAGCGGAATGCCCCTGGAGCTTTTTAAGGGAAAACCCTACATCATGGGGCATACTGCCGAATTCGTCGCCCAGTTGCACAACATCAGCCGTGAGGAGATGGACGAGGTCGCCCTTCGCAGTCACAATAACGCAGAACGTGCCACCCTTGAAGGCGATTTCAAGGACGAGATCGTGCCGGTCGAGGTGCCTCAGTGGAAGAAGCAGCCCCTTATCTTTGACAAGGACGAGCATTTCCGACCCGGGCTGACCATGGATGATTTGGTCAAACTGCCGCCAGCCTTTATCCCAAAGACCGGCAAGGTTACAGCGGGGAATTCCTCGGGCATCAATGACGGGTCCAGCGCCATGATCATCATGTCCGCGAACAAGGCGAAGGAGTTGGGGATCCAGCCGATAGCGCGGATTCGGGCAACCGGCCGCGGCGCCTGTCACCCATCGGTCATGGGCTTGAGCCCCGTCCCGGCGGTCAGGAACCTTCTCCATCGCCATCCGGATCTGAAGCTCAACGATTTTGAAATGATTGAACTGAACGAGGCGTTCGCCGCCCAGTATCTGGGCTGCGAAAAAGAACTGGGCCTCAACCGCGAGATCACCAATGTCAACGGCTCCGGGATCGGCCTGGGTCATCCGGTCGGATCCACCGGGGTGCGCATCATGGTAACCCTCATGTATGCCATGAAAAAGAGAGGCAAAACCCTCGGCCTGGCCACCCTCTGCGGAGGCGGGGGCGTCTCCATGGCGTGTGGTTTAGAAATGCTGTAATCCGTCTCACCGCAGAAAGAGGCCTCTTTTTGGGAGAAGCCTCTTTCTGCGTGAAGCCAATCACTCCCCACATCCCCTCTTCAAGGCCTTCAGCAACGCCCCGGGTCCCCAAAAGAGCATGCTGGAAAAACAGAAATGGAAGGGAGGGGAGATGGACCATCCTTTCAGCGCGCACACCCTACAGATCTTTGCAAGGTTTTCGATGGTCAAACCCACAAAAAAAACGGGTTGGCCTGGCAAGCCTAACCCGTTGAAATGATTGAATGGTGGGCGGTACAGGATTTGAACCTGCGACTTCCACCGTGTGAGGATGGCACTCTCCCGCTGAGTTAACCGCCCGAATCTTGTTGCTGACCTTCATACGGTCAGAACGAGGCGTACGTTACACCATTCACATCGGCCTGTAAACAAAAAAATTAGATGATTCCCACCAGTTTTTTTGTGGCCCTGACCTCCTCGGGGGTCAGGAGTCGATACCCGCCGATCTTCAGGTCTCCCAACTGCAGATTTCCGAATGCCGTCCGCATCAGATGAATCACCCTGAACCCGGTCGCCTCGACCATGCGCCGCACCTGGCGGGACATTCCCCTGGTGATGGTCATTCGAATGATGCTCTGTTTCTCATTGCGCATGATCAGATGGGTCTTCGACGGTCCACTGGGCCCCTCCTCCAGAGGGACCCCCTTCCCCAGATTCGTCAGGGCCAGGTCAGTGATCCGCCCTGCGACGGTGATTTTATAGGTGCGGGGGACATGGTATCGCGGATGGGTGAGCCGGTGAGCCCATTCCCCGTCATTGGTAAGAAGGAGGAGCCCCAAGGTATCAAAATCAAGGCGGCCTACCGGGTAAACCCTCTGGGGAAGGCCCTTCAAGAGGTCTGTTACCAGGGGCCGGCCAGCCGGGTCTTTGAGGGCGCAGATATACCCAAAGGGCTTATTGAGGATCACATACACCCTTTCGGACGGGGCCGGGATCTCCTGACCGTCCACGCGAATGCTGTCCACTCCCCAGAGAGCCGATACCCCCAGGGTCTTCACCGCTTCCCCGTTGACCGTGACCCGGCCCGAGCGAATCAACTCGTCCGCGTTCCGCCGTGAGGCGAGGCCGGCAGAGGACAATATCCGGTTAAGGCGTTGGGCCTTCTCGGTCTTCTGGAAAGAGGAGTCTCTGCTCTTCGCGGGCCGGCGAGTCGCCGCTTTGTCCGAACGTTTCATCAACCTGCCCATCCTCCTCCGGCATGTGTACGGCCGCCTGGTCGCCAGCTCCAAAATCCTTCAGTTCTTTAAGTTTCGGTAGCGATTCCAAATTTTTCAAATCAAACACCTCAAGAAATCGCCTGGTGGTTCCATAGATGAGCGGCCTGCCGGGAATCGTCTTCCGCCCCATAATTCGAATCAGATCCTTTTCCAGAAGTGTTCTCAGAATCCCCCCTGCATCCACGCCCCTGAACTGTTCGACCTCCTGACGGATGATCGGTTGTTTGTAGGCGATGATGGCCAGCGTCTCCATCGCGGCCCGGGATAACCGGGCAGGTGAACTTTTCAGCATTCTGAGAACATAGGGGGCGTATGCCGACCGGGTACGGATCTGGTACCCTTCTGACACTTCCTTGAGACAAAAGCTCCTCTCCATGGCTTCATAGGATGCCTGCAGGCCGGTCAATCCGGCCGTAATCTCCAGAACCGGGATGTCCGGCAGGCACCGGTGTATCTCCTGCACGCTCAACGGCTTGCTCGACGCGAAGAGGAGGGCCTCAATAATCAGTTCAAGCGGTTTCTCCATGTTTGGAACCGTTCACGGCTCAGAGTGGCAGATCTAAGCTGATATCCTCTATTCCATTAGCCTCGAAATTTGCAACGAGACGGATGGCGCTGTTGGTGTAAGACGTCTGAAATACCTTGACAAGACCGAGGTGAACCAGCTCCAGAAGCGCCAGGAAAGTGACGATAAACTCGGGAGGAGTTCGGTCTTCGGTGAAGATCTCGTCAAAGAGCAATTCCTGAGTTCCCTTCAGTAACGACAGAATAAGCTGGCACTTTTCCTTTATCGACCATTTCTCGTGTCTGAATGTCATCAGCATCGAGCCGGGATGACCTTTTTCCATAATCCGCCTGAATGCGTCAATCAACTGAAACAGGCTGATATCGAGGCGCGGTTCTTCGGCCCCAGGTTCAATCTCGTCCCAGGACCCATCTTTTCTGGAAAAGACATCTCTTCCCAGGATCTCCCGCTCCGAGAGTTCCTGCGCCACTTCCTTGATCCGCATGTATTCCAGGAGCGGTCGTGCGATTTCATCGCGCGGATCCTCCTCCTCTCCGTCTTCAGTTGAGCCGGGAAGGAGCATCTTCGACTTGATATGAATCAGGGTGGCGGCCATTACCAGAAAGTCGCCGGCCACACTCATATTGAGGGCCTTCATCGTATCCAGATAGGCCAGGTACTGTTCGGTAATGGTCGTGATGGGGATATCGAAGATGTCCACCTCATTCTTATGAATCAGGTGGACCAGCAGATCCAGCGGTCCTTCAAATATCTCCAATTTAACTTCGTAGTCCATAAGAAACTGACTTGAATGACTAAATCTTCACCGCCTCCCGCACCTCGGCCATGGTGTTTCGAGCAATGGCCCTGGATTTCTCATTCCCTTGCGCTACGATCTCTCTTACCCGCCCCATATCGGATTCCAACTCCCTTCTCTTGGCCCGAATCGGTTCGAGCCCCTCCTTCAGGCCGGCAGCCATTATCCGTTTGCACGCCACGCAACCGATCCTGGCCAACGGGCAGTCATTGCGGATGGCCTCGATGGTTTCCGGTTTTGAGTAGATTTCGTGAAACGAGAAGACATTGCAGATGTTCGGATCGCCGGGATCCGATTTGCGCGCACGCTGAGGATCTGTGATCATCTGGGACACCTTGGCGTCGATCTCTTCATCCGTGTCTGTGAGGAATATGGCGTTGCCGTAGCTCTTGCTCATCTTGCGCCGGTCCAGTCCGAGGATCTTGGACGTGGGGGTCAGAAGGACCTCGGGAACAGGGAATACCTCTCCGTACAGGTTATTGAACCGACGGGCGATTTCCCTGGTCAGCTCGACATGGGGGGACTGGTCCTCGCCCACAGGAACCCCGTTGGCCTTATACATCAGGATATCGGCCGCCTGAAGCACCGGATACCCCAAAAACCCATAGGTATACACATCCTTCTGTCTCAACTCGGTGAGTTGCTCCTTGTACGTCGGGTTCCGCTCCAGCCAGGGAAGGGGGGTGAACATGGAAAAAATCAGGTGAAGCTCTGCGTGTTCCTTGATCTCGGACTGGATAAAAAAGGTGGAGACATTCGGATCGAGCCCTACGGAAATCCAGTCGATAATAATGTCATACCTGCTGCTTCGAATAATGTCAGTGTGGGCGTATTCACTGGTAAGGGCATGCCAGTCTGCAATGAAATAGAAGCACCGGTACTGTTCCTGAAGATGTTTCCAGTTGAGGAGGGCGCCGTGCAAATGTCCCAGATGCATTTTTCCCGTAGGCCTCATACCGCTTAAAATAGTCCCTTTATTCATAGGTTCCCCTCTTTCTTTCATGGAACAGATCACCGTAGGTCTCCTTCACAAAACGGATCTCGTCGTCCCGTGTCTTTGTTAAATTATTCAGCCTCGCTTCCAAAAGGCTGTCGAAGATCTTCTTGAAAACAGGCCCGGCAGGTAGACCCATTCGCAACAGGTCCTTTCCGCCTATCAGGGTCGTTGTCCCCTTCAATCGCGTAAAGTAAAACGAGATGAGCCGTTTCATCTTTTCGTTACTGGCCCTGGCCATCAGATAGAGAAGGGTCTCCGTATCAAATGGAAGAAGGAGCGCATGGAGTTGAGAATTGGCGCCATCGAACTTGAACAGCGCTTCCAGAAGCCTCTCTCCGCCTCCCCTCATATGCGGCGTCTTTTGGGTGATGCCCATATCCCTCGTCAGCCGGTCAAAGGCATCGGCATCGAGCGAACTGGCCAGGCCGTACCAGTATATTTTCCATGGCTCAAACGGTTCTTCCAGATAGAGAAGGTGGTACCAGACGATGACCTCTCGAATCTCCTCCAGGAGACTTTGAATTTCCCGAGTGAGTTGGATATCGGGATGGATGAACTTGAGCAGACTCAACTCGTTCATCCTGTTGATGATCTGGAGGGGTTCCGGCTCCTTGAGGATCAGTTTGAATTCCGCAAAAATCCGGTGGCACACCACAGCGTCCACCCAGTTCATCTTGACGGCATTTTTGAGGAGAGAAAGGGTCAATTTCCCGATCTTGAAATTGAATCGCTGTTCGAACCTGACGGCACGGAGCATGCGGGTCGGGTCTTCTACAAAGCTCAGGTTATGGAGGACGCGCAGGACCTTTTCCTTAAGGTCTTTCTGAGCGCCGAAATAGTCGATAAGCGTCCCGTAATGCTTTTTGTTCAGCTTGATGGCAAGGGTGTTGATTGTAAAGTCTCGGCGGTACAGATCCAGCTTCAGGGAGCTGGTCTCCACAATCGGAGGGGCCCCCGGCGCCTCGTAGTATTCGATCCTGGCAGTGGCCACGTCAACCTTGAACCCGTCCGGAAAGATCAGTACGGCGGTCCCGAATTTGCGGTGACTTCTAACCCGGGCACTGTGATGTCGAGCGAATTCTCTGGCAAACTCGATGCCGTCTCCCTCGATGACGATATCCACATCCAGGTTTTCGCGCTTCAAAAAAATGTCTCTGACCAACCCCCCTACGAGATACGCATTATATCCCAGCAGGTCCGCGATGGCGCCGAAATCTTCAAGGACCCTGATGAGCTTTTCGGGCAACCGGTCCACCATGACCGCGGCCATGTTCTTCTTCCTGACGACGGGGGCGTCTTTCTTGGCGTCGTACACGAACTCGGGCGCCTCCGGGTTGCCCAACAGAATCGTGAGGAGATCCGTCCGCGTGATGACGCCTAACGCCTTGCCGTTTTCAACGACCGGGAGGATCCTCAGTCTGCCCCGAATGATCAATTCCTGAATTTCTTTCAGTGTCGCATCCGGGCGGACCGTTGAAAACTCAATATTCATATAGTCATGAACACGGATATCTCCCAGCCCGAAAAATACCGCTTTTTCAACAATCTGCCGCGTAATGTACCCTTGAAGGATGTCATCGTTCACGACCAGGAGGACGTTAATATTGTACCGGGTCATCAACTCTGCGGCCCGCTTAACCGTCTCGGCGGAACCGATCTGTATGACCGGCGAAGACATCATGTCCAGTGCACTTCTGACAGGGTTGATACGGGTGTCCAGAATGGCATTGAGGGATCTCTCCACCTGGATCAGGGTCTGATCTTTGATGGTGGCCGAGGCTGCCTGAGGATGCCCGCCCCCTCCAAAGGCCCGTGCGATTTCCGCAGCGTTCACTTCCTCTATTCGGCTGCGGGCCACGAGATAGATCCGGTCGTCCATCTGAGCCAGGGCGAAAACCACATTGAGATTCTGCATCTCCATGTATTTATGCACGAGGACCGCAAAATCGGCGATGTATTCATCGGTGATCACCTTGGTAATGGTCACCTCCACCCCATTGATGACACGGGTCGCGGCCGATCGGGTCAGGTCATTCAGGAGCCACAGATGCTCTATGGTTAATTCGCGGGTGAGCATGTCGGAAATGACGTTGTGGTCGGCCCCCTGCCGTGCAAGCCAGGCCCCGGCCTCGTAATCTTCATCGGTTGTGGAAGAAAAGGTGAAGGATCCGGTGTCTTCGTGGATCCCGGTGCACATGATGGTGGCCTCGTCAGGGCTTATCACGATGTTTTTTTCTCGAAGAAGACGCGTCAGGATAGCGGTGGCCGAGCCTGTCCTGCGGATAACCTCCACGTCCCCTCGAATATCGTCCGAGGAATCCGGATGGTGATCGTAGATATGGATTTCGACATCCTTGCGGCCTGCGAGCTGTGCGAATTTCCCGATGCGGCCCTTTTGCCGGGTATCTACCAGGATGAGCCGCCGAATATGATCCAGGTCGACCTGTTTTACCTTGGCAAAATTGAAGAGGTAGGATACGGAATTAATAAAAAAATTTCTAAGGTTTTTTTCCTGCGAACCCGGAAACACGAGCGTCGCATTGGGGTAGAGCTTGCTGGCGGCTAACATGGAGGAAAGGGCATCAAAATCGGCGTTGATATGGGTGGTAATAACCTCTTCGTAGATCTCCTGAGGCCCTTTTTTCCCCTTGTTTTCCATTTTTTCGATTTCTGCCATGAGATGAACATATCATAAGTCACGGGAATCGTCATCCCATCTCGTTCCCACGCCGGGCGTGGAAATCCACTTTCGGGACGCTTCGGGTCTCATTTTCCATGGTTGATCCATCAGAATTCACTGATCCGCCATAGAAAATCTTAGATTCCCTTGAGCCTCTCCTCGTTTTCCTGCCGTTTCTTGCAGTTGATACACAGTGTGGTCACAGGGCGCGCCTTGAGTCTCTCTTCCGAAATATCTTCCCCGCATTCTTCGCAGATGCCAAAAGTCCCCTGATCGAGCCTGTCCAGGGCCTCCTTGATTTTTGAGATCAGCTTCCGCTCCCTGTCTCGAATACGGAGCGTAAAATTTCTTTCCGATTCCAACGTCGCCCTGTCTGTAGGGTCAGGAAAGGTCTCCCCGTGGTCCGTCATCCCGACGACAGTCTTGTTGGCCTCCTCTAAGAGCGCATCCAGCTTCTCGTTCAGCAGGGCCCTGAAATACTCCTGATTCTTTTTGCTTAGCATCGGCATCTCCATTCAAAGGAATAAGACATCGCTTTTTTAGTACCTGGTAGGTTTTCTGTCATGAAAAACAAGAAAATCACTCTATCCTCCATCTGCGCGTTTACCCTACCGTCATTCCGGCTAAGGGCATGCCGGAATGACAGGACAGTACACGGCGGTTTTGGTTGCGGTTATCCGCGTCAGGCGTTTTGGATTTTTGTCCTTGTTTCGAATTTTGTGCTTCGGATTTCCAATTTCCTGACCAAAAACCGGGTCTTTTGTCAGTCACTATTTGGCCATTTTTTTCCAGAATCCCTTGGGCTTTTTCTTTTTTTCAGATAACGACAGCTTCTCCGTCTCTGCAAATGCCTCCAGCAGCTCCCTCTGGCGATCGTTCATCTTTTGCGGGATCTTGACGATAAGCTTGATATAAAGATCTCCGTGTTTGTGGTATCCTTTGAGGCTGGGCATCCCCTTTCCCTGCACCCGCATCACCTCGCCCGGCTGGGTTCCGCCGGGGATCTCCAGCTCGTAGCCTTCTTCGTCGCCTAACACAGGGACGGTCAAGAGGTCGCCCAGCGCTGCCTGTACGAAAGAGATGGGGACTTGACAGATGAGATTTTCGTCTTCCCTGGTAAAGAACGGATGTTCTTTCACATGGATGACCACAAAAAGATCACCGGGAGGCCCCCCGTACTCGCCGGCCTCCCCTTCCCCCCTCAATCGCAATTGGGAACCGGTATCCACACCTGCAGGGATCTTGACCTGGATCCGTTTTTCAGCCCTAACCTTTCCGCCGCCCCTGCAGTCAGGGCACGGGTCGGTGATGATCTGTCCCTCCCCATGGCAAGTGGGGCAGGTGGTGCTGACCTGAAAGAATCCCTGGGACTGGATCACCTGGCCTCTACCCTGGCAGGTGGTACAGGTTCGAGGCTCACTCCCGGGGGTAGCTCCCGACCCGCTGCATGTCTTGCAGGTCTCCAGTCGATGAAAGGTAATCTCCTCTTCTTTTCCGGTAAACGCTTCCTCGAGGGTCAGTTCCATGTCGTATCGAAGGCTTCTCCCCTGCCTGGCCCGGGACCTTCCCCCCCTGTTGCCAAAGCCGAAAAACCCCTCGAAGATATCGCCGAAGCTCGAAAAGATATCGTCAAATCCGCTGAATCCCCTGAATCCCGTGCCCTCGAGACCTTCATGACCGAAGCGATCGTAGATTTGTCTTTTCTGGCTGTCTCTCAGGACCTCGTAGGCCTCGGCCGCCTCTTTGAATTTTTCCTCGGCATCCTTATCTCCGGGATTTCGGTCGGGATGATATTTGAGGGCCAGCTTACGATACGATTTCTTGATCTCTTCATCCCCGCAGTCCCGGGAGACGCACAGAACCTCATAGTAATCTCTCTTGTAGGCGGTCACTTTTCTTCCATTTCCTCATCGATTTCATCCACTTCCCGATCCAGGACATCCTCTCCCGCTTCCATTTCTTCTATTTGCATCCCCAGGAGGTCCTCTTCCTCTTCGATCCCATTCATTTCCAGCCCAAAGACACCCTCTTCGATCTCATCCATTTCCGGTTCAAGGAGGTCGTCTCTGTTTTCGGTCAAAAGCCCTTGCTCCAGGGTGGAAATCGGCTCAGTATCGGACGGGGCCTCAATCCGATTGTGGATTCGCCCTCTCCCGGCCTGAAATACATCGCCTGCGGCGATTTCTCTCAGCGCCACCACAATATCCTTATTTTTACATACCACCATAGGCGCTGCGCCTTTTTTCAACTGACGTACCCGTTTGGCAGTGAGGTGAATAAGCTGAAACCGGTTATCCACATTATTTAAGCAGTCTTCTACTGTGATTCTTGCCATTGTCCGCTCCTGTCAGCCTTGTTCAAAGGCCTGGAAGGTGTCCTGATAGAAGTTACCCATTAAAAATAAACTTTGTAATATATAGCCTCTTATGCTAATTGTAAAGCGCAAATTGGCTCGCATATGAATTCCCGCTCCCAACCCACGACTCACAAGGAGAAGATCCCTTTCATGTTAGCCAAGGTCCTTAGCAGCGCTGTTATCGGAATTGACGCCTATCTGGTAGAGGTTGAGGTGGATATCTCCCAGGGGCTCCCCGCCTTTTCCACGGTGGGGCTGCCGGAGGGGGCGGTGAGGGAGAGCAAGGAACGGGTCAAGGCGGCTGTCAAAAACTCCGGGTATCACTTTCCGTCGGACCGAATCACCGTCAACCTGGCGCCGGCGGATATTCGAAAAGAGGGTTCGGCATTTGACCTCCCCATGGCCCTCGGCATCCTGGTGGCGACAGGATTGATAAACAGGGAGTCCTGTTCGGGATATATGTTCCTGGGGGAACTGGCCCTGGACGGACTCATCAGGCCTGTCAGGGGGGTCCTCCCCATGGCCATTGCCGCAAGAGATCAAGGACTCAGGGGAATATTTCTCCCCGTGGAAAACGCCCCCGAGGCCGCCGTGGTGGAAGGGATCGATATCTTTCCGGTCCATGGCCTGGCCGAGGTCATCGGCGCCCTGAGAGGGGTCAGCAGGATCGATCCGTTTACCGTAGACATTGACCAGCTCTTTCAGGCCCAGACATCCGAGGCGGATTTTGTTGATGTCCGCGGCCAGGAAAACGCCAAGAGGGCCGTGGAAATATCTGCAGCCGGCGGACATAACCTCATCATGATCGGACCGCCGGGCTCTGGCAAGACAATGTTGGCGAAACGCCTCCCCACCATACTGCCGGTCCTCAGCTTCGAGGAGTCCCTCGAAACGTCCAAGATCTACAGCGTTATGGGATTGATGCCCAAGAATCACGGACTGATCACCATTCGTCCCTTTCGGTCGCCACACCACACCATATCGGATGCGGGTCTCATCGGCGGGGGCCAGAATCCCAAGCCCGGCGAGGTCAGTCTGGCACACAACGGCGTCTTGTTTTTGGACGAACTCCCGGAATTTAGAAGGAATGTCCTGGAGGTCCTGAGGCAGCCGATGGAAGACGGAATGGTAACCATTTCCCGTGCCGCCACCACGGTCGCCTATCCGGCCGAGTTCATGCTGGTCGCCGCCATGAACCCTTGTCCGTGCGGCTTTCTGGGAGACCACAAGCGGGAGTGCACCTGCTCCACCCTGCAGATTCAGCGATACCGGGCCAAAATATCGGGGCCGCTCCTGGACCGGATCGACCTCCACCTGGAGGTCCCGGCCGTTCCCTACAAAGATCTCTCAGGGATCTCTGAAGGGGCGGCTTCCGATGAGATCTTAAAACGGGTGATGGCTGCGCGCAAGGTCCAGAAACAGAGGTTGGCCCGGACAAAAATCTTCACCAATGCTCGAATGACCAGTCGTCATATCAAGCAGTTCTGCGAGATGGACGCCGAATCCAGCTCCCTCCTGGAAAGGGCTATGGAACGATTTGGCTTGAGCGCCCGCGCCCACGCCCGCATCCTCAAGATCGCCCGGACCATCGCTGATCTGGAGGCCAGCCTGGACATCCGCCCCCCCCACGTGGCCGAGGCCATCCAATACCGAACCCTGGATCGGAAGATCTTGAGATAAGGGGTCCCCTTTGTCCCCCACCGCATCGTTAGAGACGACAGCTCTTTCATCCTGTTAACCAGCAAGGAACACCAGCTTCTCCGCAAGTTCCAAAAGAGTTACGAACCAAGGGTCTAAGCAGTGCAGCGGCGCACGATCCGACATTTCTCTGTTGCCAGGGTGTATGGATGAGGGATATAGTGATTGAGAAAGAAATGAAAAGTTGGTTTATCGTCAACGGATAGAATTTGCTGAAAGGAGCTTCCAACAGGTCGTGACGACATTGCCTGGCAAAAGACGTCGAGATAATGTGCGTTACCGGGAAAGCACCGATTGGAGGGTGCTGACCCCGGTCGTGTATTCGGCACTGCTCCTATTTTGTCTTGCCTGCTCTCCACAGACAGAGGGGAATCAGGAACAAAAGACGGCCGCGCCTGTCGCCATCGCGTCCGTCACCCGCAAGGACGTCCCGGTTCAGATCAGAGCCATTGGAAACGTCGAGTCTTATGCCTCTGTTGCCATAAAGTCCATGGTCAACGGACAAGTGACAAAGACCGCCTTCAAAGAGGGACAGCATGTGAAAAAGGGAGATCTCCTCCTCGTAGTGGACCCGCGCCCCTTTGAGGCGGCCTTGAATCAGGCAGAGGCCATCCTCGAAAAAGACCTTTCCCAAGTCAGAGAGGCCCAGGCCAACCGGGTCAGCAACGAGTCTCACCTGAAACACGCCGAGGCTATCCTGAAGAAAGATCAGATCCAGGCCAAGAACGCCCGAGTGCAGGCGGAACGGTATGGCGCTCTGGTCGCGAAAGGGAACGTGTCCAAAGATCAATACGATCAGGTGCAGACCAATGCGGATGCCCTGAATGCGGTGGTCCTCGCTGATCAGGCCGCACTGGAGGAGGCCCATGCCGCTCTCCGCGCATCTGAAGCAGCCCGGCACCAATACGGTGGAGGTGGTCAATGCCATCAAGGGGATCTTAAACACCCTTCGGTCAGCCATTCCGGCCTCTGTCACCATCGATGTCCTCTATGACCGGTCCGAATCCATCCGTGAATCGGTCGCCGATGTCAAATTCACCCTCCTCCTGGCCGTGGGCCTGGTGGTGATGGTGATTTTCCTCTTTTTGCGCAACCTCTCCGCTACCCTTATCCCGAGTCTGGCCCTCCCCATATCCATTGTAGGGACCTTTGCGGCCATGTATTTTATGGGTTTCGGCATCAACAACCTCTCCATGATGGCTCTCATACTTTCCGTCGGATTCGTGGTGGACGATGCCATCGTGATGCTGGAGAACATCGTCCGCCACATGGAGCTTGGGGAAGGCGTTCTGGAAGCAGCCCTCAACGGCGCCAGAGAAATCGGCTTCACCATCGTCTCCATGACCCTTTCTCTGGTGGTGGTCTTTGTGCCGGTCCTCTTCATGGGCGGCGTCATGGGGAGGCTCCTTCACGAATTCGCCGTCACCATCGCCTGCGCGGTCCTCATATCCGGATTCGTGTCGCTCACCCTGACCCCCATGCTGTGCAGCCGGTTCCTGCGCCCCCCTTCCGCTGAACGTCACGGCCGCATCTACAACGCCTCTGAAAAGGTATTTCAAGGCATGCTCACCGTATACCAGTGGAGCCTTCGGCGGGTCCTGGATCATCGTCTGGCGACCATCCTCGTATCGGCCCTGGTGCTTATCGCCACGATCACCCTGTTCATTCAAATCCCGAAAGGCTTCCTCCCCAGCGAGGACACCGGACGGATCTTCGCCATCACCGAAGCGGCCCAGGGGATCTCCTTTGAGTCCATGGTCCGTCACCAGCAGGCACTGGCCGACATCGTCAGCCAGGACCCCAATGTGGAATCATTCATGTCGGGGATCGGCGGCGGCAATGTCGGCAGGGCCAATAACACCGGCCGGCTGTTCATTCATCTGAAATCGCGTGAGGAACGGGGCCTTCATGCCGACAAGGTGATTCAGCAGCTTCGTTCAAAACTCGCCGGCGTCCCCGGAATCCAGGCATTTCTGCAAAACCCTCCCCCCATACGGATCGGCGGGACCCTCACCAAGAGCCAGTATCAGTTTACACTCCAGGGCACTGATACGGATGAACTCTACCGCTATGCCCCCTTGCTGGAGACGCGACTTAGGGAGCTCAAAGAACTCCAGGACGTGACCAGCGACCTGGCCATCGACAACCCACAGATCGACATCGAGATCCAGCGGGACAAGGCGGCAGCACTCGGTGTGACGGCCCACCAGATCGAGGACGCCCTCTTCAGCGCCTACTCATCGAGGCAGATCTCCACCATCTTCGCGGCCAACAACGACTACCAGGTTATCCTGGAACTTCAACCCGAGTTTCAGCTCGACCCCGCCGCAATGCAGCTTCTTTATATTCGGTCCAGCTCAGGCCAGCTCGTCCCCCTCAGTGCGGTAGCCACCATGACCAGGGGCCTCGGACCCCTGACCGTGAACCACCTGGGGCAGCTCCCTGCGGTCACTGTCTCCTTCAACCTCAGGCCCGGCGTTTCATTGGGTGACGGCGTCGCCGCGGTCGAGAAGGTTGCCCGAGAGATCCTGCCAGAGGGGATCAGCACCAGCTTCCAGGGAACGGCACAGGCCTTTCAGGCCTCCATGCGGGGTCTGGGGCTCCTTCTCGTGATGGCCATCCTGGTCATCTACATCATGCTCGGAATTCTATACGAAAGCTTCATCCATCCCCTCACCATCCTCTCCGGCCTCCCGTCCGCAGGATTCGGCGCCCTCGTGACCCTTGTCATCTTTGGTGTCGACCTCAATGTCTATGCCTTTGTGGGCGTGATCATGCTGGTGGGCCTGGTGAAAAAAAACGCCATCATGATGATCGACTTTGCCCTGGCTGCGGAAAGAAAGGAGGGGAAAAGCCCGACGGAGGCCATCACCCAGGGATGCATCACCCGTTTCAGACCCATCATGATGACTACCATGGCCGCCCTTCTGGGAACCCTCCCCATTGCCGTCGGATTCGGGGCCGGAGGGGAATCCCGACAGCCCCTGGGCCTGGCAACGGTCGGAGGCCTGCTCTTTTCCCAATTGATGACCCTCTATCTGACCCCGGTGGTGTACATCTATCTGGACCGATTCCAAAAGAAGATCAGCCGAAAGGCGACCATCTTTCGCGTAAAGAGCGCAGAGCGGATCGAAGAGCAGGCTGGAGCGTGAGAAGCGGACTACCATTAGAGGAGAACCATCGGCTTTTACAAATCTGCCCATGTTGCCGCCTATGCTGAGATGCGCTCCGTTTTGATTGACATCTTCAGGATGAAGGGCTATGAAATTATCCCAGAATTGAGTCTCCACTGTCCTTTTTTCAACCAAAGAGGGAAAGAGGAATGGAAATGATCCCAAAGCGCCCATGAACCCCGATGCTCCGGAAAAGCGGAGGTCGGGGTTTTGTATTATGGAAGACGTCAGAAAGGCGCTGGAGGCCCACATCCGAAGACGGGACCTCAAGGCCCGCAAATCCGTCACCATGGCCCAGATTGCAGATGGTCAGGAAGCCAACGATGGTCTCAAGCTGGTGGCATGGATGGATGTTATTCCCCGGAGTAATGTCGAACAGGGTCAGTTTACTCAATCGGATGAGATAATGAATGTTGATGACGTGAAGGGTATCATTGCTCGTGGAGAAGGTGAGCAGGTTGAGCTGAAACGCTCAACAGGCCAGCGAACCAGTGCGGCCAAGACGGTTTGCGCCATGCTCAATGGTCTTGGTGGATTTGTCATTTTCGGAGTCTCCGATAAGAGTGAGCTGGTCGGACAGGAGGTTTCGGCAAGGACGATTGAAGACATCTCGACTGAAATACGAAGAATTGAACCTCCCGCCTTTCCCGACATATCAACCATCCGCCTGAAACAAGACATGTCCCTTATTGTACTGGGGGTTCCTGGTGGCAGAGGCCCTTATACCTACGATGGTCGGGCGTATCTACGACAAGGACCGACAACAATCATCATGCCCCGGGAAGAGTATGAACGGAGGCTTGTGGAACGTCTCCACGCCACACGACGATGGGAAAACGAACCCGTCCCAAGAGGGGTGACCATCGATGATCTTGATGCTCATGAAATCCAACTGACGCTTGATAACGCGATTGGTTTGGGACGACTCGAGGCTACGGACAGACGCGATATCGAGTCGGTCCTGCGGGGTCTCGAACTTCTCCATGACGGCAATTTGCTCAATGCGGCGGTGGCCCTTTACGGCAAGGCGGACCGTCTCAAACCGATCTATCCTCAGCTTGCCATCCGCCTGGCCCGTTTTCGCGGGACAGACCGGCTGGCCGATTTTGCGGACAATCGTCAGTATTGGGGACATGCTTTTTCGCTGCTACGTCGGGGTGAATCCTTCTTGATGGATCATGTGCCCATTGCGGGGCGGGTTGTCCCGGGGAAGATGGTGCGGGAGGATCAGCCCTGGTATCCGCCGCGTGCCAGACGAGAGGCGATTGCCAATGCCATCTGTCACCGCGACTACACCATCCCCGGCGGCGCCGTCGCCGTAGCCATGTACGATGATCACCTGGAGATCGCCAATCCAGGAGGCCTGCACTTTGGCATTACCCCGGAAAAACTGACTCAACCCCATGAATCCCAGCCATGGAATCCGATCATAGCCAATGTTTTTTATCGTTCAGGTATTATCGAGCGCTGGGGCAGCGGTACTTTGAATATTATTGACTGGTGCCTGGAGAACGGCAACCCAACTCCCACTTGGAAGGAGCAGGCCGGCTCGGTGTATGTCATCTTTCTACCGGCAGAATTGCCCCGTACCACAGAAGTTGAGACGCAGCCAAAACCAGGTGATGACACTATACCAAGGGAGGCCAGGGACCAAGTTGGCACCAAGTTGGCACTAAGTCGGCACCAAGTCGAAATCATGCAAAAGTGTATAGATGATTGTGGGTTACGATTTCTCATGGCTGTCACCGGCCGTACCGATCGAACCAAGTTCAGGAACCAAGTTCTTAATCCTCTAATGAAGGGAGGATTGATTGAAATGACGATTCCGGATAAGCCCCGCAGCAGTAAGCAGAAATATCGGCTGACGGCTAAAGGGCTGGAGATACTAGACGCAAAAGGGGCATCAAAGGGGCAAAAGGAGCATTAAAGCAAGAATTAGGGCGTTTATTGGATTCATAAGACATGCGCCTTGCCATAACCAGTTGAAGCGCGAACAAAAAGGATCCAAATAAATGGCAAAACAAAAGAAACCCAATTATATAGAAACCCCTCCGGTCCCCCGGGAGGCCATTGCGGCGGTGCGGGGGGAAGAGGATTTTGTGGAGCTGCTGCGGCGGGAGCTGGCGTGGCCCATTCGCATGAACCCATGAACGTGGGGTAGATGAGGGATGGACCAATGTCTCCCACTCAGGCCTAACACTCCATAACCAAGCCCGTTTCGATTGACATCTCCAGCATGAAGGACTATGAAATTATCCCAGAATTTAGTCTCCGCTGTCCTTTTTTCAACCAGAGAGGGAAAGAGGAATGGAAATGATCCCTATGCACCCATGAACCCCGATGCTCCGGATTTGCGGAGATCGGGCTTTGTATTTTTTGAACGGCCCAATAGGGAATGAGGGAAGGAAACATCGTCTAAGTATCGAAAGCAAGGAAGCTTGACTCTCAGAATCCGCATTCCAGATAACGGTATAAACTTATGGATGTTCTGCTGACATTCACAGGATTTCATGACCCTTATTTTAGGGGATTGGTTGACCAGGAGGAACAACCAGGTCCGATCCTTTCTCTTCTCACCACGCGCTCATTCCATCATATTTTTCTTTTCGATACCCCAAGCACGCAACAGGTTACCAGAGAAACAGAAGAAGCTATTTCTAAGATATATCACGGGAGCGAGGTTCATGTTCTTGAAATCAACCTCTCCGATCCAACCAATTACCGAGAGATATTAAGGGGACTTAGAACCCATCTTCATCGCATTATTAATGAATTTCCAGTTGCACGATTCTTCGTTGCTGTCGCTTCGGGAACGCCTCATATGCATGCTTGCTGGGTTCTCCTTGCAGCCTCAGGCGAGATTCCCGCTCGCATACTCCATGTGCGGCCACCGCATTTTGTGACGAAACAACACCCGGTTGTGACCGAGGTGGATTTATCCTCGCGTGAGTTCCCTACCGTCAGGTTTCAGGACGGACCGATCCCCGTTGTAGAAAGCCAAGTCGATGTCGATTCCGCCAGAGTGGAACTTGGAATCGTAGGAGATCACGCCACGATGCAGCGTTCACTCGAGATCGGTGCGATGCTGGCTCCATCACAGGCTCCAATTCTCATCTTAGGCGAAACCGGTACCGGCAAGGAACTATTCGCACGATACATTCACCGGTTGAGTGGAAGACCGCGGGAGGCCTTCGTTGTTGTAAATTGTGCCGCGATTCCAGAAGACCTCGTCGAGAGCCTGCTCTTCGGTCACAAGAAGGGTGCGTTCACAGGCGCGATCAACGATCAGGTGGGCAAGTTCGACTTAGCGGACAAGGGAACACTCTTCCTCGATGAACTCGGAGAGCTTCCCTCGCCCGCACAGGCCAAGTTACTAAGAGTTTTACAAGACGGACTGGTGGAGCCGATTGGACACGCCAGAGTCCATAAGGTTGACGTGCGAATCGTGGGTGCGACAAATCGGGATTTGCGCAAACTGGTAAGGCAAGGGAAATTCCGCGAAGACCTTTTTTATAGGCTCAACGTCGGCGAAATCAAGCTCCCATCCCTTCGCGAAAGGCGCTCTGACATTCCGAAACTGACGCTTCACATTCTCGATAGGTTGAATGGGTCGTTGCGACGACCCAAGAGGCTCTCAGCAGAAGCATTATCCAGGCTTCAGTCTCACAACTGGGCGGGGAACGTCCGCGATCTGGAAAATGTCATCGAGCGGTCCGTCCGTCTTTGTCGGGACGATGTTCTGGACGCGGACGACCTGCTGATAACCGAGCCAGTTACCTACGCGGACCCGCTGGATGCGCTTCCCGACCCCTATGAGGGATTTTCACTGGATGAATTTTTTAGGAGCGCTCGCAAACAGATGATTCTCAGGGCTCTTGAAGCAGCGAACGGTAATCAAAGCCAAGCGGCGCGCATGCTCGGAATCACTCCGCAGGCAGTGCACAAATTTCTTCAACAATCCAAGTGAAAGGTTTAAACCGGGGTTTAAGTTATTTCAACCTGGATTGAAAGATGATATGTTGCCAGAGCCAACAAGAAGAAACATAACATCAATGAATACGATAGGTTGCTGCTTTCGGTGAAGAGTGGCATGGGCTTTGCTTTTTGTTTTGGAATAAACAGACCCAGCACGGGTCCCAAACCAGAAAGGAGCAGCCATGCCGCTATTTACAGTCACTTCAATCATCGATGGAGATACATTCGAGGTCAGTCCCCAGTGGAAATGGAATGGTGAGACTGGAAAACGGGTTCGTCCGACGGGATACGATGCCCCGGAACGAAACACTTTTGGTGGTCAGGTCGCGAAAAACAAACTGTCACGGCTCATCCTCGGGAAAGGCATTGAACTGCGGGAGGCTTACAGGATTGACAGAGGACGTCTGGTCTGCGCCGCTTTCATGGGCGGAAAAAACCTGGCGGAATATTTCCCTAATCACAACTAACGAAAGGATGTGCAATGGCCCGCAACGAACGCGCAACTTGCAAAGAATTAATTGAACCGGCCCTCGCCGCGGTGGGATGGGACTGGGAGGAGCAGCTGCGCATAGGACCGGGCCGTGTCAATCTCACCGGTGATTCGCCGGAATCGATGTACGATGAGGCGCAGGAAATTGTCGCCGATTATCTCCTCCGATATCGCGGCATCCCCCTGGCCATCCTTGAAGCCAAAGCCGAAAACCAAAGTGCCGCCGATGGCATGCAGCAGGCCTCACGCTATGCCCAGCGGTTGATGATCCGTTTCTCCATTGCATCCAATGGGACAAACTGGATTCTCACGGACAACGATACCGGCAGTTTCGAACCACTTGCCTCCCCGCCTTCGCCAGAGGATATTGTTGCCCGGTTGGGAGTTACCATTGACTGGGACCGGTGGGAAGAAGCCTTTGCAGCCGGATACCATGTGGATCAAATCACCCGAAAAAAGGTCCGGCCTTACCAGGACATGGCTATCCACAAGACCCTCTGGCAATTCGCACAAGGAATGCCCCGCGTCCTGCTGCTCATGGCCACTGGCACTGGGAAAACCTTTGCGGTTTTTCAGCTAATCTGGAAGCTGATGAACGGCAACGCCTTGAAGCGACAGCATGTGCTCTTTCTCACCGATCGCAACAGCCTCAAGGACCAGGCCTATCGGGCTTTCGGCGGCGCTTTCACCGCGGATGAGCGCATCAGGATCGAAAAGGAGACCGTGGCCGAGGGCCGACACTTGGTTGGAAAAATCTTTTTCGCTAACTATCAGACCCTCGATGAAGACCTCAACGGGAAAAAGGTGTATGAACACTACGACCCGGATTTTTTTGATCTCGTCGTGGTGGATGAGTGTCACCGTTCCGGATTCGGGGATTGGTTTGGGGTCCTTCAGCATTTTGGCTCTGCGCTCCAGCTTGGCCTCACAGCCACGCCCCGTGAGCTCGAGGAAGGCAGGCGGACTCTGACAGACGAGGAAAAACGCCGGGATACCTACTACTACTTTGGCGACCCAATCTACATCTACAGTCTCCGCCAGGCCATCGAAGATGGGTATCTCGTGCCTTACCTGTTGGAGGAGCGGATCACCAACCTGGACGAAAATGGGTTCACAGGCCCTGACGGCACCTATTACACAACGTCGAATTTCGAGCGCGACATCCGTCTGCCAGACCGCACCCGGGCCATCGCCGAGGACCTGTGGGATATTATGGGCAAGTATGGATTGCGCGATGAAAAAACCATTGTCTTTTGCGTAGACGACACACATGCCGCTTTCATGGCCCAGGAGTTCCGTCGGCTCTCTGGCGACAATCAATATGCCGCACGAATTACACGTTCTGAGCGCAACAGTCATCAACTGGAGAAAGACTTTGCCATAGTTGGATCACTGAAGCCGCGCCTTGCCGTGACAGTGGACCTGTTGACCACAGGCTATGACGCGCCTGATGTGAAAAACATCGTTTTCGTTCGACCCTTGCGCAGCGCAATCCTCTATAAACAGATGAAAGGGCGCGGCACACGCCTGTGCGAGGATATCAACAAGCGCTATTTCACCATTTTTGACTACTCCGGGGCCAGTCTGCTGGAAGATGCCGAGTTCGATGGCCACCCCGCCAACCGACAGAAGGGCACGTTGCCCAAGACCAAGCCCAGGAGAAAAGAAAGGGAAGACGCAGCGCCCAAGCCAGTGGGCCAAGGCATATCCGTCATCATCTCGGCCACCAACCGGTATGTCTGCCTGGCCGACGGTCGCAGGATCCCCTTCGAGGAGTATACCGAACAGTCGCGCGAGTTCATTCTGAATGTATCCGCCAAGAGCCTGGACGAGCTGTTGGCCATCTGGATCGACAAACAAAGCCGTAAGGAGCTGCGCGAAGAGTTACGGGACAACGACATCTACCCGGCGGCCTTCAAACACTATCTGGACCTGCCGCATACCGATGATGTAGATATTCTCGCCAAGATTGGTTTTGACCTGGTGCGAGTGCCCACGCGTCCCCAGCGGGTCGACCGGTTTTGGCAGTCCGATGAGGCATGGTTGCTTTCAATACTGGGATTTGTTCCGAAAAAGAAAGGCAAGCTTATCCCCTTCCCAACTCCCGATCCATATACCCCTGATGAGGAAGTGCCTTTCTTGAAGGCAGCCGATGGAAAAGGCGCATTCCAGGATCAGGCCTTGCTCAGGCTTCGATTTTGGCAAACCGCTCTGGACCACTACGCCCTGTTCGGCATCGACGACCTGGAACAGGCCCGCACTTACGGCGCACCCCAGTTTGTCGAACAGTTCGGAAGTTTCCAGACCCTGAGCCGGAATTACGGCGGAGCTCCTGAGCTGAAGTCAGACCTGGAAGCTGTTAAGCAGCACCTGTACGTCCCAATGACAACATAGATTAGAGAGACCAGAATATATGCGAGAGAACAATGACCACCGCAGGCAGGAGGTGCGCCAGAGTATCAAGAACGCCTGCGATCAGCTCAACCAAGAAGGGGTGGACGCCCGTAACTACGTGGAGCAACTAGCCTGGCTCTTTTTCCTGAAGGCGTTTGATGAGTCTGAATCCCGCAGGGAAGAGGAAGCCGCTTTTGACGATATCCCTTATGAGCGCCGCCTTTCCGGTGAGTATGCCTGGTCAAGCTGGGCCAAAGACACCGACCATCCCGACCAGATGCTCGAATTCGTACAAGGCAAGCTATGGACGAAGCTTACCAGTCCCGACCCCAAAAAGGGCCTTGGCGATGATCTGCTGGCGCAGCGGTTCCGCCGCATTTTCGAAAATGTCCGCAACTACTGTCGTCGGGGGGCGTCTTTTGCCAAAGTGGTACAACAGGTCGATAAACTTCACTTTTCCAGCGAGACAGATGTCATTGTTCTATCGGAGATCTATGAAGACCTCCTGAAGCGTGTTGCCGCCGACTCGGCCGGGTACGCCGGTGAGTTCTACACCCAACGCCACATCATCCGTGCCATGGTTGAGGTGGTTCAGCCCAAAGCAGGCGAACGGATTTATGACCCATGCTTCGGCACAGCCGGCTTCCTTGCCGAAGCCGCTGACCATATCCGCGACCACGCCAATCTCAGCGGCAAACAGCTCGACAACCTGCAGCGTCTTACCTTCTACGGTATGGAAAACAAGCCCCTGACTTACCTTTTGGGCACCATGAACATGATCCTTCACGGTATCGAAGGCGCCAACCTCGAGCTGGCCAACACACTTGAGGTGCATAGCCAGAACGTGGGCGAAAAGAACAAATATGACGTAATCCTGTCCAATCCCCCCTACGGCGGAAAAATGGCCCATTCCCTTCAAAACAATTTCCGCGTCAAATCGAGCGCTACCGAGTGCCTGTTCTTGCAGCACATCATGGCCAATCTTGCCCGAGGCGGCAGGGCAGGTGTGGTCATCCCCGAGGGAGTGCTCTTCCGTGGCGGCCCGGATCAAAAGGTTCGCCAGGAGCTCCTTGAGCAGTTCAATGTCCATACAATACTTTCCCTACCACCCGGTGTTTTTCTCCCCTATACACCTGTAAAAACGAACGTCATCTTTTTCGACCGCCCAAAAAATCAGCCCGAAGTTGGCAAAATGGCCACCGACCGTGTCTGGTTCTATGAACTGACCAACGACGGATTTGAACTCAAGCAGACCCGCAAGCCCATCGAGGGCAGCCAGATACCCGATTTTCTCATCAAGTGGGAAACGCACGAGGAGGGTGAGAACTCTTGGTCCAAGCCCATTAGCGAAATCATTGAGCGGGGTTTTGACCTCTCTGCAAGGAATCCCAAGCGAAAAGATGATTATGAACACCGTCCGGCACTGGAGCTGGTGCAATCCATCAAAGCCAAGGAAGAGCGGATCATGGATTTATTGGGAGAGTTGGAAGCGATCTTGGAGAAATCACTGTGACAGGTTGCTGGAAAAAGTCTGAAATCGGGAGCATCGCACCAGCTAAATCCGTTGGGATGCCAGATAAGAATGCCTTAGTGTGGAATCTCTCTCTTGAGGAGGTTGAATCTGTCACCGGACGAATACTTAAAAAGAACCATTGCAATATCAGTGAATTGGGCTCTGCAAAATGTTCATTTGACACTCGGCATGTTCTCTACTCAAAGCTCCGTCCATATCTGAACAAAGTCGTTCTTCCCGATGAGCCGGGTGTAGGTACAAGTGAGCTGATTCCGATGTGCCCCGACCCTAACCAACTTGATCGGGAGTTTCTTGCTTTCTATCTACGATCACCGATGTTCCTTGACTTTGCTAAGGCCAACACTCGAGGAGCGAACCTTCCGCGCATTGCCATGAAGGAGTTATGGAAACATGAGTTGCCGGTCCCGGATAGCATCGTCGAGCAACGCCGCATCGTCGCTCGAATCAAGGAGTGCATGGAGCGAGTGGAGGAGATTGACAAGTTGCGCGCGGAGGCAATCGCCGATTCGGAAAAGCTGCAATCTGCAGTTTTTGCAGATTATATTGAGTCAATAAATGATTCTGGCCTAGGCACTACTGTTCTCGGGGATGTAATTGCAGAGTGTAAATATGGCACATCCAAAAAAGCAAACAAAAATGGAAGTGGTGTTCCAATTCTTAGGATGGGCAACATCAAATTCGGGAGAATCGACACTTCTGATTTGAAGTATGTTGATCTGCCGAAAACGGAGAGAAATAAATATCTTCTCGAAGACGGCGATGTCCTTATCAATAGGACGAACAGCCTTGAACTTGTCGGAAAATCAGCAGTTTTTCTAGGACTTTCAGGAGATTGGGTGTATGCCTCGTATTTGATTCGCTTGCGGATTGACCATAAAAAAGCGCTCCCCGAATATGTGAATGCAGTAATCAACAGCCGTATTGGACGCAATTACGTTCTCCAAACTGCTCGCCGCGCGATTGGCATGGTTAATATCAATGCCAGGGAAATCCAGCGGATGCCACTCCCCTTGCCTTCAATCGAAGAACAGGCGGCACTAATCGACAAAATGAATGAAACTGAGCCGCTCATTGATGAATTGCTGTCTTTTTATAAAGAAGATGGGCTGTCTCACTTCCGCGACTCCATCCTACGTAAAGCATTCGCTGGGGAGTTATAACCATGGCTCCTGCGGTTGCAGAACACTCCGATATCCGGAGGATTTTCAAACGGACATGGGACGAATCAAAACTACCGAGCCGTCATCTCTCCATAGCCTTAGCTGCATTGATTTATCTACGTTGGATCGATTTCCAGGATGCTGAACTGGAGGCCATTGCGGCATTTGACGACGCGGAGTATGAGCCGGTTCTGCCAGCGGGACTCCACTGGCGGACCTGGTATGCCCTGCCCCCTGAACAGCTTCATGGTTTTTTCGGGGAACAGCTTTGGCCCACCTTGCAGCGTTTGAAGAATCACCGCACAAATAACCTCGCAACCCATTTACATCGCATTGCACCGGCCGTGAAAGATCTTGCGGGTTTGGAGCCGAGTCACTTGGAGTCAATCATCCGCTGGCTGGCCGACCAGCCCTTCGAGACTCCGAATGATCGCCGTAAATTGTTAGATGTTTTCGATGCTACATTCGAAAGCATACATGACAAATACACGAACGATTTTCGCACGCCCGACGCGATCATTCGATTGATAGTCGAATTGGCAGCCCCGGTTGCTGGCGATCGTATCTATGACCCCTGCTTCGGCTCGGCCGGCCTGTTGACTTGCGCCTGCGATTATGTGCTGAAAAAGGGAAAGGATAAGCTCAGTCGCCTCGGTGGACCCCCTCTGAGCGTTTACGGTGTCGAATTGAATCCGGATGCCTATCTGATCGGTCTCACCAGATTGGCCCTTGCCGGGATCGACAATCCTCAGCTTGAATTGGCAAACAGCCTTGAGCGTACAGGGGCGAACAATCCGCAGCAAGACGGGTTCGATGTGGTGTTAGCCGATCCCCCGTGGGGGATGCGTTCAGATCCTGCCGATTTGAATCATTTCTCTGTAAAGACCCCTGATGTCGCAGGACTTTTCATTCAACATGCCTTGTCGCAGCTTCGGCCTACAGGGCGGGTAGTGATTGTGGTTCCGCAGGGGGTTCTGTTCCGCACCGGTCCTGAGCAACGGTTGCGGCGGTGGCTGCTGGATCAATATGGGGTTGAGTCGGTCGTTGCCCTGCCGGAAAACAGCTTTCTGCCCTATAGGGGGATTCGGGCCAGCCTGCTCTTATTGCGGCGAAATGGCCCCACAAAGCGTATCTACATGGCCGATGCCGAACCGATTTTTGTGATGGGTAAGGGCAGACAACCCACCACGCTTCTTGAAGATAAGGCTCTCGAGTTCGTACAAAGTTTGCACTCTGGAAAAACGGATGAAAATGCCTGGGTCGTCGATGTTGAGACGCTTGCCAAGAGCGATCATGATTTTACCCCACGCCGACGTGATGAGAGTGAACTGAATGGCGTTCTCGGCTCGTTCGGCCCATCCATAACAGTGGATAGGCTCAAAGATTGCTGTAAAATCTTTGCTGGCCGTCATTTCCTCCAGGCGGACTTGCTTGATATTCCTGATTGGTCCAAATATGAACAAAGGGATTATGAGAGACAAAGCAAATATTCTTTTGGTCCCATACCGTATATCCGGATCAAGGATATCGTCAAAGGAGAAGCCTCAAAAGGATCCGCCTGGCTCCCGGGCGACAAGAAAATCTTCGCAGGAAGTGAGCAGAAGCTGAAATTGGGAGATGTTCTCCTTTCCAAATCTGGAAGAATTGGAAAGGCTGGAATTGTCCGCAATGGCGCAGTAGGAGGTGTCGCATCCAGTGGATTTTTCGTCCTCCGACCGGTTCAAGACAGACTTGCCCCTCATTTTCTCGCCGCATACCTCAACAGCAATCAATGCAAAAAATGGCTTGGTGAAAGATCACGCGGCACCTCTATTCAGATTCTGTCGAAACATATTCTTGAGGAACTTCCTGTACCTCTCCCACCCCTGCAAATTCAGCACAGGGTAGCCACTGAATCCCGCGAACGCGATGGTGACGCGCTGACGCTTCTGTCTCAGATTCTCACTCAGGCTGAAAAAGATCCTATCGCTGAATGGGTAGATGAAAAATTAAATAGCCTACCCGACAGCACTGAGGAACTGAGCCATCTAATGGACTTGACGCCTTTGGATCACTTGGCTTTTGAAGCCAAGTCTGTCTATGAGGATTATTATAATAGGATTGATGAGGAGTTCCGGGAAAGCGTTCTGGGGGCTTGGATAGAAACATTTCAGAAAGTGACGGCACCTCTTAAAGGCGTACAGCATATCCCGCCTGGCCCTGGCCTTCTGAGTCTCCTACAACAATGCGTCCATGGCCTGGAGCAGGCCAAAAAGGCTTTAAATGGTGATCTACAAGATGAGGTCAAAGCGAACAAGCTGACTGATTTGATCAAGGATTGGCTTTCTAAAGTATGCATGAACATGCTTAGGGAGGCTAAACTGGTTTTTTCAATTGTGTCCTCTGTGTTTTTTTCAGGCGAAGAGGGCGAGCTTGTTTTGAAGATAGAAAATGCGAGTCCTTTACCTCTCCGGGAGATTTTTGTATTTACGGAGCCTGACTGGGGAGATGCTCAATACGATTATCTTGCTGAAGACTCTTCAGAAGAATTGAATCTTCATGGTTATGTTCTGGAAAAAATAGGAACGTCGCAGATCAAGCTTCTTTGGCAGGCCCGAACTCTGGATGATCAACTCGTCCATGGCAGCCGTGAAATCTCTTTCGAGGTCCTTCCTCGTGATGGTAGCGAAATGGTGAGCTTTGCCGAATTTGGTGGGAGCCCTTATGTGTGCGGGCCGGAGATACGGCCAGAGAGAGACGACGTATTTTTTGGTCGTGAAGGTCTTATTGAGCAAATTCGACGTCAAGTAGTTGATAGTGGCAATGTTATCCTGCTTGCAGGGAATCGGCGATCCGGGAAATCTTCGATTTTACGTCACCTGGAGGGAATCAAGCCCATTCCTGGTTGGATAGGGATTTATTGCAGCCTACACGGCAGCCCTGGGGATAGAAGATTGGCGGGAATTTCCAGTGTTGAAATATTTCGAAATATTGCCGCAAATATAGCTAAAGGGCTTGTATGTCTTGGTATCGAAATCCCACTTCCCAATGGGAAATCGTTGCCAGCCGGGAAAAAAGATGGTATCAGAAAGGCCAGCCAAGAAGGAATTAGGGACAAAGCGCCATTTGATGATTTCCTCGACTATGTTGAAATAGTTCTTGATGCTACAGAAAGCTTCGATCTTGGCTTTCTCATAATGCTGGATGAATTTGATAAGCTTCAGGAAGGCATTGACAATGGAATAACCTCTCCTCAAGTCCCTGAAAACATCCGTTTTCTTGTAATGAACTTTCCCAGAATTTCTGCGGTTCTCACCGGCTCACGACGCCTCAAAAAGCTCCGCGAGGAATACCAATCCGCCCTTTTCGGACTTGGTACACGGTTTGACGTAAAATCTCTCCCATTGGAAGCTGCGAAGAGGCTGGTTACTGAACCGGTGAAGCGACATTTCATCTATTCAAAAGAGGCTGTCGAGAGGTGCACTTCACTTACTAACTGCCAGCCATTCTTGCTGCAAAGCCTTTGTAACCGCGTTTTTGATATGGCAGCCCAGACAAAAAGCCGCTCAATTACCTTGGATTTTGTTGAACAGGCTGCTGACCTACTGTGCGAAGACAATTCACACTTTGCCGACCTCTGGAATTATGCTGGATCGGACCGACGCCGATTTGTTTTGGGGCTTGTAAATAAGGAGACGGTTGGACCAGATCCGCTACGGTTACCCGTACTTCTTGAATTGCTCTCGAATAATGGCATTGAGGTAAGTGACGAAACCCTCATATCGGACCTTGAATTTTTGCGGGAATTGGAACTTATTGAATTGGTAGGAGGGGAAGGAGGCGTAGGATACTACAGCTTGTCGCTTCCCCTTATGGGCAGATGGATTGATCGACAGCATGATTTCTTTGTATTGAAGAAGCGTGCTCAGATGGAAACGGAGGATCACAGTGTCTGACAGATTCTTTCAGATTATGGGAACGGTTGTACCGCCAATGCTTGGAAGATCCTCTATTATGCAGGACCTTTGGAGCAATCTCACCAAGGCAACTCCAAGCCATATTTCGATCGTGGGACCCCGCTATTCCGGGAAAACAGTCTTGATGAACGGCTTGGCCGAGCAAATGAGGAAAGATGATTCACCTTATCAAGCTGTTATCATATGGGATCTTGGGCACCAAACCCCGGATTCCAACGAGCTTTTCCTAAAAGCCCTCTGCCGCAAGCTAGGTGAAGGGATCAAGGCCAGCGGCAACGAGTACGGAGATCATTTGTTAGCTTTGGAAAATGATGTATATGGTGAACTGCAGGAAATCATCGAGGCATTGTATGACGAGGGCTTCCGGATTTTGATGCTGTGGGATGGCTTTGACAAGCCGTTAAGAAGCGGGAAGCTTACCAGGAACCTATGGGATCAGCTTAGGGAGCTTGCATCCAATCCCAGTCTTCGACTGGTCACATCAACTCGTCTACCCCTGCACGAACTTATCCGGAGCGAAGAATCCGTAACGAGCGATTTTTGGAATATTTTTGACATGTCTCCAGTACGAGTCAGCGTATTTGATGAAAATGACCGCGAGACCATTATCGGGGAACTGCCATCGCTGAGCTTCCATGTGGGCGCGAAAACAGAACTTGAAAACTGGTCAGCGGGTTTTCCCCCGCTCTTTCTCGAAATTCTTAACCAGATCGCACTAGATACTCCGAGCGGGATTATAAAAAATGACGCTGTTAACCGGGCGGCAAAGAAAGCCGCAGAGAATCTCTCTGATCTCATTTCTGCGATGTGGCAGGACTGCCCAGCTGCCGCCAAGGATCTTTACATTCATCTTCTTGATGCAGACGACATACTTTACTCAGATGTTCAGAAATATGAAGCGGGTTGTCTGATCGAAAAAGGCTTTGCCAAAAGATCAGGGAACAAACTGTTAGCGGCCTGCCGCATGCTTCAAGAGCATATACAGGGCGCCAAACAAAATACCGGAAGCGTGGCTCGGCTCTTCGGATCCTGGGACAAATATAAGGTTAATATCCGTGGTCTACTCGAACGGCGTCTTGCCCAAATCTCACGTTTCGACGACCGACTGTACCATCTTGTTGAACAAATCATTAACGATATTCCCGATTATCCGGATGATTGTCTGAACAATCTAACGGGCATTAGAGACTGTGCACTAAAACTGGTTTGGCAGCGTGAGCTTGGAACAGACATGTCTCTGCCGAAAGACGTCATCATCTATTGGACATCTCCCCCTCGGTCCAGCCAAAGCTTGGTCAAATCAATGATGGATACCAATCGATGGGATCTTCCGATAATACCGCTGCATCAGATTAGAATGTTGCAGCTATTGACCGGTAGTCATTTGGATTTCGAATCCAAGTCAAAGGTGATTTCGAAGAATACCTACGTGCTAATTGATGCCATACACACTTTTCGGAATCGTGGCCAACACCCCGAAGGCCAATCCATACACTTGGGTGTTGCCGTGGCTGCCATTATGACCTGCCTGGAATTATTGGCATGTCTTGAGCGAGAGCTGGGGAGATAAAATGTCCGTGTCTACTATCCCTGAATCGGTCAAGTTGCGGCTGTGGGGCAAAGCGGCTGGACGCTGCCAGTACGAAGGCTGCGGAGAGCCGCTATGGCGGGATGATGTGACCCAGGCTGAATTCAATAAGGCATATATTGCGCATATCATTGCTGATAAACCGAACGGCCCCCGAGGGGATACCGTCTTGTCTGAAATGCTCTGCTCAGATCTGAGCAACCTGATGCTTCTCTGCGATGAGCATCACCGTCTCATTGACAAGGTAGATGTGGCGGGCCACCCGGTGGACAGGCTCCGGGCGATGAAGGAAAAGCAGGAAATGCGGATGGAGCTGCTTACCGGTTTGTCGGAGGAGCGTAGAAGCCACGTGCTTTTCTACGGTGCCAACATCGGTGAGCAGAGTGCCCGCGTCAGTTGGAAAAAGGCGGCCCAGGCCATGATCCCAGATTGGCATCCGGCGGAACCGAGGGCGATTGAGCTGAGTATTGGCAACAGCGCCGTCGAGGATCACGATGACGATTTCTGGAGCCTTGAACGGCGAAACCTTGAACGGCAATTTCAGCGATTGTTGAAACCAAGGCTCTCCGGGACGGGAGATATCGATCATTTGTCCATCTTTGCGTTCGCTCCTATTCCGCTACTGGTAGAACTGGGATACCTCCTTTCAGATATTCCAGCCGCGGAAGTGTATCAACTTCATCGGGAGCCATCGGACTGGAGATGGCAGGAGGCGCCGGATGATTTTCGTTATCACGTGGAAGATCCGAAGGAAATCCGTGAAACGGCAGCGTTGAATCTTTCGCTGAGCGCCACCGTCGATAACGCCAGAATAACCTCCGTCTTGGGCAATGAGGATCTTTCGATTTGGACAATAACTGTTGCCCGGCCCCATAATGATTTTCTGAAAAACCGTGATCAGCTTCGGCTGTTCAGGCACCAATTTCGACTCCTTTTGGACCGGGTCAAAGCGCGTCATGGCCAAAATGCCGCTCTTCACGTATTTCCAGCCATCCCCGTTTCCGTAGCCGTGGAAATTGGCCGCGTATGGATGCCCAAGGCGGATATGCCGCTTTGCATTTACGACCAGAATAGAAAGCTGAACGGGTTCGTGAAAGCGTTGGAATTTCCCGAAGCCCATCATCATCAGGAGGTCTGAGCGATGTTACCAAAACGACATGGTGAATTGAGTAGGTTTCTTCAAGGATTGGCGGAAGCCCTGGAAATTTCCGATACGCAGTATGAGGCAGCGGTCAAGCACTACGAGGCAGTGGGGGATTGGCTAAACCGGGACGATTCGCCGACTTCGGTTTATAGTCCCCAGATCTTCCCGCAGGGCTCTTTCCGACTCGGCACGATGATCAAGCCCATCAACGATGGCGACGAATACGACATCGATCTTGTCTGCGAAATGAAAAACCTCAGCAAGGATCGCGTCACGCAGAAAGAGCTTAAAGAGATGGTTGGTGATCGCCTGAAGTCAAATGAACGTTACCGAAAAATGCTTGAGGAGAAAAGCCGATGCTGGAGGCTGCAATATGCTGACTCGGTGCATTTTCACATGGACATTCTTCCGGCAATTCCCGATCAAGATATCAATGGGGTTGTCCAAATGATCGGCGCCGACCTTGCCTCAAGCGCTATTCTTATAACCGACAAGGACTTGAGGCAATGGCAGAGCAGCAATCCTGTCGGGTACGCCGAGTGGTTCAAGGAATGTATGCGCGTCCAGTTCGATGCAAGACGTATGCTATTGGCAGAAACACTTCGGGCAAGTGTCGAAGATGTCCCCGAATATAGGGTCAAGACACCCCTACAACGATCTATCCAGATTCTCAAGCGGCACCGTGATATCATGTTTGAGAAGGACCAGGACGATCGTCCGATATCAATTATTATCTCCACGCTTGCCGCACGGGCTTACAACAACGAAGCCGACCTTTTGGACGCGCTGCAAAACATCGTCAACACGATGCCCAGCTTGATTAAGCGTGACGGACAGGGAAAAGCCCTCGTTGCGAACCCGGTCAACCCCCTCGAAAATTTCGCTGATAAATGGGAAAAGCACCCACAGCGAGAAACCAAGTTCAGGCAGTGGCTGCAAAAAGTACAGGCCGATCTGGATGCCTCGCTCAGTTCTGGAAGCCTTCGCGACATGACCGAAGGTCTCAAACCTCCATTTGGCGACCGCATCGTCAACATGGCGGCGTCGAAGACGTTCCCAAATCGTTATAGCTCATTGAGCGCCGCCGCATCAGTCGCCCCGAGCATTCAGATATCCAAGCCCAGCAAGCCATGGGGGCACGAGCATTGAATGTCGGCAAGGAAAGACTGATTCACCAGCAGTTCGAGGAATTGGTGCAAACCTTTCCCGACCTGACACTATGTCAGGACGCTCCAGGGCGCTGGGTAATCCGAGGGGAATTGTCGTTCTCTGCCACATTCAAGGCTGTGACCATCACGGATGCTTTTTCCGTACTGATCATACTGCCTGATGATTATCCGGATTCCCCACCTGCTGTTCAGGAGACCGGTGGGCGTATCCCCGGCAACTTTCACCAGTACGGCGATCGCAAACTCTGCTTAGGTGCACCGGCGGAAGTGGTCCGCCGTTTTAAAGCCGATCCCAGGTTATTGGCTTTCGTCCAAACATTGGTAATCGAGTACCTTTATGGTTATGCCTATTTTAAAAAATATGCCACATTGCCTTTCGGTGAGCTTTCTCATGGTTGCAAGGGGATTCGAGAGTATTATCAAGAGCTTTTCAACACTGATGATGTGCAGGTCGCTTTGGCTTTATTAAAGGTGCTTGCCGATGGTGCCTATAGGGGCCATCATGTTTGCCCATGCGGTTCTGAACAAATCTTGAGGAACTGTCATGGGCCTATACTGATGGATTTATTGAGTCATCAGCCGAAGGAAAGATTCATTCGTGACGCCGAAAATGTCCTCTTTAGTTTAGAGAGGGACGAAATAGATCATTTCAATTGGGATCTGCTTCCAAGACAGTTGAAGCGCGAATTCGACCAGATGGCACGTGAGAAAGCCAGGGAAGAAAAATGTTAACATAATCAAGTTGTTCCTTAGGTAGACAGGTATAATGGTAAGAAGACCTTAGCCATATGAGTGAACAGGCAGGGCTTTCATTTCGGCGCATTATCGATGGGCTACTCTAATCGTTTGGTCATTTCGCAATCAGGCCCGAAGAAGCGAATTGGCCATGCCCGCATCAAAGAGGACCCTGCACGGGTAGTCTCGTGAGGAAAGGAAGGGCTTTGAAATGGCTGAAGAGAGAAGAAGGAAGAGATTCGATCACGAGGCCAGGCAACTGCAACACATGGTTGCGGTTGGAGAAGTGGGCCCGGATCGTGCCAGGATTTGGATGCGGTCGGATCAGCCTGGCGAGGTTAAAGTTTTCTGCCATGAATCGGACAACTTTCGCGAAGAGCAAGAACTTCCTGTAACCATTGACGATGACGCATCAGATTACACGAAGACGCTTCTTATAGGTGGCCTGAAGCCCTTGACCCGGTACGGGTACCTGGTGGTTCGGCGTAATGACCTGAAGCCGTTGGGGGGTGGGACCTTTATGACATTTCCCGAGGAGCCTTCGGATACCCCCGAGAGGGTCGTGATCGGCTTGATGAGCTGTCACCAGCCCTTCAATGAGGACAATTTCGATTTGGACCCACGTAGAAAACGGCTCTTGGAGGTTACCCAAAACATACTTAAGGAAAACGATGTGAAGTTCCTCCTTCTTGGTGGTGATCAGATTTACTCGGATGTTCCCAAGAATCGATCCTTGTTCGAAGAGCATTACACCAAGAATTGGAACCATCCCATGGGGCCAAGTATCCTCGACTGGGATGCAGACAGCGTTCGGAAGGCCTTTCAGGAGCGGTACAGGATCTTTTGGAACCTGCGTGAAATCAAGCAGTTTTATGCCAACTATCCCTGTTATCCTATCCTTGACGATCACGAGATCAAAGATGATTGGGGGGCTGAAAAGGCCCATTCTTCAAAAGCTTATCAGAACATAAAGAAAGGCGCATTACAGGCATACTTCGATTATCAAGGCTCACGGGTAATGGAGAGAACGGCGCGTTTGCCAAGGTCCTTTCACTACTCCTTCGATTATGGGACCATTGGTGTTTTTGTCATGGACATCCGTTCTGAGCGCACAGTTGTGAAAGAGGGGGAACTCAACCAACTTTACGGCGACGCTCAACTTGCAGACCTACAATCCTTCCTGAAGCAAAGCCAAAATAAACATGTAGTATTAATCATGTCGAGCGTCCCCGTATTTCATTTGCCCGAATTCCTAACAAATATTGGGGATCGACTTCTGGGGAAATGGGTTGATTTTGCGGACCATTGGTCACACTCCCCCAATACTTATGACAGGGCTCGGTTATTGCGGGTTGTCTTCGAACATGAAAAGGCGAATCCACGGCAGAAAATCGTCATCGTGAGCGGAGATGTTCACATCGGATGTGCCTTTTCAATCGAATGGAAAGGCCGTAAGCCCAAGCCTATTTTGTATCAGTTCACATCGAGCGCCATTTCAAACATGACAAGGCATTTTCCGGCAGAATGGTCAAAGGCCGGTCCGGAAAATGTGTTCAACGTGGACTGCGGAGACGGACTCAAGGCCAAGACGAGGCTTCTCAAATCGGAGGACGATGGAATGAACCCTTTCAGCGGTCTAAATCTTGGACTTATCGAAGTTTTGAGAGACGGAGATAAAGATGAATCGTCTGTCAGGTTGAGGCTTGTCGGTTATCCGGAAGAGAGGAACGGAGGATACCAGGATTTCTTTGTCAGCAAGAGACTTTAAGACCTTTGCTTGACGTGAGAGAATTCGGGACGTTCCCAACTTGTAAACTTGAAAGGTGAATAGGATAACGGACGCCATCAATTTTCGTTTTGCCAGGTCCCTATTCGCTGGAATCGGATTTGATGGGAAAGAGTCGGCGACAGTGGGAGGTTACGGGGTTTGGAAACGCTGTTTTAAGGCTTCTTCGACTGGGCATGGGGCCGGATCGAGAGAATGGAATTGAGATGGACATGGAGCGTGAATTTTGGGAAGGGAACACCCCGACCGACCACCCATCCGTAGAAAACCGCTGCGACCCCCAAAGCGCCCATCCTATTATCCCGAGCCCGCATTCGTAGCCTGGCATGTTCGGCAGGTGTTTCAGGGGGAAGCGAGATATTCAAGGATGTGACCTGAGGACGTTTTGTAATGCCGTAAAAATGATAGGGAGATCATGAAACCTGAACAACTCGAAATCCTGCTCCAGGAAGGCGAAGGCACCATGCTGGACTACAAGGAGAGCCTGTCCGCCTCCTTCGCCTCCTTCGCCAGGGAACGGGTAGCCCTGGCCAATACACCGGGTGGACGTATTCTTCTCGGCGTACGAGACGACGGCTCGGTCTCCGGCGTAAAGGATTCGAACGGATTGCGAGCGCGAATTCAGGATATCGCCCGCAACTGTGATCCCCCTGTCCAGGTACTCATTGAGCCGGTCGGCAATGTCCTTATCGGGATGGATAAGGTGCATATTCTCGACCGAAAGGATTTCGACGGAGGGGTTGTCGCCGACCCCTGCGTAACGCAACTCCCTGGATAAAGGTCTCGGTTCAGAACTCAATGTCAGGCATGAATTCTATTTCGTTTTTCATAGGAGGTTAGCCGATCCGACCATGGCCGACACGGTTTATCGAGTCGGATCTCTTTATCTGTTATGGCGATTTTCGATTTAACCCATTCCATTCGTGAAGGGATGCCGGTTTACCCGGGGACGGAGCCCCCGCAGTTTCTGAACGCCTTCACTGTTGAAAAGGACGGATTTGCGGAGAAAAGGATTACGCTCTCCTCCCATACCGGGACCCACATGGACGTGCCGGCACACATGATCGAGGGAGGCGCGACCCTGGACCAGTTGCCGGCGGATCGCTTCTGCGGCAAGGCGTTTGTGGTGGATGTGCAGCCCGTGAACAGCCGGACCATTGATAGGGCCACACTCGAGGCGCACAAGGATCTTGTGTCAAAGGTTGATTTCGTCCTGTTGCGAAGCGGATGGAGCGACCTGTGGCAGGATGAAGGGTATTTCAAAGGATATCCCGTGCTGACGTCAAAGGCGGCCGAATGGCTTGGTAGTTTCGGCCTCAAGGGAATAGGGGTGGATATGATCTCCGTGGACGAAGAAGGATCTGCGGACTTTCCCATCCACCATATCCTTCTGCGCCAAAAAATCCTCATCATCGAAAATCTGACGAACCTGAGTGCCTTACCGCCTGCGATTTTCGATTTCTGGTGCCTCCCCCTGAAAATTGAGGACGGCGACGGCGCGCCGGTCCGGGCCGTGGCGGTTGTTGCATAGTCGTGGTTTCAGACAGTTCGGCAGGAGGCAGATATCGCGGCTGGAAAGCCGCTCTCACAGTCGGTGGAGAGGGCACGGCTGCTCCGGTCAGTATCCCGACTTTTTACCTGTCATCTCTTCGATCTCCACCTTGATGATCGCCAGCCGATCCACCAGATGTTCCGGGTATTCATCCTGCTGTCCCGAATAATGGGCCATGATAACATCCAGGGCCCGCCGCTTTTTCTCCGCATCTGTTAAGAGGGAGGCCTTTCCATATCCGATAACACTCCGGAATTTCATGGTCCAGTCGCAGGGGCTTTCCGCCTTCACCACTTCACAGTCCGCTTCCAGTTCAAAACAGACAGTGTTGTTCTGCCGGATCATGTCGATCTTTTTGCCTTCCCGGGCCGTATGAAAATAGAGGCAATTCCCCTCAAACCCGAAATTGAGGGGTACGATGTAGGGACTGTTGTCGACCGAAAGCCCGAGCCGGCAGATTTCCGCTTTTCGAATAACGGCCTCTATCTCCGCCCTGTCATGGATTTCTTTTTCCTTTTTTCTCATGGTTGTTACCCTGACCCGGATCGCCCGGAAAACCAGAAGTTCTCACACAAAGGCACAAAGACACGAAAAACTCATCCATCAAAACCGATAGAAAAGGCCCCTTAAAACGGGGCCCTTTCTTGTCCATAACCACTTTATTCAGTCAATCATTTTTCTTTAAATGATACACCCAATGCCGTTTTATCCTGCAGATTCAGCGGCAGGGTCGGCTGCCGCGCCGTCTCCGGCCATGCGTTTGTAGGCAGCATACCGCTCGCGCATATCGGCTTCCGCCTTTTTGAAGAGGACCTCAGCATGTTCCGGGAAGGTCCGGGTCAGGGAGGAGTAGCGGACCTCGCCCATAAGGAATTCCTTGAAATCGCCGGTGGGCTCCTTGGAGTCCAGAATCAGGGGGTTCTTTCCCTCATCCTTCAGCCTTGGATCAAACCGGTACAGGATCCAATACCCCGCCTCCACCGCCCGTTTCTCCTCTTCCTGGCTGAGGCCCATATTGATGCCGTGGTTGATGCAGGGGGAGTAGGCGATGATCAGAGAAGGACCATGATAGCTTTCCGCCTCCCGGACCGCCTTCAGGAGCTGGTTCTTGTTGGCCCCCATGGCCACCGAGGCCACATAGACATATCCGTAGGTCATGGCCATCTGACCCAGGTCCTTTTTCCGGGTCGGTTTGCCGCCGGCCGCGAATTTGGCCACAGCCCCGGTGGGCGTCGACTTGGAAGACTGGCCCCCGGTATTGGAGTAGACCTCGGTATCCAAAACGAGGATGTTGACGTCCTGTCCCGAGGCGATCACGTGATCGAGGCCCCCGTAACCGATGTCATAGGCCCACCCATCCCCGCCGATGATCCAAATCGACTTTTTGGTAAGGTAGTCCTTTCTGTCCAAAATATCGATAAAGAGGGAGTTAAAATCGTTATCGACATCGGTAAGTTCTGTTTCAATGGCATCCACGAGCCGTTGACCTGTCTCCTTGGATGCGTCGCCATCGTCCATATGGTCCAGCCAGTCCTGCATGGCGCCGTGAAGCTCATCAGAGATATCCGCCTCCATGGCCTCGCGCACCAGGTCGGCCAATTTTGCGCGCCGCTGGCTGACCGCCATTTCCATGCCGAATCCATATTCCGCATTGTCCTCGAACAGGGAATTGGCCCATGTCGGTCCATGGCCATCGGCATTGACCGTGTATGGGCAGACCGGGGCAGACCCACCATAGATCGAGGAGCACCCGGTGGCATTGGCGATCATCATGCGGTCGCCAAACAACTGGGTAACCAGTTTGATATAGGGAGTTTCGCCGCATCCGGGGCAGGCGCCAGAAAACTCGAACAGGGGCTGCCGGAACTGGCATCCCTTTACCGATGTGGCCGGCATGACGTCGTCCAATATGGGGAGCGTCGTGGAATAGGCATGATTGGGGACCTGTGCGTCCTTCTGGGTGCCGAGTGGCTTCATGATGAGGGCCTTTTCCTTGGACGGGCAGACCTGGGCGCAGTTGCCGCACCCGGTGCAGTCGAGGGGACTGATCTGGATGCGGAACCTCAACCCTTTCAGCTCCTTCCCCTTGGCCTCCACCGTGACAAAGTCGGCGGGGGCCTCCTTGAGGTCCTCTGCGTTGGCCAGCACCGGCCGAATGACCGCATGGGGACAGACAAAGGCGCACTGGTTGCATTGGATACAGTTCTGTGGCTGCCACTCCGGCACGTTGATGGCGATACCCCGCTTTTCGTAGCGCGTTGTGGCCGTGGGAAAGATTCCGTCTGGAGGCAGTGCACTCACCGGAAGGCTGTCTCCCTTTTGCGCCAGCATGGGCCGCATGACTTCTTTCACAAACTCGGGCTCGTCCTTTTCGATGTAGGCCTCGTGTCCGGCCGTGGCCCAGGCCTTCGGGACCTCGATTTTCTGGAGGGCGCCAAGGCTTTTGTCCACGGCGTCCACGTTCATTCGGACCACTTTATCGCCTTTCTTCCCATAGGTCTTTTTGATGGCGGCCTTGACATAATCAAGGGCCTGCTCGGCCGGGATGATGTTGGCAATCTTGAAAAAGGCCGCCTGCATAATCATGTTGATGCGACCCCCAAGCCCCAGTTCCTCGGCAATCTTGACCGCGTCGATGTTGTAAAAATCGAGGTTCTTCTGTTGGATGGTCCGTTTCATGCGGTCCGGGAGTCGGGCCTCCATCTCTTCCATGGTCCAAGGGGAGTTGAGAAGGAATGCCCCGCCTTGTTTGATCCCCTCCAAAATATCATACTGGTCCACAAATGCCGGATTGTGACACGCAATAAAGTCGGAGCGGGTCAGGAGATAAGGAGACTGGATTCGGTGTGGAGAAAATCGCAGATGGGACATGGTGATCCCGCCTGATTTTTTGGCGTCGTAGGCAAAATAAGCCTGGGCGAACATATCCGTGTTTTCGCCGATGATCTTGATGGAGTTTTTGTTGGCTCCCACCGTGCCGTCCGCGCCGAGGCCCCAGAACTTACACCGGACCGTCCCCTCGGGCGACGGGTCGATCTCCTCGCCCAGATCGAGGGAGGTGTGGGTGACATCATCCACAATGCCCACGGTGAAGTGGTTCTTGGGGACCTTGGACTTGAGGTTGTCAAACACGGCCTTGACCATGGTGGGGGTGAAATCCTTGCTCCCGAGCCCATATCTTCCCCCTGCGATCACGGGGGCGTCGCCCCGTTCCTGGAACAGGGTGCAGACATCCTGGTACATGGGTTCGCCCACTGCTCCGGGGGACTTGGTCCGGTCGAGGACCGCAATGGACCGGGCCGTGGCGGGAAGGGCCCTTAGGAAATAGTCCGCCGAAAAGGGCGTATAGAGACGCACCTTGATGAGCCCGACCCGTTCGCCCCGTCCTGTCAGGTAGTTGACTGTCTCCTCGATTACATCGCAACTGGAGGCCATAGAGACGACGATCCGGTCGGCCTCGGGATCGCCCACGTAGTCGAAGATGTGATAGGGTCGGCCCACCAGGTCCCCCACCTTTTTCATCTCTTCCTGGACGATGTCCGCAATCGGTTCGAAAAAGGAGTTGGCGGCCTCGCGGTTCTGGAAAAAGATATCCGGGTTCTGGGCCGTGCCTCGGAGTTGCGGGTATTCAGGATTCATGGCCCGGCTTCGGAAATCCTCGATGGCATCCCAGTCCACCAGCGCTGCCATGTCGTCATAGTCGATCAGCTCGATCTTCTGAATCTCGTTGGACGTTCTGAACCCATCAAAAAAGTGGATAAAGGGCATGCCACTTCGAATGGCCGCCAGATGGGCCACCAGGGCCAGGTCCATGTTCTCCTGGACCGAGGCCGAGGCGAGCATGGAAAAACCGGTCTGCCGAACCGCGTTGATGTCCGAGTGATCGCCGAAGATGGACAGGGCGTGGGCGGCGATGCTCCTGGCCGAGACATGGAAGACGGTGGGCATGAGCTCTCCCGCGATCTTGTACATGTTGGGGATCATGAGGAGGAGTCCCTGGGAAGCGGTAAAGGTCGTAGCCAGCGCCCCTGCCGAAAGTGCCCCGTGGACAGCCCCCGCGGCGCCTCCTTCGGATTGCATCTCCACTACCTTGAGGACCTGACCGAAGATATTCTTCCGTCCGTGGGCGGCCCACTCGTCCGCATATTCGCCCATGCTGCTGGAAGGGGTGATCGGATAAATGGCAGCCACATCGCTCATGGCATAGGCCACATGGGAGGTGGCCTCGTTTCCTTCAATCGTTTTTTTGACGCTCATAATTCCTTTTCCTTTCTGACAATGTCATTTTGCCGAGAAACGGTTCAGGGAGAAGGGTTGCCTTTTCCCGATAATTGCGATATCAAGCGGCGTTGTGCGTGTGAAAACTCAACGTTCATTGAGTTTAGTGGATTCGTTGGGGGTGGCCTTTTTTCGTTCCCGTGCTCATTTCCCCCAGTTCGATGGAATTTGTCCGCGAAACCTTCGATGCCATAAAAAGTTGCTAAGGGTTTACTTTAGAGATCCGATCCTATCTTGTCAAGATCTAATCAAAATAGGGAATCGTCTGTCGACGTTTCTTTCATCTTGACTATAAAAATTAATTGGATTAAAAAAATGGGTTTAATTCACAATGAAAACGCGGTTGCGTCCAACGTCAAAAGTACAGCGTTAGACCTGCCAACGTCCGTTGTAAAAGCAGCGATACAAAAGGGCTTCAGATTGCCAGTGACATTTAGTCAATGGAACCCCTTCAAATTCAAATAGTATAAAATGGAATACATATGATCCCAGGCAAAACAACCCCAATTGCAGAAGAAAGAATAAACAAAGGGAAAAAGCTACAGTCCGAGGGCGTCAACCTCTACCCTGCGGGATATACCGTTGACATCACGTCCTCCGAAGCCATGGATCGTTACGGTCATATGGATGGCGAAAGTCTGGAAAAGGAAGGCCAGTCCTTTACCGTAGCCGGGAGGATCATCGCACGACGGGATTTTGGTAAGGCCTCCTTTATTCACTTGAAGGATAGAAAGGGCCGCATGCAGGCCTACATCAGGAAAGACAAGGTCAGTCTGAGGGACTTCAACATATTCAAATTGATGGACATCGGGGATTTCATCGGCCTCAAGGGGAAATTCTTCAAGACCCGGACCGGAGAACTGACGCTTCTGGCAGATGGCCTCACGCTTTTATCTAAGTCTATGCTCCCCCTTCCCGAAAAATGGCACGGCCTGACGGATGTGGAGACACGATACAGGCAGCGATATCTCGATCTGATTATGAATGACCCGGTAAAGGATGTCTTTTTGCTGAGGAGTCGCATCATACAGGCGATCCGGTCTTTTTTTGTTGACAGGGATTTCCTGGAGGTAGAGACGCCCATGATGCAGCCGATCCCCGGGGGCGCAACGGCCCGGCCGTTCAAAACCTATCATAACGCCCTCGGAATGGATTTGTACCTGAGAGTCGCTCCGGAGCTTTATCTCAAGCGGTTGGTGGTGGGAGGTCTGGAGAGGGTCTTTGAAATCAACCGGAATTTCAGGAACGAAGGGATATCTGTCAAGCATAATCCCGAGTTCACCATGCTGGAGTTCTATATGGCGTATGCCACCTACGAAGACCTGATGGACATGACTGAATCCCTCTTTAAGGATGTCCTGCAACAGATCTTCGGCCGGACCGTCGTTACATACCAGGAGAGGGAAATCGATTTTGCGCCCCCCTGGCCCAGGATCTCCCTTTACGATGCCTTGAGGGATCTGGGAGGGGTCAGCGAGGACGCCCTTCGAGATAAAGAAACTGCTGTTAAAGTCGCTTCCCAGTATGATATTGACCTGTCCAAGTTAGAGGGCCACGGTCAGATCCTCACCAAGCTCTTTGATCACCTGGTGGAACCGCAATTGTTTCATCCGACTTTTGTCACCGGTTATCCCACAGAGGTTTCGCCGCTCTCGCGACGCAACGACCAAAGCCCGAATATGGTAGACCGATTCGAGCTTTTCATCGGCGGAAAGGAAATAGCGAACGCCTTCAATGAATTGAATGATCCATCGGATCAGCGGGAAAGATTCCAGAAACAGGCGGCACTCAGGGATGCGGGGGATAAAGAGGCCCAGTTTATGGATTTGGACTATGTTACGGCTCTGGAATACGGCATGCCGCCCACAGCAGGTGAAGGGATCGGAGTTGACCGAGTCGTCATGCTCCTGACTGACTCGCCATCCATACGGGATGTCATCCTCTTTCCTCAGATGAGATCAAAGGGAGAAATTCGCAATTCCTGAATTAAAATCATATGTTTGAACTCTTTCTTGGAATAAAATACCTCAAGGCCAAGCGAAAGCAGCGGTTTATATCCGTCATTACCCTGATTTCGATACTGGGCGTCATGGTGGGGGTAATGGCCCTTATCGTTGTTCTTTCGGTGATGAATGGCTTTCGTGCGGACCTGATGTCGAAGATTCTGGGGGTTAACTCCCACCTCTTGGTCCTCAACCTCAGCGGCACTTTCGGCGATTACCGTCAGGTCGAGGAGGACGTCAGGAGCCAGGAAGGGGTTGTTGGCGTTACGCCGTTTGTTTTTAGCCAGGTCATGCTCAACCATGGAGGGAACGTATCCGGGGCGGTCCTGAGGGGTATTGACCCTGCCAGTGCAGGCGAGGTGATCGACTTTAAAGGCATGATCAAGGGGGGGTCCCTTTCCTCCTTGTCAGGAAATGTGGACGGTTTACCGGCTGTCGTCCTTGGGAGTGAACTCGCCAAGCGGATAGCTGCCGACATCGGGGGTGTGGTGTCCATCATCTCTCCGGAGGGGAAATTGACTCCCCTGGGAAGGACCCCCAACACTCGAAAATTCAAGGTATCCGCCATATTTGATTCGGGCATGTATGAATACGATGCCTCCATGATCTACATCTCCCTGAATGAGGCTCAGGATTTTCTGGCCCTCGGAGACAAGGTCACCGGCATCGAGGTCAGGGTAAAAGACGTCTACGAGGCAGCCAATGTAGCAAAAACGATTCAGGAGCGCTTGGGATACCCTTTCTGGACCAAAGACTGGATGGTCATGAACCGAAGCCTCTTTTCTGCGCTCAAGCTTGAAAAACTGACCATGTTTATTATTCTGACCATGATCGTCCTGGTCGGTGCCCTCAATATCATCAGCACCCTGGTCATGGTAGTTATGGAGAAAACAAGGGATGTGGCCATTCTGAGGGCCATGGGCGCTTCCGCCAAAAGCATCATGTCCATTTTTATGTTTCAGGGCCTCCTGGTGGGGGTGGTCGGCACCATCGCCGGCCTTGCCTGCGGTCTGGGTATATGCCAGTTGCTCGCCAAATACAAATTCATCAACCTTCCCTCGGATGTCTATTATATATCGAAGCTCCCGGTCTTGGTGGAAGCTACCGACGTATCGTTCGTTGCCGGCGCCGCGGTGGTTATATCGTTTTTAGCAACCCTGTATCCGTCCTGGTATGCCTCCAGATTGAATCCGGTGGAGTCTTTCCGGTATGAATAGCCAGAATCTTACGGAAGTCTCCGAGTCCCCCATGTTGAGGCTTGAAGAGGTTTACAAATCTTTTCATCACCATGGGGAGGTTATCGAGGTTCTGAAAGGGATTGACCTGGTGATTCAACCAGGGGACAGCATCGCCATCATGGGGGCGTCCGGTGTCGGAAAATCGACGCTCCTGAATGTTATGGGGAGCCTTGATCCGCCTTCCAGAGGGATCGTGCGATTTTGCGATGTTAACATGTATCAAATGGATGAAGGAAGACTGACACGGCTGAGAAACAGGGAAATCGGCTTTGTATTTCAATTTCATCATCTACTGCCCGAGCTGAATGCACTGGAAAATACCTCGATGCCTGCGCTTATCGCAAGGCATTCAAAACGGACCGCCGTTGCAATGGCAAAGGAGGTCCTTAGCAAGGTAGGCCTGGAAAAACGGATGATGCACCGCGCGGGTGAACTTTCAGGCGGAGAACAGCAACGTGTGGCCATCGCGAGGGCCATGATTATGCATCCAAAGTTGATATTGGGGGATGAGCCCACCGGGAACCTGGATTGGCTGACCGGCCATGAAATTGCCGACCTTCTTCTGCGGCTCAACCAGGAAGAACGGGTTGCCATGGTCATCGCTACCCACAACCAGCGACTGGCAGAGAAAATGTCCAAACAAATGGAGCTGATAGATGGCCAGATACGGTAAGACAGATCGCAAGGGTCAAAATACAGAGTGCAATGAGACGAACGCCATGCGTCGTTCACTCCGCATTCGCTCGAGGAGAGGGAAGATCGTATGCCAGATACTGCTGGTCCTGATGGCTTGCGCCTTTTTTGTGCCGGCGATCGGCGCCTCCGAACCCAAAGAAACCATTGGCGTTCTGCCCTTTAAAATTAACGCCACCGGACCGCTTGATCATCTCCAGTTAGGGCTTCAAAAATCACTCTCCTCTCGGTTGGAGGAAAAGGGGTTTCATATGATCCCACCTCACGAGATCAACAAACACCCCATTGTTTTTGCAGTGAGCCCCGAAACGACAGCGCTTGTCGCCCTGGGCAAAGAGCTGAAGAGCGGCTGGATGATCGCGGGCAGTCTCACTCAGATCGGGGACAAGGCGAGCATCGATCTGAAAGTGATCGATACAAGCGGTAAGAAACCCCCTTTTTTTATCTTTCAGGTCTCAGAAGATATAGACGCGGTGGCGGATACGATGAAACGCCTCGCCGGCAATGTGTTTGATCGTGTCATGGGTGTTCCCGAGATCGATTCGATCCAGGTTGTTGGCAACCGACGTATCGAAAAGGCGGCGGTCCTGGCTGTGGTCGGCACAAGGGCGGGAGACCGCCTTGATTATGACAAGTTGGATAATGACCTTCGCGATATTTACAAGATGGGTTTCTTTGAGGATGTCAGGATGGAGACCGAGGACGGGCCTTCGGGAAAGATCGTTACCTTCCATGTAACGGAAAAGCCTTCTGTCGGCAGGATTGTATTCGAGGGAAATGATGAGGTTGATGACGATGACCTGAAAAAGGAACTGGGAATAAGCCTTTATTCGATTCTGGATAATAACGAAATCAGACAAAGCATCAACCGGCTGAAGGAGTTCTACAAGGGAAAAGGCTATTACAATGCCGAGATAGAGGAAAATACCGAAACGATTCCCAACAACGAGGTCATGTTGAAGTACAAGATTCAAGAACATGACAAAGTCTACATTGAGGACATTCGATTTGTTGGGAACAAGCATTTCGATAGCGACGAACTGAAGGATCTCATGGAAACCAGTGAGAAATGGTTTCTTTCATGGATCACCAAGGCCGGGATTTTGGACAAAAAGAAGCTTGAATTCGATATGCACAAAGTGACCGCATTTTATCACAACCATGGGTTTATCAAGGCGAAGGTAGGCGAACCAACCGTGGTGTATGATGACGACATCGAGGGCCTGGTCGTTACGTTTGATATTGATGAGGGCCATCAATACGGTGTGGATAAGGTTGCCGTCGAGGGGGATTTAATAGAGTCTGCCGACGACCTCCTTACCAAGGTCTCAATCGGCAAGGAGGAGACATTTAATCGAGAGGTGGTCCGAAAGGATATCCTGGCATTAAGGGATGTCTACGCTGATCATGGATATGCATATGCAGAAATCAAACCGATCGTCAAGGAAAACGACGAAACATTTCTTGCAGATATTACCTACGTTATCTCCAAGGGGGCCAAGGTTCGCTTTGAACGGATCACTGTCTCCGGCAACACCGTAACGAGAGACAAGGTCATTCGGCGTGAATTGAAGGTCATGGAAGGGGAATATTTCAGCGGACAGGGGCTCAAAGACAGTACCGCAAACCTGAACCGTCTCGGCTTTTTCGAAGACGTTCAGATGGAGACAAAAAAGGGAAGCAGCAATGACCTGATGAAACTGGATGTCAAGGTAAAGGAAAAGGGGACACGAACCTTCAGCGTGGGCGCTGGATACAGCTCTGCATATTCCGGGTTTGTCACATTCCAGGTCGCAGACGAGAATTTCATGGGGTACGGTCAGAAGCTCCAGGCCTCGGCGATGCTTGGCGGTTCAAGCACACAGTTTGACATACGATTTCTTGAGCCCTGGCTCTTTGATACGCGGTGGTCATTCGGGGTGAATCTCTACAAATGGGATCAGGAATATACGGACTATTCGAGGGATACCCTGGGCGCCGGCCTGAATCTTGGTTATCCTCTTGATTTCATTGACGACTACACCCGGGCCTTCATAAGATATGACTACGACAATTCCAGGATTTACGATGTAGTGGAAACCTCGGGTCCGCTCTACGACATGACGGGCCGAAATGTCACCAGCAGTGCGGCTCTTATTTTCAAACGGGACAGCAGAGACCACCTCTGGAACACAACAAAGGGTTCGATCAATGAACTGTCCGGACAGTATGCCGGAATTGGCGGTGATGAAAGATTTCTCAAGTACAGGGCCAGGACCGCCTGGTTCTTCCCCATGTTCTGGGAGACGGTTTTTATGGTACAGGGGAGATGGGGGTATATTCAGGACAGAGGAAAGCTTTCTGTTTTCCAGAAATTTTTCTTAGGCGGCATCAACACGGTGCGCGGGTTCGATTTCGAGACTATTTCGCCTACAGACTCACAGGGATACAGGGTGGGTGGTACGACGATGATGTGCTATAATATAGAATATCGTTTTCCCGTACTCAAAGAGCAAGGGGTCGTGGGGCTCGTGTTTTTTGACGCAGGTAATGCCTATGATACGAACTATCCGACCTCCGCTTCCGACTGGTCCTTTGACGGGATCAAAAAGTCCGCGGGCGCCGGGGTCAGATGGTATTCCCCGATCGGCCCGTTGCGGCTGGAATACGGGTTCAATCTCGACAGGAAAGGAGATGAATCGTCCGGCAAATGGGAATTCAGCATAGGGGGAATGCTGTAGCCCGTGAGTTGCGAACTGCAGGTTTAAGGTTCTAAGTCTGGCGTCCATAGTTCAAAGCCAATAAATCCATTGGTCATTGGGTCGTGGGTACCGGGTAGTGCGCGCTGGGGAGCGGCGGCGGCCGTCCTATGTTTGCCATTTACTCCGTGAAAATTTCATTGTCATTCGAGTTTTTTAAATTTTAACAGTCAATCGCGATGGGGGTCACCATGAAAAAGATCAGTCTCTTATTTATTTGTTTTTCTTTGTTTTTTTGTTTTCAACACGAAGATGTTATGGCAGAAACTGTCAAGTTTGGAGTACTCAACATGAAGCGGCTTCAGCAGAATTCCGTCAAGTTTCAGAAAATCAGAGAACAGCTGAAGGAAAAATTCAATGCCCTTCAGAAAAAGCTGGATGCGGAAAGGGCCCAGATATCCAAAATCGAAGAGGAATTGCAGAAGCAGAGCATGATGTTGAGCCTCGATGCCAAAGAGGACAAGGAGATGGAGCTGGGGAAAAAGTCCCGCCATTATAAATATATGTATGAAGAAGTCACTCAGGAGATGAAAAATGCCGAGTATGAGGCGACGAAAAGTGTTGGGAAAGAGATAGAGAAAATCGTAGAAAAAATCGGCCAAACAGATGGATACAGCCTCATTCTGGAACAAGGGACAATGGGCCTGATATATTATAACGATGCCATGGATATCACGGACCGCGTGACCAAGGCATACGATGCGACAAATTGACAGGAGAAAACACGCATTGAAGACAACGCTTGGCGAGATTGCCAGTGCCGTCGGCGGGGAGATTGTTGGGAACAGGGACCTTGTTATTACGGGGATCAATTCTCTGAATGACGCCGGTCCATCGGAGATTTCTTTCTTTTCGAATCGCCGATACCAGGAAAGCCTGGGCAAGACCTGTGCCGGCGCCCTGATGATCTCTCATAAAACTCCTTTATTTAAAGGCCCACAGGTCATCGTTCCCAACGCAGAACTGGCGTACGCCAAGGTAGCCGCGCTCCTCGCACCTCCAGTATCGAGAGAATCAGGGATTAGCCAGGGGGCCGTCATCCATCAAGAGAGCGTCATCGGAAAAGGCGTAACTATCTATCCGATGGTGTTTGTGGGTCACGGGGCCGAGATTGGCGATGAGACAATACTATTTCCGGGTGTCTTTGTCGGCGAGGATGTAAAGATTGGGAAGAAATGTCTCATATATCCCAATGTCGTTATTATGAACGGGTGCATCATCGGAAATGACGTCATCATCCATCCGGGGAGTGTTATCGGGGGGGATGGTTTCGGTTTTGTTCGGGACCGCGCGGAGTCGGTTAAAATTCCCCAGACCGGCATCGTTCAAATCGACGACCAAGTGGAAATCGGGTCCAATAACTGTATAGATCGAGCTGCCCTTGGAAAGACTTGGATCAAGAGAGGGACCAAAACCGACAATCTGGTGCATATCGCTCACAACGTCGTTATTGGAGAGGATACCATCATTGTCGCTCAGACAGGGATCTCCGGAAGCTGTCAAATCGGACGTGAGGTCGTCATCGCCGGTCAGGTCGGCATCAGTGATCATGTCGAGGTGGGAGACAGGGCCATGATCGGCCCGCAATCAGGCATTGCAAAGGCTATTCCTGCGGGTGAAGTGGTCTCGGGCTCACCTGCGATTCCGCATCGTCTATGGCTGAAGGCCTCTGCCCTCACATCACGGCTGCCCGAATTCAATCAGCGTCTGCGACAATTGGAAAAACGAATCGAGGAGGTTGAGCGGCGCCCTCTTTATCCTTCAACGCCCTCTCCCTCAGAAAAGGCTGCGGAGCCCAGGAAGGAGTGAGATTCCCTATGAATCTTCCTTTGACCTACGAAGACATTATAAAGATCCTTCCCCACCGGTACCCGTTTCTGTTGGTCGACCGGATTATTGAACTGGAATTGAACAAAAGAGTGGTCGGGATAAAGAATGTCACCGCCAATGAACCCTTTTTTCAGGGGCATTTTCCAAATAATCCGATCATGCCGGGGGTTCTTATCATCGAGGCCATGGCGCAGGTGGGTGGCGTCCTCGCACGAATGTCTATAGTTGATGCCCTCGATCGGGAGACGCGCGATTCAATTTTTTTTGTGTCCATGGATGGGGTCAAATTCCGAAGGCCGGTCATCCCTGGCGACCAGATCAGGTTCGAACTGGTTCCCCTGCGGGCGGGGTCCAGGATATGGAAGATGGCAGGAAAGGCCTCTGTGGATGGCGAGTTGGCGGCGGAGGCTGTTCTGGTGGCCACCATAGGATAAGGGGTTTTTGATTTTCGATTGATGATTGATGATTGGAAAACCATAAGAACAGCCAATGCGGGCTAAGCCCGCAACGGTTGGTCAGGTTACGGAATATAGAACGAAGAAGATGGACCAATGGCCTTTGAAAACTCTATGAAAATACATCCTTCTGCAGTGGTCAGTTCGAATGCTCACATCGGCGATGGGGTAGAGATAGGACCCTACTCCACGGTGGGAGACCATGTCGTTATTGGACGGGATACAGCCATAGGCGCCCACGTGGTGATCGAAGGACATACTCGAATCGGGGAACGAAACAGGATGTATCCCTTTTCCTGCATTGGCACGCCCCCTCAGGATATCGGCTACCAAAACGAAGACACCCGGCTGATCATAGGAAACGACAATGTCATCAGAGAGTACGTCACCATCAACCGCGCCACCACAAAAGAGGCGTGGGAAACGGTTATCGGCAACAATAATTACCTGATGGCCTACGCTCACGTTGCCCATGACTGCCGGCTCGCAGATCATGTGATATTGACCAATGGCGCCACCCTGGGCGGGCACACCCACATCGAAGCGTATGCCATTCTGGGGGCCTTCCTGGCTGTTCAGCAATTCGTTCGAATCGGCGCGCATGCCTACCTGGGCGCAAAATCAGGGATTGACAGGGATGTCCCTCCCTTTATGATAACGGCCGGGCCAAGGGCAAAACTGTATGGAATCAACCAGAAGGGGCTTATACGACGAGGGTTTTCTCAAGAGACCATCAACGTGCTCAAAAAGGCATATAGCATTATCTGGCGTGAAAATACGAGCTTCCGGGATGGCATCGCCCAGGTGAAAAGAGAGCTTCAAATAACACCTGAGCTGCAGATGCTGCTGGATTTTCTCACCAGCTCCAAACGGGGCATATTGCGGTGAGATATGCTCGTCCAGGGTTCAAGGTCCAGTCTGAAACGCGCGGAAATCATCCAGTTATCGAGTCGTTCAGTGGTGGAGTGATCGGGACGCTGCGGCATGCAGAGAGTGCATATGAACGATGGGGGAAATAGCCGGATAATCGGCCTGATCGCCGGTGGAGGGCAGTTTCCTCTGCTTATTGCAGAGGCCGCTCAAAAGGAGGGGATCCGCGTCATTGCCGTTGCGCACCACGATGAGACCGATCCCAAACTCTCCGAGCAGGTGGATGACATTGTCTGGGTCAAGTTGGGGCAGTTGGGGCAATTGATAAAGGCCTTCAAGATACATGGCGTCAAAGAGGCCTTGATGGCAGGAACCATCACCAAAAAGCGCATGTTCGAAAACATCAGGCCGGACCTGAAAGGGCTGGCCATCATGTCAAAACTTGCCTTTTTTCATGATGATGACATTCTGAGGGCCGTCGCAAAAGAGCTGGCCAAGGAAGATATAACGATTATCGGTTCCACCCAGTTTTTACCCGAACTCATTGCCCCGAAGGGATGCCTGACAGCAAGACGCCCCAGCAGGGCCGAAAAGGAAGATATCCGTTTTGGATGGAACATGGCCAAGGAACTTGGCCGTCTGGATATCGGGCAGTGTGTGGTGGTGAGAAAAAGGACCGTCCTGGCCCTTGAGGCCATTGATGGCACTGATGCAACCATTCTCAGGGGCGGCAGATTGGCTCAAGAAAAGGCCGTTGTGGTGAAGGTGAGCAAACCTGGACAGGATCTCCGGTTTGATGTCCCGTGTGTGGGCCTCGAAACCATACGCACCCTCTCACAGGTAAACGGGGCAGTGCTGGCGGTAGAGGCAGGAAATACCTTGATGTTTGACAAGGCACAGATGATCGCCGAGGCAGACATGAAGCACATCGCCATTGTTTCTCTCTCTGCGGTGCCTTGATAAAACCGGATCAGAAGAGTCAAAAACATCTTCTTAACGAACAGGTAGGTGTGGTATTTATAGATGAAGGCGGGAAAACTTAGAATCGCTGTTATTGGCGTGGGACACCTGGGGGAGTACCACGTTCAGAAATACAGGGCACATCCGGGGGTAGAACTTGTTGGCGTCGTGGATGTAGACAGAGATCGAGCAAATGATATAGCGCAACGCTACAGCACAACGGCCTACACAGATCACCGTGATATTCTGCACAGGGTGGATGCCGTCAGTCTGGCAGTGACCACTGAGATGCATTTTGCGGTGGCCAAAGACGTTCTATCCGAAGGGGTGCACATGCTCATAGAAAAGCCCATCACCTATGACCTCAGAGAGGCGGATGTCCTCATCCAGATGGCCAGCGAACGGGATCTGGTGCTTCAGGTGGGCCTTGTTGAACGGTTTAACCCTGCCATTGTCAAGATGATACCCATGCTGAAAAACCCCCTCTTTGTAGAGTCCCACCGCATGAACCTTTTCACGACAAGGGGTCTCGATGTAGACGTGGTCCTTGACTTGATGATCCACGACCTGGATATCATTCTCCATATGATCCGTTCAGAGGTAAGAGAGGTCCATGCAGTAGGGATGCCTGTGATTACCGACAAAACCGATATCGCCAATGCCAGGATCATCTTTCAGAACGGGACTGCCGCCAATCTGACTGCGAGCCGGGTATCCGGTAAAATGCTGAGGAAGATCCGTGTGTTTCAGCCGGATGCCTATATATCGGCCGATTGCGGGAAACGTCAACTCACGGTAATCAGTCTTGACAATCAGAAAAAGAATTCGCACAATTTCCCTGAAGTGACCACTACCAAGGAAAAGTACACTGACAGCGACCCCCTGAACGACGAGATCACCGCGTTTATCGACGCCGTTTTTAACAGGTCCGAGCCGGTTGTGACCGGCCAGGACGGGCGAAATGCCTTGAAGATCGCCCTAAACATCATTGACCAGATAGAGAGAGGGTGCCAGAATTTTAGCCCCACTTTCTGATACCAGAAATCATCGACTGGTACTGATCGTTGCCGGCGAGGCCTCAGCCGACGTGCACGGGTCTAATCTCGTGAAGGCCCTCCAGCGTTTGGACCCCCATATTGCCTTTTGGGGCATCGGTGGGAGCAATATGGCTCAGACAGGGGTCAGGATACTTGTCTCATCCTCAAATATGGCCGTGGTTGGCTTGACCGAGGTCGTTAAAAGACTTCACACAATCGTCAAGGCAGCTAACACGATGAAATCTGTGTTGAAAACCCTTCATCCGGACCTTTTGATTCTCATTGACTACCCCGATTTCAACCTCTACCTGGCCCGGATCGCCAAGCGGCTGGGCATCCCTGTTCTATACTACATAAGCCCTCAGGTGTGGGCGTGGAGGAGTGGACGGGTTAGAAAGATAGCCAGACGCGTGGACCGCATGGCGGTCATCTTGCCGTTCGAGGAATCTTTTTACAGAAAACGTGGCCTGAACGTCGATTACGTGGGGCACCCCTTGCTGGATGAATTCGAATCGAACATCCAAGTTCCGAGTTCCAACGTCCAAGGTCCGTTACTGCAGGGCGCAACCGGAATTCTGAATCCGGTCGTTGGGTTGCTGCCAGGAAGCCGGAGGGATGAAATCAAAAATCTCCTCCCTGTCATGATTAAATCCGCGGAGATTCTGAAGGCCAAGTATCCCGACATTCGATGCCTCCTCCCCTTGGCCAAGACCATCGAGCGTGAATACGTTGACAAATTTGTTCGAAAGACCCCATTGAACATCGAAATCTACCAAAATGACATCTACAATGTATTGAAAAATTGCCATATTGCGCTGGTAGCCTCCGGCACAGCAACGCTGGATACGGCCATTATGGGGGTCCCCATGGTCGTTGTGTACAAGGTGAGCCCCTTTTCGTACTGGCTTGGAAAGATGTTGGTCAAGGTCCCTTATATTGCGCTGGCAAATCTCGTTGCCCAAGAAAAGGTTGTCCCGGAGCTGATCCAAGGCGACGTGACGCCTGAAAGACTCGCAAGCGAGGCCCTGTCGCTCCTTGAAAACCAGTTGATCAGAAATGAGATGACCGCCAAATTGGAAAACGTTCGGAAGGGCTTAGGCAAGGGCGGGGCATCCAAAAGGGCAGCCAGAATAGCTGTTGAGATGATGACGTGAAAAGAGATCTATCGTATTTTTTGCGACAGTATTTAAAGGTATAAGAGAGTAAATGGCAAAGACAATCTTAGTCGTTGATGATGAGAAAAGCATCCTTCAGTCCCTGACCGGTATTCTTTCAGATGAAGGATTTGAGATACTGACTGCCGAGAGCGGGACAGAGGCACTGGATAAAATAAAGGAAGCGACGCCGGATCTGGTGCTGTTGGACATATGGATGCCGGGAATCGATGGGATTGAGGCGTTAAAAAAGATCAAGGAGGACTATC
>CAYLJZ010000003.1:0-102581 GCA_964384085.1 uncultured Desulfobacteraceae bacterium
TTCTGCGTCAACCGGATAGGCGCGCAATAATCGTGCCGAACGGTATTGGTTTTTTTAAGAAGTTTTCAAATTTTTGGAAGGCCTTATATCTTTGCTTTTCATCGGATGTCGGGTTGGAACACTGGTATGGCGGGGATGTATAATAGTAAACCCTTAAAAGGTCATTTTGGTCAATATTGCATAGCTTAAGAACATTATCTATAATTTTTGGCACATTAGTCCGAAGCCCTTCGGCATCAAAGATCTTCCTCACATACTCACCATCAACAAAGATAACAGACCTTCCCATTAACTCACGCCTCCCTCCAAAAAAAACCCCTGCTTCAATTAAGAAACAGGGGGAACATATTTGACCTCGCTATTGGATACCCGAATAACGAGGAGCACATATTCTGGTGTAATTATAATCCTGTAAAAAATCTCTGTCAAGAATCTTTTTGAAAAAAAATGCACAAGCCATTTTTTTGTGTGTCAGGCTTGAAAATTCTGAGCCCCATCTTTGGTCGGTGGACCCAGGGCGGACCCAAAATGCCTTTTCACAAATCAAACACTTTCGGCTATATACCGTAAGTGCTTGATTTTGTTGGTGGGCCGTGCGGGAGTCGAACCCACGACCAACGGATTAAAAGTCCGCTGCTCTACCAAACTGAGCTAACGGCCCGATGTGAAGCCTGTACCTTAATACCTCGCGACCTTTCTGTCAAAGCCTTTTCCACCAAATCAGGCGGCTGTCCTGAAAATATTCTCGCGGATCAGATCAACTTCTTCCCGATTGGGGAGATAGGGATAGTTCCATTGTCTCACGTCCGGGAGGCAGTTGCCGAATGGGCGGTTGCAGGCCACTTTGCCATCCGGGCCAAGGCATCCGGTGGTCATGAAGGGGGTGCCCAGGCCCACGATCTCATCCATTCTGTCGGGGGCAAGACCGAAATCGACGATGCGGCCTGCCTCATCAAAACCCATATCGCGGTAGTGGGTGAGGCCTTCCTCGATCAGGTAACGGGCCAGTTGGATCCTCAGGTAAGTTGACCAGGAGGGCTGGGGCATATCGGACAGCCTGGAACCCTCCTCGGCAAAAAAGGAGAAGAGGTGGTTGACGATCCCCATTCGCCAGAGCCGGTCCATGATCGATGTCATCTCCTGTTCGGTCTCTCCCATGCCCACCATGAGATGAGCGCCTACATGGCCTGTTCCGAAGACTGTAAGACCTGCCTCGGCGATGGCCCAGTATTTCTCCCATTTATGGGGGCCTGAAACGCCTTTGCCCCTGAACTTGTCAAAGAGCTCCGGGGTGGCGAGATCGATGGCCACTCCGATCTTGTCCGCCCCGCACTCCTTCATTTCTACAAGATCTTTTTTCTCCAGGATGGTGGGGCTGATCAGGATGGATACGGGGATTGCGGTCTCCTGGGTGAGACGACGCGTCATCTCGAGTGTGTGCGCCCTGCATTTTCCATTGGTGATCATGGAGATGCAGGTCCGTGTCACATAGGATGGGGCCTTGTTGATGGCGTCGATGATTGCGTCCATCGAATAGATCGGCCATTCCACATGGATAAAGCTCTTTTCCGCATAGGTCCCGGGTCGTTTCTTGGCGAGCCCGCAATAGGCGCAGTTTGCCGAGCACCCTTCGGGATAATGGACCAGAAGGTTGACGCACCGGTTGACCGCGCCCCGGTACATCCGTCCCCTCATCAAACCGAGGGAAAGGGCGCTGGCATGACTCATCTTGGCATATTCAGGACTCTGTTCTTTGGACATGGTTAGTCGTAGCTGGTTCCTGGTTGCGGGTTTCTTGGGTTCGTTGGGGTTGTTGCGTTACGCCCTCTCGCCCAATAACGATTAACCAATAACCGTTAACTTCTTTCCCCCTTTGAGCTTTCAGCTTTCAGACTGTTCCGCCTTCCGCCTCTCTCACAGCCTCACCTGGTTTTGTTTGGCCAGCAGAATGGCATCCGTGAGGGTGGATACGTCCAGACCATAGATCATATCCTCATGCCAGACCGAGGCGATATTGGCCTCGATGCTCTCTCTGCGGGCCGATGTCCATTTGAGGGCATTCTCGATTCGGTGAAGATCTTCACTGGTGGAGAAGAAGTCGCCTGTAATGAGAACCTGTTCAATGGAAGCGCCCGACAGGGAAAGGTATATCTCCAAAAGGCCCGCACGGGTCTTGAGCTGTCCGACGCCCATCCTCGCCCTCGGGTGCCGGTGTGAGAAGATCCATTCGCCTTGCGTGTATCTTTCGTCGATAAACCGTTGAATGGCATCCTGTTCCCACTCATCGGGGCTGTCTTCCCTGAAGGTGATCGTGAATTCCTCTTCAAAGGCCTTTCGAATGGCGTCGATCATTTCTGCCACAGAGAGGCGGCGACCCAGTTCATCGCGAACCGTGGTCATGCGCTGGCTGAAGCAGTTGTATCCCTTGTCCTCCAGCTTGATGACCGGCGTATTCATGATGTCGGTCATCAGGGGGATGTCGAAGTCCACCAGAAGGCTGGTGTGAAAGAGGAGACACGTGTCTGCCTCGGATGCGGCCGAAAGCCCGGCGATCTTCCGGCCGCGCACCTCCAGGTCATTTTTGGGCTGAAAATGGGCCTGCACACCCACATGGTCGAGGGCGCGTATGAGGACCCGGCTGAGAGACTCGAAAACGCCGCCCACCCCCTTTTTGAGCCCGGGATAGTCCACGTTGATCCCCAGGCCCAGGGCCACGATCTCCGGCCCCATGATGACGGTGCCGCCGCCGGTGCTCCTTCGGTTGAACTCGATGCCACGAGCCCTACACCGGTCGATCCTCAGGGCCGCCTCGATGTCCTGATACTTTCCCACAATGACGGACGGGACGAATGTGTACAGGTGGAGGATAGGGGGCGATCCGTGCCGCGCAACAGACTGGGGGAGGGTGTCATCCACTGCGAGTCCCTCGGCAGTAGAGACCGACCGCGTGAGATTTCTAAAAAGCCGCCACTCTCGGGACGTGCCGCTATCTGATATCGACTTCATGCAAAAAGTCCCAGATCATCCCTGCTCGGCCTTGGCGCGTTCTTCCTCTGTTCGAGCGATTTCCTTGTCCACAAAGGCTGAAACCGCATCGCCGTGGATCAGATTTTTCAATTCGGCCTGAAGATCGGCTTCATCTTCCACCTTGATCACCAGGATCCAGCCGTCCCCGTAAGGGTCCGAGTTGATCAGGCTGGTGTCGTCCTCCAGGTCTTCATTGATTTTTTCGATTTCTCCTGAAACAGGGGCCACTAATTTCCCGATCCATTTTCTGGACTGGATTTTGCCGCAGGTCTCCCCCTGACTGACGTCGTCGTTTTCCTCAGGCAGATCCACAAAGACAATGTCCCCAGCCTCTTTCTGGAACATGTCCGTCATTCCGACCGTCACCTTGGCGCCTTCCACCCTGGCCCAACTGTGTTCCTCATGATAGTACAGCTCGTCCGGCATGTTGTATCCCTTGATTTCAGCCATGTTAAATCCCTCCTTTAATGTTGATCGTGTCGCAAAAAACCAGAAAAAAGACAAAAGGCAACATTTCCTGCTCTAACTTTCGTTCGGGAACTTGTCCCGATTGGAACACTTGAATAGACTCCTGCCAGCCCTCGCTCGCTATTTGAATCGGGCCTTCACGGCCCGTGCGTGGATTGGAAGTCCTTCAGCCTCGGCCAGGGTGACGACCGTATCTTTGAGACTGGCGAGTCCCTCCTTGCTGAGATACTGGAAGGTGGGCTTTTTGATGAAGTCGTCCACCGAAAGACCCGAAAACATGCGGGCACATTGGCCGGTGGGGAGGACGTGGTTGGTGCCGGAGGCATAGTCGCCCACCGGGACCGGCGCGTAGGGTCCCATGAAGATCGAGCCTGCATGCCTGATCCGGTTGAGGGTAATAAACGGGTCCCGGGTCAGGATCTGAAGATGTTCCGCGGCATATTCATTGGTAAATTCAATCGCCTGATTCATATCTTTTGCAATCAGGACATAGGAATGCCTCGAAAGGGAGGACTCAAAGATCTCCTTGCGGGGAAGGGCGTCATATTCCCGCTCGATGATTCTGCAAACCGCCGAGGCCAGTTCCTGGGAAGGGGTCACCAGGACCGCGGCGGAGTCCGCATCGTGCTCGATCTGCGAGAGAAAATCAACGGCGATCAGTTCCGGGTCCCCTGTCTCATCTGCGAGGATGAGGGCCTCGCTGGGTCCTGCAGGCGAGTCGATGTCCACCTGGCCATACACCAGCATCTTTGCCGCGGTGACGTATTTGTTTCCCGGGCCCACGATCTTATGCACCCTGGGCATGGTCTCTGTCCCGAATGCCAGGCCTGCCACCCCCCAGGGTCCTCCGACCTTGAAGATTCGATCGCAGCCGGCGATATCAGCGGCGACCAGCGTGGCCGGGTTGGCGGTCATCCCTTTGCCGGGCGGCGTGACGGCCACGATTTTGCCGACACCCGCAACCTTGGCCGGGAGAACGGTCATGAGGATGGAACTGGGATAGGCGGCCGTACCCCCCGGAATATAGCAGCCGACGATATCCATAGCCCGTCTTACCCGGCCTGCCAGGATCCCTTCCGACACCTCGATAGCCCACATCTCGCGCTCCAGTTGCGCCGTGTGAAATTTGGTAATATTCCGGGCAGCCGTTTTGAGGGATTCGACGACCTTGGAATCGACCCTATTGTATGCCTCCTGAATTTCGGCGGTAGAGGCCTCGAGGTCGGTTGTGTCTATATCCGGTTTGTGTTTTCGGTAGTGGGCCAGTGCGACTGCATCGCCGCGATTTTTTACATCAGTTACGATGCCCCGCACCTCTTCAAATATGGACGAGATATCCTCCATGGATCGCTCCATGACCGATCTTCGTCTGTCGGGGCTCAACTCGTCAATTTTTTCGGGTGATAGTTTCATTTTTCCCCATTTCTCCCATCTTGCGTAATCTCATGGCGCGCTGGCCATGCCCGCCGGCTGAACATCCGCCTGTCAACCAGACGTAGTCCGCCATGTTTTTATTGAGGATGAGTCGTTCTGTCAAGGGATATAACAGGATGGTCGCCATTTTCACCGGCATGCGGCGTAACACCCTATCCGGTATACCAAACCGCTCGACAATATGACCGTTTCCTGTAAAAACCACCATCCTGCCCGGGTCCTCTTTCAGTCGTCGAGCAATATTCTGGGCCATGGTCTCTTCCCACACACACTGGGCCTGATAAAAATGGTCAAAATCCTTTAACTGACCGTGTGCATGCTCCTTGAACACGTCGGTCACATACAAGCGGTGCGCCTCATTATTGAGGTCGATCTCTTCTGCGACATAGGTGCGCTCTTCCGGGGTCAGGCTCTCGATCCCCGACCTGGCCACCTTTCGAACCACAGTGTTGGGCACATTGATCCCGATAAGGGGATTGCCCTCTTCTCTGGCAAGAAGGAGGAGGGGCCTGTAAAAGTGATACGGGAACGACCAGCGTTTGGCCCAGTCAACCTCTTTGAGAAAGACGGTTTCGCTCACCTCTTTTCCTATGTAACGGTCTATGGCCGACTGCTGCGTTGTATCGAAAAATTCCATGCCAACGGACAGCGGGCCGTAACAGGCTGTGAGACCCTGGAGAATCTGGACCTCTATCAGGTGATGCTCCGGGTTGTCATGCACCTCGCCGACAAAGATCAGATCCATTTTCTGCAAGTCATCCATAAGCTCATCAAAAGATATGGATTTTCCATTGGCAAGATCGACAATCCGGCCCTCGGCGAAATGCCCCTGCACGCCTTCAATGGAGGCCAGGGGGGGCATTTTCGGCCCCATCGCGGCACACCCGCCCATGGCGAAGGCGAACGCGGCGATAAAAAGGGGAATCAGAATCGACTTCATGGATCAACACTCCTGCACAATGGAAACGGACAATGACCTTGACTCGAAATCTATCTATCATTTACCCTGAAAATGTGCAACCCTTTAAGGAAACGAGCGGATGCGCGAATGGTCAAGCTGTAAAGAAAGAAAACAGCAATTCTCATTATGACGCAGACCCGTTATTAACATTCTGTGTGAGTGGCATCTTGCCACGACTTTTCGCGGCTCGGAAGCCGCTCCCACATGACAATATTACCAAAATGAGAATTGCTGGAAAGAAAAAGTCTTTGTACCTTTTACACTTCAGGCGCCTTCAACGCAAAACGCCGATCGCCAAGGTCAGGACTTTAGTCACTGTAATTCACGTTGGGAACTTCCACCGATGACCTCTGCACGTTACGCCCAATATGAATTGGACCCAAGGCTCTTGCGGAACACGCTTCCCGATGCACCGGGGGTGTATCTCTTCGTTGACGCCGGGGGGAGGGTGATCTATGTGGGGAAGGCCAAGAGCCTTCGAAAACGGGTCCTTTCCTATTTCAGGACCAATGGCGATTCCACCACCAAGACCGGGCGAATGATGAAGCGGGCAGGGGGCCTGGACTTTATCCTGACCGACACCGAGCAGGAGGCCTTTATTCTCGAGGGCCATCTCATCAAAAAACACATGCCCCGCTACAACATCATCCTGCGCGATGACAAGCAGTATCCCTGTCTCTGCCTGGATGTGCGAGATCCGTTTCCGCGGCTTGCGATTGTCAGAAAAATTAAAAAAGACGGGGCACTCTATTTTGGTCCTTTTTCATCCGCCAATGCAGTCCGAAGCACCAAGAAGCTTATTGACCGGGTTTTTAAATTGCGCAAGTGCAAGAGCCAGGACCTCCCCAGGCGGAACCGGCCCTGTCTCAACTTCCAGATGAATCACTGCCTCGGGCCGTGCGCGCACGATATCCCTCCCGAGCAATATCGTGAGATCGTCCAACAGGTCAGGCTCTTTTTAGAGGGCCGCAGTCAGAAACTCATTGCGGATCTGCAGCGAGATATGGAAACGGCGGCCCGGAATCTGGATTTCGAGAAGGCGGCCGGCATACGCGACCAGATCAGGGCAATTCAGAAGACCGTGGAACGTCAGCATGTGGTGTCCCCCCGTATGGAAGACCAGGATGTGATTGGCCTGTCGCAAAAGGAAGGTGCGTATCAGGTGGCCATCCTATTTATTCGCAGGGGATATCTGACCGGGACCCGTAATCATCTCATCAAAGAACCGAGCGCCTCTCCTTCTGAGGTTATGGAGGCCTTTCTGAAGCAGCATTATGGCCGGGAGGCCTTCATCCCCAAGGAGATCCTCATTTCCGAGCCGGTCGAGGATTCCGTCCCGATCATGCAATGGCTCTCCGGGCTCGCGGAAAAGCGGGTGGTGATCCTGAGTCCCCGGCGGGGGGAAAAGAAGAAGCTCACAGACATGGCCGTCGCGAATGCAGAAAATCTCCTGGTCGGCTATGCCGAATCTCAAAAGGAGGACCTGTTGAGCTCGGCCAGGACCTTATTTGGACTGGCCAGGACCCCGAGACGGATCGAGGGCCTCGACATCTCAAATTTCCAGGGGGGCCTGGCTGTCGGAACGATCGTCTCTTTTGTGGAGGGAGAGCCCCATCGGGCCGGATACCGGAATTTCAGGATCAGACAGGAGGGAATCATCGACGACTACGGCATGATGGCAGAGATGGTGGAAAGAAGACTCGCCAAAGGCGCCTTGCCGGATCTCTTCCTGGTAGACGGCGGCAAAGGGCATCTTGCTACGGTGCGGCGTGTCATCGAGGAGCGGCGCCATGCCAAACATCAAGCCGCCAATGCCCGGGAAAAACATGAGGTTCCCATGCCCGAGGTCATTTCTATCGCCAAGCCGGACGACCCCTCCGAGGATCCCCGCGACAAAATCTATCTCCCCGGAAGGATGAATCCGGTGCTGCTGAAGGCCGGTCATCCGGTACTCCTTCTGATGATGCGGATTCGGGATGAGGCGCATCGGCGGGCGGTTACCTATCATCGAAGGCTGCGGGAGAAACATCTGACGCGGTCTGAATTGGACCATATTCCGGGTATCGGAAAGGAAAATAAGGCTCATTTGCTTAGGCATTTCAAAGGGATCGACGACATCGCCCAGGCTACAGTTGAAGAGCTGGAGCGAGCGCCCGGTATTGGCCGGGGCCTGGCCGAGGCCGTATTCTCACATTTTAACGGCGCCTGAGGTTATGTGACAAAGGTATGTATTATATGAATTATGATAGATAGCAGCTTGATATTTAAATAAAAAAGCGCTTGTGGGTTTAGAGGGGATCGCACAGGAAGAACGTCACAAGGCTCAAATAGATCAGAAGGCTAAGAATATCGTTATAGGTGGTTATAAAGGGTCCTGCAGCAAGGGCAGGGTCGATATTAAGTTTCTTAAGGGCTAAAGGGACGGCAGACCCGACCAGACCTGAAATCAGGATAATCAATACGAGGGCTGATGAAACAATCGAGGCCAGCCTGTAGTCGCCGAGCCAGAAGCCCACAATCAACCAGAGGATCAGACCGCATGTGAGTCCATTGATGAGGGCGACCCTCATTTCCATCCAGATCCTTTTTCCGGTACTGGCAAGACTGATGTCGCCTGTAGCGAGACCCCTTATCACCACCGTGGATGTCTGAATGCCTGTGTTCCCCCCCATAGCCATGATTACAGGGAAAAAAAATGAGAGAGCAATAACTTTTTCCAGGGAGGACTCGAACTGGTTGATGACAGATGCGGCAAGAATGCCCCCAAACAGCGCCGTAACCAGCCAGGGAAGCCTTGCCCTTGAAATCTTTATGGCTGAGTGCTCTGTAATTTCCTGGTCGATGACGCCGGCCATGAGGGCCATGTCCTCATCTACCTCCTCTTCAATGACGTCAATGATATCATCGTGGGTAATCCGGCCCACCAGGCGATGGGAGTCATCGACCACAGGTATATTGACAAGATCATATCGCTTGGCAAGATGTATAGCGTCTTCCTGATCGGCCTTGACATTGACGGAGATGACCTCCGGATTCATGATCTCGCTGACTATCTTGTCGGGAGGTTCCAGGACGAGGTCCTTGAGGGAAATGACCCCTGCCAGCCTGCCAGAGTCATCCGTGACCCAGATATAATAGAGGTTTTCCACCTCTTCCCGCTTTTCTCGAATGGATTCGATGGCGTCCCGGACCGTGGCGCCGGCTTTGACCGCCACAAACTCCAGGGCCATGATCCCGCCGGCCGTGTCTTCGGGGTAGGGGAGGAGTTTTTCAAGGTCTTCCGTGACCTCATCCCCCACCGCTTCGATAACCTCTTTTGCCCGGTCGGCCGGAAGATCGCCCACCACGTCCGCCGCATCGTCAGAATCCAGTTCCTCGACGATCTGGGAGATGGCCTCGCTGTCGAGTCCTTTCAGGATACGTTCCTGAACAGGCGATTCAATCTCCATGAGAACATCGCCGGCCCCTTCGGGCTCTAAGAGACGGAATATGAACAGTCCCTCATCCTTACCCGAATGCTCGATGAGATCGGCCACGTCCGCGGGCCTCATCTGATCAAGGAGCTTTTTGAGCCCCACAGTGTCCTGCTGATCGATGAGCGTTTTGACTTCTTCAAGGAGTCTGCCGTCGACAGTCATTGTTTCAAAACCGGTCACGATGCATCTCCTTCAGACACGGCATGTCTCAGCCGCTTCAATTCCCTGATGAGCATTCGGTTTGGCAGGGACCGGTCTTCTGTTTCACCCATCATATTTTTCAACGGGATCTCAGCCCGTGCAGCGGTCTTGTGGCCCCCGGCCGACCCGCCCCAGGGGGTGAAGAGCCTTTGGGCGGTTTTGCCGGCATCGCCCCTGAATCCAGCATTTCTCAAAATGACGATGAGCCTCTCTTCATATATGCCCGAAACGATGCTCCACTCGGCCTCCGCCAGTTTCATGAAGAAATCTGCAATGATGACGAGGACATCCGGCTGGGTGATCTCTTCCATGTTGATGTAGGCGATATTTTTTATGAAAACAACCTGTTCCATGGCAAATCGCAAATGCTTCAGCATCCCCCAGGTCATTTCCGAAGATTCGATCTTCTTGATGGTGTTCATGTTGGCCAAGGGGTAGAGATACCGAAAAGCGTTCATGTCGCTGGGCGCTGATTCCCTGACGAAGTTATAGGTGTCTGTCTTGATGCCATAGAAAAGGGCCGTGGCCAGGCGCGGGGAAGGGGTGATCTTGGATGTCCTGAGATATTCAGTCAAAATCGTTGAATTGGCGCCGTACTCCTCCTTTATATCGATGAAAGCCGCGTCCAGTGCAGGTCCCACCGGGTGATGATCGATGATGATATCAAACGGGTGGTTCATGAAGCGCTTATGGTGGTGTGGCTGGGAGTCTACAATGGCCCACCTTTGAATCTTTCTCCCCTTCATGGAACGGATGCGCTGCATTTTAATCTTGAGAAGCCTGATCAATGCCAGGTTGTCGGCGCGTTCGATAGGATTGATATGAAAAATCGTGACCTTTCGGACCTTCCTCCAGAACAGGCGTTTCAGGGCCAGGGCGCTGGCAATGGCATCGGGATCGGCGTTCATGATAATGCCCCATGCGTCGTCCGGTGACAGCATCTCCATCAGTCGCTTGCATTTATCCGCGGAGGTAGCCGATTTGGGGAATGGATGGTCCATACTTTTTTGGTAATTTCGTATTTAGGAATTGAAGAATTCAGGATTTGAGGAATTCCTTGCGCCTCACGCCTGGCACCTCACGCCTTGCGCCTAACGATGCTACTGCAACGGTTTCGAGAATTCAATGAAAAACCTGGAGGCGACAGCAATTCTCATTATGAGGTAGAATCCGTGTCAACATCCTGTGTGAGTGGCATCTTGCCATCCCGCCCGTAGATAGGCGGGACTCGGAAGCCGCTCCCACAAAGCTATTTTTCCAAAATGAGGATTGCTGCTTGAGGCGAGGCGCGAGTCACCAAGGCCAAATCTTTTCCAGGTATGCGAGACTGGGCCAGAGTTCTTCTTCTTTGTGCGGCTCGAGCGTGATGACCGGCCGGGCTGGCGAGACAGCTCTCAGCAGCGTGAACAAATGTCGAAATTCGATGCGACCCCGGCCCAGGGCCAGGTGTTCGTCCTGTTTGCCGAAGTTGTCGTGGAGGTGGAGTTGCCCGAGGTAGGGTCCGAGGGACGTGATCCATGCATCCATGGGGACGCTGCCGAAAACAGCCTGGTGTCCCAAATCGAAACAGAAACCGACCCCATCACCGCTTAGATTGTCCAGGAGCTGGATCATCTCGTCCGGCGACTGTTCATAGACGTTTTCCAACATCAGTAGAGCACCCTCGCGCCGTATGTCTCGCGCGATCGTGGACCATATATCGAGGCTGTTTTTGAGCCACAGGTCTTGTATGTGCCAGTATCGCCTGTGATCATATCCGGTATGGCAGACGACGGTCGTGGGGTTGAAAAGGGGAATGAGTCGAATGAGCTGCCGCAGTCGCTCTTGGGTAAGGCGCCTGATCTTCGGGTCCGGTGATCCGGGTGAGAGATCCATGAAAGGGGCGTGAAATGTAATGGTACGTCCTGCCTTTCGGAGTCGTCCTGCGATCGCCTCCATATGGGAAAAGGAGATGGTGTCGAGGGCCTCGGCGTCAAACCCTATTTCGGGATTGAGCCGGCTCTCGATGAAACGATCCAGGTAGGAGTCGAAGAGCATTTTGAAAGGGATATTGACCTGAAGGAGGTCAGTCAACGGGTGCGTCATACAAAATCCTCAAGCCGCATTGACACTGCGGGCATATTTCGATATAAGGGCGGTGCGCAACAAGCTTCTCAAAAAATTCCTAACGGGTTTTTAACTGATGAAAAAGGCAATCGCGTCTCCATTATGTTCCGGCCTCGTGATTCCGGGGTTGGGGCAGATTATGAATCAGGACCTGAAAAAAGGGGGTCTCCTCTTGGGAGGCGTTTTCGTCCTTTTTATTGCAGGGATCATCAAACTGGTACACCTGATTCATTCCATCTTCAGATCAGGAACCATGAACAACTTGACTTCCGAAATGATAATGGCCAGGCTCGGGGAGCAAAACCTGACGTTACTCTGGGCGATGGCGGCGCTGTTCGTCCTCCTTTGGCTTTATGCCGTGGTGGATGCTTACGTCGGAGGAAGGAGGATCGATAAGATGGAGGAGGGGTCTCGCGAACCATGAAGGCATACCTGATCGATGAAATTCCCGTCCAGGAGGTGGGGGAAATCAAGGAGTTCCTCAAAAAGCACGCCATCCGCTCCAGTCTCGACCAAGTCTTCTGGGTCCGAATACCCGATGATCTCCTCAACGAAACCCAGTACACCCATACGGATTGCCAACCCCATGTTTTTGCTGTGGAGCTGGGCCAGGACTGGATTAAGCTGGAACTCTTTGTGCGCACACTGAAGAGCATGCGATGTGACTGTCCGGCCTATTGCACGCCCAGCCAGCGAGACTATATCTTCAGGTTTGCCGATGGGATCATCGAGCAACTGAATATCCACACATAAGGGGTCATTTCCGCGAGAATGCATTATTAACCGCCCAGTTCGCTATCCCGGGCCTGGAAATCCATTTCCAGAAACACCCGATTCCCGTCTATTGCCAGTCAATCCTGAAGAGGTCCTTTTAGCTTTTTTTCGAAGCCTCATGGATATCTATAATCTTTTTCCCCTGGACGTAATCCATACTTTCATAGACGGTGATGCCCTCCATTTTCTGGGTGATTGACTTGATCCGATCGCACTGTTTTTGGATTTCCAGGAGGTTTGTATTGGCCGGATATTCGTTCAAGACGTCATTCAACAGAAGGTAGGCGTACTGGAGGGGTTGATTGATCTCGTGACAAGTGGCGCCTGCGATTTCCAAAATCCCCTGAAGCTTTTCCCGCTTTAATTGTTCCTGCTGGGCCCGACGGCGGGCCGTAACATCGCGGGTGACCGCAATAAGGCATTTTTCTTCACCATAATCGATCACTTCAGCCGACCAGAGCACATTGCGGATCTCGCCGGATTTCATTCGGAATTCAACCTCCATGTTCCTGACAGCGCCGTCCTTTCGGAGGGTTTCGACCATCTGCAAACGCTTCTCGGGCTGTGCCCAGATGCCCAGTTCCCGCGAACTCTTTCCAATCACCTCATGCCGTTTATAGCCCGTGGTCCGTAAAAAAGCCTCGTTCACATCCACATAAAAACCATCCTCGAGGGTGCTAATGACAAACCAGTCCGGGCTGGAACGGAAGACCTTTTTGAATTTGTCCTCTGAGAGGACGAGAGCCTCTTTGGTAAGGACGTTTTGGGTATTGTCCATAAAATACCCCAAGGCTGCCCTGTGGCCTTCATACATAATGGAGGTCACCGTCTCAATAATCCACCGAATCTCACCCCCCTTTGTGATCACTCGATGCTCGTATGGGTTCATAGTCTCTCGCTTTAACATCCGGATGGAGCTTTTCCTGACCATTTCCCTGTCTTCAGGGTGTACGATGTTTAGCGAGCTGTCCCCCAGCAGCTCATTCTCCTCATAGCCGGATATCCTCAAAAATTCGGGATTGAGAAATACGAATTTTCCATCCAGAACAATATAGATGCCAATGGGTGAGTTAATGAACAGTCTGGCAAAAAAATCAGGGCCTCTCTCGCAATTGTTTTTGGAGGTTGTAGATTTCGCGCGTGCAGGTTTTGTCGCTTTTGCAATGTTCATTTTTTTCTCTCTCTATCTCCTTGTTTCATAATGTTCCTGTTCGTTCCGACCAGTGGATGTGAAGCCGGGCAGGCACTCGAGGATGCTATAGCCCTGATTTTCCAGGATGAACTAACCCAATCTCACTGAATCGGGATTATCGTCAGCAATAAACCTTTATTTTTGACATGGGCGACTACCGACCAAATCCTTGAAACCCATTTTATCGTCCAGGGCCTGGCCGATCCTAAGAGGGCGTAACCATACCACAGGCCAGGTTCGTTTGAAAGTGCTAAAGCAGAAGCGATTCTCATTTTGGGAAAACAGCCATGTGGGAAGCGGCTTCCGAGTCCCACCTTCAAGTGGGATCACAAAATGTCACTCACACAGAATTGGGACTCCAAGGCTTCTTCATAATGAGAATTGCTGCCCCCTGACTTTGAACATTGAACTCACCTCCGTTTTTATGGTAAATATGCATGGTAACGGGGTAGGGGGGGTCGTTCTCGCGGATAGAATACCCCGCCTTTTTGCCCTACCGCGTCGTCCGCGAATCCATGGACAGGATTGGCATTTCACGATAAAAGGATGGAAAACCAGGGCCATCTGAAAATGGGTCACCATAGTGGCGCTTGGGAGCCGGGGCTATTTGGTTTGACATTCGTGTCCATGTCTGTCCATTTGCAGCGGGAAACCTTGACCGTGAACGGTTACTTTTATCACAAATCCGGTACGATTTTGAGGATGGTCATATGGCTCACAGCCAGGAAACGATGGAATCTCTGAACCAGGAGATCGAGAAACTGCGGTCGCGGGTGGAGTTCCTCGAGAAACGGGAACAGAAATGTCGCCAGTGGTTTGAGGATGCACCCATTTCTTTGTGGGAGCAGGATTACTCGGAAGTGAAACGGCGTGTGGACGAGATCAAGTCAATGGCCGTGGGAGATCTGGATTCCTATTTCCAGGACCATCCAGGTCTGGTCCGGGAACTGGCCGGTCTCGTCCGCGTGGTGGATGTCAACACCGCCACGTTGACGCTCTACAGGGTAAAGACCAAAAAACAGTTTTTATCCGGTATCACCAGTCTTTTCAGCGAGGAGTCTTATGAGGGGTTTATCCGTAACCTCTTGACGGTTGCCGAAGGAAGAACACGGTTTTTCACCGAAAGGACCCACGTTACCCTCGACGGAGAACGGCTTGATGTAGAGCTTCACTGGTCCGTGGCGCCGGGTTATGAGGAGACCTATGGCCGGGTCCTGGTGAGCGTTGTGGATATCACCCAGCGCAAGCGAATCGAGAGGGACTTGGAGCGGAGATCTCGGGAACGACGGTTGCTTCTCGATACCATTCCTGTCCAGGTCTGGTACCTCTCGGATGTAGACACCTACGGGGCGGTGAACCGGGCCCATGCGGATTTTTTGGGTCTGCATCCTCGGGATATGGCCTACAAGAGGCTGGAAAATTTCCGGACCCCGGAGGTGGCCCGTGTATGCAAGGCAGGGAACAGTCGAGTGTTTGAGACCGGGAAGCCGGTCCACACCGAAGAGTGGGCCTGCAATGCCGCAGGCGAGAAGCGACTCATTGCGGTCACCAAGACCCCCAGGCTGAATGAAAAGGGCGAGGTCGAATTCATCGTCTGCGCCGGTGTGGACATCACGGATCAGCGGCGAACCGAGATGCTGTTGCGGGAATCCGAGGCCCGGTTTCGGCACATCTTCGAATTCTCGCCTGTGGGCACGGGAGTGTATGACAGGGAGGGTCGGTTGATTCTGGCGAATCCCGCCTGCCTGGAGATTTTCGGGATCGAGGATTCACGGGAGATCGTTAACCTCCAGCTCTTTGACAGCCCCAACCTGGACGAATCCCTGAAGCAAAGGCTGCGTCGAGGAGAGATGGTTCAATACGACACGGCCTACGAATTTGAGAAGGTGCGCGCAGCCGGATTCTACCGCACCCATAAGGAAGGGATCATTCATCTGCATGTGGTCATCACTCCCATGATGCCAAACGGAGAAAACAAGAATGCAGGGTATTTAGCCCTGGTTATGGATGTTACGGATCGGATCATCAAGGAACAGCAGGTCAGAGAAAGTGAGAAGTTATACCGTTTGATCACGGATAACATGGCCGACACGGTATGGGTCATGGATATGAACCTGCGGTTTACCTACGTAAGCCCATCGGTGACGAGGATGTACGGAACGACAGTTGAAGAGGTCATGGGTCTAACCATCGACCGCTCAGTGACGCCTGAATCCATCCAAAAGGCCCTCGCGGTCTTTGCTGAAGAGTTGGCCCTGGAGGCAGGCGGCACGGCAGATCCCGACAGGACTCGAGTGATGGAACTGGAAGAGTACCGAAAGGATGGTTCCACCATCTGGGTGGAAAGCAGCCTGTCGTTTCTTCGGGACGAGGACCAAAAACCCATCGGAATCATCGGGGCCAGCCGCGATGTTACAGACCGCAGGCGGGCTGAGGAGGAGAGGGCGTCCATAGAGGCCCAGAACCGGCAACTTCAAAAGGCGGACAGCCTTGGACGCATGGCCGGGGCCATTGCCCACCACTTCAACAACCAGCTTCAGACAATTATGGGGAACCTGGAACTTGCGATTGCCGATCTTTCCCACCAGCGTGGACCTGTTGCCAAACTGATGGAGGCAATGAAGGCTGCTGACATGGCCGCCAGGATAAGCGGCCAGATGTTGACCTATCTCGGGCACACAGGTGGCGAGCAGAAGAAAGTGGACCTCTCCGAGATCTGCCGTCTCGCTAAGCCCATGCTCGAGGCTGCGTTGCCCAGAGACGTGTACATAGAGTCCTATTTTCCGTCGCCGGGACCTGTCATTCAGGGGAATCCCGGCGAAATCCAGCAGGTCCTGGCCAATCTGGTGGCCAATGCCTCGGAGGCTGTGTCCGAAAAAGGCGGCGCAATTAGTGTAAGTATCCAGACAGTTTCGGCCTCGAATATTCCCGCTGCGTATCGGTTTCCCGTTGATTGGGCGCTCAAAGACATTTCCTACGCCTGCCTGGAGGTGAGGGACACGGGCCCGGGGATCGCTCAACAGGACGTTGACAGGCTGTTTGACCCATTCTACACAACAAAGTTTACCGGCCGCGGCCTGGGCCTGTCTGTGGCGATGGGGATTGTCCGTGCCCATGGCGGGTGTATTACGGTCGAAAGCCTTGTTGGACCAGGGGTCGGGGGTCGGGGGGCAGAGGACGGAGGTCAGGGGTCGGAAAGCCCTGGCGTCTTGGTTTACCCCGTAGCTCCGGAAGATGGTACTGGGGTGTCTTTACGCGAGGACCCCGCGGGGAGCGTGTTTCGAGTGTTTCTACCATTGGCAGCAAAAGTCGAAGATAGGGTGTCGCAGACAGCGGCTAAGTCCCCAGATCTGGCGGGGGGCGGGACGGTGTTGCTGGTGGAAGACGAGGCTCAGGTGCGAAAATTAGGGGTGCGAATGATCGAACACCTGGGGTTCAGCGTCTTGGAGGCGAAGGACGGCGTCGAGGGGATCGAGGTGTTGCGAGCGAACAGGGATGAGATTGGATTCGTCATCTGCGATCTCACCATGCCGCGCATGGACGGATGGGAGACGATTGCCGGCATGCGGCGGATAAAACCGGACATCCCGGTCATCCTCGCCAGCGGCTATGACGAGGCCAGCGTGATGAGCGGCAATCATCCTGAAGTCCCCCAGGTATTTCTGGCCAAGCCCTATGGCCTGCAGGATCTGATGAAGGCAATTCGGAAAATTGATGAAAACCCCCTTATGCCAAATGACGCCCCCGTCCAGGCTCCAACAAAAAGACGAACGTCGAACATCGAACGTCGAACATCCAACGTCGAATGCAATGACCAACAACCACCGAATGACCACCAATGACTAATGACTAATGACGAATGACTAATGACCAATGACCAACAAATAGACGAACATCGAACATCGAACATCCAACGTCGAATGAAATGACTAATGACGAATGACCACGGAATGACCAATGACCAATGACTAATGACCAACAACTCCCACGGGGAGGACGAGAGATGGACGAAAATCAACCCTACGAGGAACTGGAAAAACGGATGCGGCAACTTGAGGCGGATGCCGTCACGGGTGATCTGAATCTGATCGGAACGCTTCCGGTCGGCATATCCATCACCTCTCCCGAAGGGCAGGTCATGCATATCAATGCAGCCGGGCTCAGAATGTTCGGGTACGCATCGAGAGAGGACTTCCTGAAGGACCCCGCGTCCGATCATTATGCCCATAAAGAGGACAGGGAGCGGTTCAAATCGCTGCACCAGCAGGGGCTGGCCAGGGATTTTGAAACGCTGTTTGTTCGCAAGGACGGGACGACATTCTGGGGGTCGATCACGTCCGTATCCCGTGCTGCCCATCACGGTGGCATACAATACATCAGCATTTTCGAGGACATTTCTGAGCGAAAGGCGGCGACCGACCGGGCCGATCATCTCGATCGCGTGCTGCGGGCCATTCGGAACGTCAACCAGCTCATCACCCGGGAGACAGACCGCGACCGGCTCCTTCAGGCCGCCTGCGACAGCCTGATCGAGACCCGGGGGTATTACAATGTGTGGATCGCGCTCCTCGACGATCGCGGGGCGATGACCACGAGCGCCACGGCCAGGCTTGGCTCGGAATTCACGGCCATGATCCAGCGAATGCAGCGCGGGGACCTGACCGCATGTGGTCGAAAGGCCCTGTCGCAACCGGGCGTCGTCCCCACCCTTGACCCGGCCTCGGCTTGCGGTGACTGCCCCCTGTCGGCAGCATACGGCAACCGGGGGGCCATGACCATCCGCTTGGGGCATGAAGGAACGGTTTATGGACTTCTCTCCGCATCGATCCCATCCCAACTGATCAACGACTCGGAAGAGCAGGGGCTCTTCGAGGAGGTGGGCGGCGATATTGCCTTTGCAATTAATGCCATGGACAGGCGGGAGGGCCTCAAGAAGGCGGAGGCTGCCCTGCGGGACAGTGAGGAGCGAATGAAGCTGGCCTTGACTGGCGGGGACCTGGGCACATGGGACTGGAATCTCCAGACGGACGAAGTGCGGTTCGACGCACGCTGGACAGGGATGCTGGGATATGGCGTGGAAGAAATTGAACCCCATTTAAATGCCTGGGAAAAGCTGGTCCATCCGGAAGACCTGCCAGCCGCGTATGAGACGCTGAATGCCCACCTTGAAGGTAGAAGCCCCTCTTACGAAGCGGAATTCCGCATGCGCCACAAGTCCGGCGACTGGGTCTGGATACTGGACAAGGGAAAGATTATCGAAAGGGACGCGGATGGCCATCCGGTTCGGGCCTGTGGGACGCATCTGGATATCACCCAGCGCAGGCGATACGAAGAGAACCTGAAAGAGGCGAACCGGAAATTGCAGGCCAGCCAGACGGCAGCGCTCAACATCCTGGAAGAGCTGAAGGCGGAGAATCTGGTAAGAAAGGCGAAAGAGGCTGAACTTGAGAGGGTGATGATGGCCATCGAGCAGGCCGGCGAGGTGGTCATGATCACGGATCCGGAAGGAACGATCCAGTATGTCAACCCGGCCTTCACGGCCGTCACCGGCTACAGCCGGGAGGAGGCCGTCGGACAGAACCCGCGCATCTTCAAGAGCGGCAGGCAGGACGAGGCCTTCTATCGCCATCTGTGGGAGACCATCACGAACGGCGGGGTCTGGAAAGGGCGGATGGTCAACAAGCGCAAGGACGGCACGTTATATACAGAGAATGCCACGATTTCTCCGGTGTTCGATGCAGAGGGAAAGATCATCAACTACGTGGGCGTCAAGCGGGACGTCACCGCGCATCTGGAACTGACGGCGCAGCTCCAACAGGCCCAGAAGATGGAATCGGTGGGACGTCTGGCAGGCGGCGTGGCCCATGATTTCAACAACAAGCTGACCGTTATCCTGGGATACGCCCAAATGTCCATGGAGGGTCGGGACAGGACCGATCCGATCTACGAAAACCTCCAGCAGGTCATGAACGCCGGGAACCAGTCCGTAAGTATCGTGCGCCAGCTCCTGGCTTTTGCCCGAAAGCAGACCATCTCGCCCGAGGTGCTGGATCTGAACGAGACCATGGAAGGGATGCTCAAGATGCTGCGGCGCCTCATCGGCGAAGATATCGACCTGCTCTGGCAGCCGGACAGTCATCTGTGGTCCGTGAAAATGGACCCATCGCAGATCGATCAGATTTTGGCCAACCTTAGCGTGAATGCGCGGGATGCCATTTCAGGGGTGGGGAAGGTCACCATCGAGACGAAAAACGTGGCACTGGATGCCAATTATTGCGCCGATCGCGCCGGGTTTGTGCCGGGCGACTATGTGATGCTGGGGGTGAGCGACAATGGCTGCGGCATGGACAAGGAGACCCTGGCGAATGCCTTTGAGCCCTTTTTCACCACCAAGGAGGTGGGCAAGGGAACGGGCCTCGGGCTTTCCACGGTATATGGGATTGTCAAGCAGAACAATGGATTTGTGAACATATACAGCGAGCCGGGCAAAGGGTCCACCTTCAAGATTTACCTGCCTCGTCGCGGCGAAAAGGTCGAAGAAACAGTGGAAGCGGTCAAAGCCGAAATGCCTCAAGGTCGCGGCGAGACCATCCTGATCGTGGAGGATGATGCGCCGGTCTTGGGCCTAGCCAGAAGGACCCTGGAGAACCTGGGCTATGGGGTGCTGACCTCGGCGAACCCGGTGGATGCGATCGCCATAGCGAGGGACCACGATGGCGAAATCCACCTCCTCGTGACGGATGTAGTGCTGCCCGAGATGAGCGGGAAAGACCTGGGCGTGGAAATATCCAAGATCCGTCCAGCAATTCAAATCCTTTACATGTCCGGCTACACGGCCAATGTCATTGCCCACCAGGGGGTGCTCGATGAAGGTGTCCATTTCATTGGCAAGCCCTTTACGCCCGACAGTCTGGCGCGGAAGGTGAGGGACGTTTTGGGAACGCAGAGCTCGGAGCGCGGAAGGCGGAGTTGAATTAAGAGGGAAGAATGAAGAATGAACGGGAAACTGGGAAGTCGGAAAGGGGAGAGGGGGACGAAAAAGGCCCCCTGTTATTGAGCGATATCATCGATGTTCCGGCCATCCAATCCATGATGGAAGTTATCATTAACGATTTTACAAAAGGCTGACGGGTAAATTCCGGACTGACGGGACAGCACACAGCCGTTTTGGTTGCGGTCATCCGCGTTAGATTTTTGGCTTTGAGACATTATTGGTTTTTGTCATTGTTTCAAATTTCGTGCTTCGGATTTCGGATTTCCTGACCGAAAAGCTGGGGTTTCGGTCAGCCACTAATTGAAGGTATCGTTGCTGAAGGGATCGTAACCGATGAAAATTCATCAGACACCCGGACAGATGAGCGAGGTACGCTACCAGGAGCTGTTCGATAGGATGAGCAGCGGCGTGGCCGTGTATAAGGCAAAGGACGATGGGGAGGATTTCGTCCTGTTGGCCCTCAACAGGGCCGGACAACGGATCACCCGTGTGACCGGGGAGTATATCGGAAGGAATGTGTCCGACCTGTCCGCCATGGCCGCCGAGATAGGCCTTCCTTCGGACGCGATCGAAGGTATGCGGATGGCCGGCCTGATCCACGATCTCGGAAAGATCCTGGTGCCGGCGGAAATCCTGAACAAGGCGTCGCGGCTGACCGAAATTGAGTTCAATCTGGTCAGACGCATTCCCAAAGCGGGTATGATATCCTGAAGGGCATCGAATTTCCGTGGCCCATTGCGCGGATGGTCCTGGAGCATCATGAGCGGGTGGACGGGTCCGGCTATCCGAACGGCCTGACCGGAGATGCTTTGCTCCTGGAATCGCGGATCCTGGGCGTGGCGGATGTGGTGGAATCCATGGCCTCACACCGTCCCTATCGGCCCGCCATCGGCCTGGAGGCAGCGCTGGAGGAGATCATCAGAAACCGCGGCGTTCTCTACGACCCCAAGGCAGTGGACGCGTGCGTGAATGTTTTCCGAAAAGGATACACGCTTCCAGAGTGACGATAGGCCCTTAGGTCTGCTCAACTGATAACATGTTGTAAAAATGCAACCACCCGTTGAACGGGTGGTTGCTTATCAAAAAGAGAAGTGAATGAAATGATGAAAGAAATCAACAAGTTCCAATCAACAATCAACATTCCGAAGATGGCAAATATTCTGATTGTAGACGATGAGGAACAGATCCGGCGAATGCTGAATCGAATGATTACACGACACGGATATGCCTGCACTCTGGCCGCTGATGCGGCCGAGGCTCGAAAATGTCTGGAAAGTCACCCGGTTGAGCTGGTCCTCTGCGACGTGAACATGCCGGGGGAATCGGGCGTTGAGCTGGCGCGGTATATCGGTTCCACCTATGAGGACACGGCGGTCATCATGGCAACAGGCGTAGATGATCCCCTCGTTGCCGACAGCGCCATCGAGGCCGGAATATACGGATATATGATCAAGCCTTTGGGTGTAAATGAGGTCCTTATTAATATCCGGAACAGCTTGCGCCGACGGGAGCTCGAAATCGCGAACCGGACGTATCGCTGTGACCTGGAGCAAATGGTGGAAGAACGCACTGCGAGTCTGCGCCGGGCCATGGACGGGATCATTCGGGCCATGGGTCTGACCGTCGAATCGAGGGACCCGTACACCTCAGGCCATCAGCATCGGGTAGCCATGCTGTCTGCCGCCATAGCAGGGGAAATGGGGCTGTCCCAGCATCAGATAGAGGGGATCCGTCTGGCCGGAATGATCCACGACCTGGGGAAGATAACCGTGCCGGCCATGATCTTGAGCAAGCCCGCCCGTCTCACCGACATCGAATTCGCTTTCGTCAAGGCGCACCCCCAGGTCGGCTACGATATTCTGAAGGAGATCGAATTTCCCTGGCCGATCGCAGAGATCGTCTATCAGCATCATGAGAAGATAGATGGATCCGGCTACCCTCGAGGTCTTTCAGGAGAAGATATCCTTCTCGAAGCACGGATTATCTGCGTCGCAGACGTGGTGGAGGCCATGGCCTCTCACCGGCCCTATCGGCCTGCCATCGGCCTGGACAAGGCACTGGAGGAGGTGGAGACCAACGCGGGCCGTCTGTATGATCCGAAGGCGGTCAGGGCCTGTCTGACGCTGTTCAGGGAAAAGGGGTTTTCGTTTCAGTAAAAATTGAACCACGGACATGGACGGAAATCCCGAGGAATCGGAGTGGCTGAATGCCCACCCGGAAATCACCATCGCCGTCAATCAGGCCTGGCCTCATTCAAAAGGCCCTGAACACCATCAGCAAGGAATTTACCCGTGAGGGTTTTATCCATAAAAGGCTGACGCCTGAACTCCGAGCCTAACGAATTTACCCGTTACCTCTTATGCCATGGCCAGGGACCGGGAGACCGTCATAGCCGCTGGCTGTGAAGGATATATCGAGAAACCGATCGATCCGGAGCGCTTTGTCGAGCAGATAAAGGGGGTCTTGAAATGAACGCGGAGCACGGAACGGGTAGGAAAGAACGGCTTGACAATTCTCGACAAATCTGGTCATATATTTTACCAGTTTATCTAAGAAGCGGTAAGAAATCTGGCCAGGAGGCAGGGTCGTGATTGAAACCATAAAATCCATTGTCCTGGATTTCCAAGAACTTTCCCTGGAGACCGGCGTCCCCCGCCGCCTCAAGGTGGAGACCATCCCCGGCAAGGCCACGGTCCTCATGGGGGTCCGCCGCAGCGGCAAGTCCACCTACCTTTTTCAAATCATGGACCGGCTGCTTCGAGAAGGCATTCACCGGGAAAACATCCTGTACCTGAACTTCTTTGACGATCGCCTCCACAACCTCAAACAGAAAGGGATCGGACTTGTCACCGAGGCCTACTACTCCCTTTATCCGGAAAAAAAGGGATCGGAGAAGGTCTTTTGCTTTTTCGATGAGATCCAGACCATTGAAGGGTGGGAGCCCTTCGTGGACCGCCTCATGCGGACAGAAAAGTGCGAGGTATTTCTGACCGGTTCCTCGGCCAGGATGCTTTCGAGGGAAATCGCGACACAGATGCGCGGCCGCGCTCTGTCGTGGGAGATGTTTCCCTTTTCTTTCTCAGAATTTCTGGATTACCGTGGGATAGCCAACAGCGGGCCTCTTTCCACCAAAAAGCGGCTCCTTGTTCAGAAGGGGTTTGATGTCTATTGGGAAAATGGGGGATTTCCTGAAGTGGCAGGTCTCGACCGACACCTTCGGATCAAGATACACCAGGAGTATTTCGAGGCGGTTCTGTTCCGGGATCTCATCGATCGTCACAACATCTCCCATCCGAAGGCATTGACGGACCTTGCCTACCGGCTCATGGAAAACATCTCCTCCCTCTACACCATTAACAGCCTCACCGGGTACCTCAAGTCGCTGGGGCACAATGCGCCCAAGTCGGCCGTATCCGACTATCTGCAATGGTTTGAAGACGCCTATTTCCTGTTCACCGTACCGCTGTTCGATCCGTCTGTGACCCGCAGGAAGGCCAATCCGAAAAAGATCTATTGCGTGGACCACGGCCTTGTCCCCTCCATCGCCTCGGGCATTCTCCTGAACTCGGGTCACTTGCTCGAAAACCTTGTCTTTTCGGCGCTTCGGCGCCTTTCGGACCGTATTTTCTATGGCAGGACAAAGAGTGGTCACGAGGTTGACTTTGTCGTTCCACAGCAGGACCGCGCCGCATGGTTGATCCAGGCATGTGAATCCCTGCTTGATCCCAAAACCAGAAACCGGGAAATTGTCTCGCTGAGTGAAGCCATGGCAGAGTTGGGCGTGGCATCAGGCACGATCGTGACCCGCGCCGAAGAAGAGGAAATCAGAACAGAGAGTGGCATCATCAAGGTCGTTCCTGCATGGCGCTTTCTACTCGACATGCCAGAGCCGTCAGGCGCTTCGCCAAAGTCATCCGATAATGTAGGCGCCGCGGTCAGAAAAGGGGCATGAGGTAGTCATTTGGACAGGGCTCCAAGTCTTCAACGAGTCGTACCAGGGCGGGCCTGTGAACGAATACCATACTTGCTTGCACGATGTCGCGTTAAATTTTTGGTAGGTTTCACGGGAAGAGTGATGAATGAGAGGGTGAGAGATGATCGATGAAACGGTTTATCAGGACTATTTTAGTTCGCTTCTGGCGGGGCGGCGGGCCGGGTGTATGGAAATTGTTGGGCCGCTTATACAAAACGATTTCGCAGCCGACACCCTCTATACGGACCTGTTTCAGCGGTCACTCTACCAGATCGGCGAGCTTTGGGAACAGAACCGGATTTCCGTGGCGGTGGAGCACCTGGCCACAGCCGTCACCGAAAGTCTGCTGTCAGCCGTGTATCCCCGGATTCTTTCCAACCGGTCTCCACTGGGTCGAAGGGCGGTCATATCCTGTTCGGTAAACGAATATCATCAGGTTGGGGCCCGAATGGTCGCAGACATACTGGACAGCAAGGGATGGGATGCCTGGTTTGTGGGCGCCAACACGCCGACCCGGGACCTTCTCCTGTTGATTGACGAGAAAAAACCGGATATCGTTGGGTTGTCGGTGAGCATTTATTTCAATATGGGGCCTCTCCTGAAGATGATGGAGATCATCCGTTCACATTATCCGGATTTGGAACTGCTTGTCGGCGGTCAGGCCTTTCGCTGGGGCGGGGTCGAGGCGCTCAGGACATTTCCAAACACCACCTACATTCCGTCGCTGAGGGCTTTGATCCAAATGGTCCAGGCGGAGGGCCGGGCATGATCCATGAGAAGGTCCTGCAAATGGCCTGGCGCTATCTTTATGAGAATGCCCCATGCCTTTTTCTGCATTTAAACGAGCAGGGCGGCGTAACGGACGCGAACGCCTTTACAAAAGAGCGCATTCTGGGAGGGGCGGAAAATAGGGATGTGCGCGATATCTTTCTTTCCTTTGCCGGGCGCCGATCGATTTGAACGCCCTGCGGGAGGAGCCGGACAAGGTTCATCTGATGAGCGCCGCTACAACGGCGGGTCTCCCCGAGACCTTCCAGGTTCGCTTTGTCCCCTGGGAGAATGAGACCCTGGTTTTCGGGGGCCTGGATGCCGACGAAACCAGCAGGCTTCGCAGGGAGTTAATCACGCTCAACAACGAGATAAGCGTCCTCGCAAGAGAGCTTCAGAAGAAGAACCATGAGCTGGAAGAATTGAATCGGCTCAAAAACCAGTTTCTCGGCATGGCTGCCCATGACCTGAGAAAACCCGTCAGCGCCATTCTCAATTATTCGGAATTCCTGATCGACGAGGCCGGGCAGGCCCTTGATGAAGAGCATCTCGGGTTTTTGAAAACGATCCACGGGTCGACCGATCTCATGCGCCATGTGATCGACGACTTCCTGGACATTGCCATGATTGAATCGGGACGTTTCGACCTGGAGATTGGGTGGGGGGGCCTGATGGAGGTCATCCAAAAGTCCGTGGACCTCAACGGCCTGACGGCGCGGAAGAAAGGAGTGTCGTTGAGGGTTGTGGCGAATGAGACGATCCCTTCCACACGAATGGACAGCGTCAAAATCGAACAGGTCCTGAATAACCTGATTTCCAATGCCATCGAACATTCCCCTGCGGATTCGGAGGTGCTGATTGAGGTCTCTGGGACCGACAAGGGAGTGACGGTCAGGGTAAAGGATGCCGGTCCGGGCATCCCCCCGCAGGACAGGGAGACCCTTTTCAGGCCCTTTGTGAGGGGATCGGAGCGAAAGGGCCCAGGGGTAAAAAGCACCGGTTTGGGACTTGCGATTTCAAAGAAGATTGTGGAGGCCCACGGCGGAACGATCTGGATAGAAGATGGCGAGGAAAGGGGAGCCGCCTTTGCCTTCCGTTTACCGCAAACAGCCGTTGAAAAGGAGGAAAAGGGATGACCAGAGACGAGCTGGTTCAATCGGCCCGGCTTTTGACACAACCGGCGCCGCAGATCGTTCAGGAATTTTCGAAGAAGCGGGAGGAGATGGCCGCTCGCGTGAACCAGTTCATGGCCTCGCGCCCGGACCTGGAAAAGCTGGTGGGACCGGACGGAAGGGAGATGAGCGAGGACAACAACGGCAATTTTTCTCTTTTTATGGAATCGCTGATGGGCCATTTTGTGCCGGATGTCCTCGTGGACACCGCCCTTTGGGTGTTCCGCGCGTACCGATCCCATGGGTTTCAGACCATCTACTGGCCGGCAAACCTCAATGCCTGGCGGGAGACCCTCAAACAGGGTCTCTCAACGGAGGCCTTTCAGGAGATTGCCCCCTTTTATGAATGGTTGATCGCCCATATTCCTGTCTTTGTCAAACTGACCGATGGGATTGAAATGAAGAATGAAAAATGAAGAGGGAAGAATGACCCGTGAGCGGGGAACAGGCAACGCGGGGCGCGGAACGGGGAATAGCGCGGTTTATGGGAGCGCGGGATGGTGAGAGATCGCGACTGGAGACAATGCATGGGAGAAGAAGTTAAGATCCTGGTGGTGGATGACGATCCGGAGATCGTTTTTGCAACGGTTCGTGTCTTGAAATCGGCCGGTTATTCGGTGGAAGAGGCTCAAACAGGGAAGGGGTGCATCGAAACGGCCCGGAAACACATCCCGGACCTCATCTTGCCGGACGTCATGCTCCCGGATATGGATGGGTATGAGGTCTGCCGGCAGATCAAGGGGGACAAAGCCCTGGCCGGGACCTATGTGATGCTCCTGTCAGGCAAAATGACCTCATCGGATGACCAGTCACAAGGCCTGGAGATGGGGGCGGACGGGTATGTGGCCAGGCCCATTCCCAACAGGGAGCTTCTGGCCCGAGTGGAGGCCATGGTGCGGATCATTCGGGCGGAACGGGAACGGGACCGGCTCATTCAGGAACTCCAGGCGGCCATGGCCAGCATCAAGACATTGAAGGGCCTATTGCCCATCTGTGCAAGCTGTAAAAGAATTCGAAACGACAAAGGCTACTGGCAGCAGGTGGAAAGCTATCTGGCCGAACACGCCGAAGTCCAGTTCAGCCACGGGATCTGCCCAGAGTGTATGGAAAGACTCTATCCGGAGTTCGTTGATCAACTGGATGATGAGAAGGGAGGACCGGTGTCGCTTGATCCAACGCTCCCGAGTGTGCCCAGGTCTTCCTGAGCGAGCCCTGGGGCATTCGAATTCTGGGCGACACCATCGCTCTTCCCTTGAACCGGAGATGGCCGCGAATCAGTTATACTCAATGGAGACGATTGATTTCAAATGGGCGCGGGCTGCGTCCAGGATGGCCTTGCCGGTGAAACCATCGCCGTACACCTCGTTCTCCAGGTCCCCCCGATTTTCCAGCAGCGCAATGACATTGGCGTATTCACGAGTCGCATGTTCCACGCGCGAGCTTTCCTTGAATATGTCTGCCAGATGAAGACGGGCCAGGGGATTGTCGGGCTCGAGGTAGATGACCTTTTTGAGGTATTGGGCTGCCTGCTCCGGGTCCCCGGCGTTGCGCGAGATCATCGCCAGCATGAAATAGGCCTTCACATGAAGCGGGTTCTGGTGAATGATGTCGTCTATCAGGGCAACGGCGTCCATGGTTTCACCCTTGTCGGCAAGCGTTGCGGCAAGCGATAAGCGTGCATCGACGAAGGGAGGTGTTTCCGGTTTTTCGCGCTCTTTCATGGACGCATTCCCCTGCGTGACTGCGGGGGCCGGAGCCGGAAGGGAAGGGGGCCTGGTCCTTCGGTCCGATGGAGGGTCTTTTTCCCCCTTCACGCGAACGGCCGGGTAACGGGCCGTGGAATCCTTCGGCGGCGGCGTGCGCCGGGGTGGGGCGGATTTCGCGCCGGCCGGCGGTTTCTGGTAGATGAAGGCGTCTTCCATCTGAATCGGAACGAAGTCTTCATTCAAGTACCGCATGGTCTCCGAGGACCCTGCGAAGAGAAAGCCACCTTCTGCCAGACTGGCGTAAAAGTTTCTCATCAATCGCCGGCTGTGGCTTTTCGTAAAATAGATGATGACGTTGCGGCAGAAGATGATGTCCCACACGGGCATGGCGTCCAGCGAAAATGGCGCTTCGGCCAGGTTCATCCATTCAAACGCCACCATGCCTTTGATTTCGGGACCCAGCGCAAATCGGTCGCCTTCCCTTGTGAAATAGCGCGTCAGATAATCGGGGGGAATGCCCCGGACCGCCCGCTTCGAATAAACGCCTTCTCTGGCGCTCCGAAGGGCCCTCTCGCTGATGTCCGTTCCTTTGATGAACACCCGGCTTTCGGGTTGGTTGGGGATCAGGTCCCGAACGATCATGGCGATGGAATAGACCTCCTCGCCGTTGGCACAGCCGGCGCTCCAGATGTTGATTCGGCGGTTCAACCCCTTTTTCTGCAGCAGCGGGGGAAGACAGACCTGTCGCAGGGCATCGAACTGTGCCTTGTGACGAAAGAAGAAGCTCTCCTGAATGGTCAGCATGTCCATCAGCGTGTTGAATTCGCTCCTCATCTCGGACCCAGCCCGCAACAAGCCATAGTAGGTGCCAGCATGGTTCACCCCCAGGGCCTCGCACCGCGCTTGAACGATCCGGGCAATCTGTTCTCTTTTCCGTTCGTCGAACCCGATACCGGATCGCTCGGTGATATGGCTGCAGATCGCGTCCAAATAGTGGTTCTTGGGGTCAGGCATGGTCGGTAGTCGGATGTCCGAGGTCGGATGTCCGAGGTCGGGGGTCGGAGGTCGGGGGTCGGAAGTCAGCGCTGGCGCTGGCCGCCAAAGCGCACAGTTTGATCAACCAAGAAACTGAATTTTTGATCTCACAAGATTCAATTTTCATGCAAGTGCTCTCGTTTTGAACGGCGGATCTCGGACATCGGACATCGGACATCGGACATCCGGTCACGTAGTTTCATGCAAGTGCTCTCGTGTTGAACGGCGGATCTCGGACATCGGACATCGGACATCCCGGGTTTCATGGTGTATCCGTGTTTATCGGTGTTCATCGGTGGTTCCATCCTTTAAGCCGGTTCCTGCAAATCCTTCGATTGCGGAGGCGATTTCGGAAAGGGGGAGGATTTGATCTATGATGCCCAGATCAATCGCCATCTTGGGCATGCCGAAAATGACGCTGGTGCCCTGGTCCTGGGCGATGGTCTGTCCGCCCGCCGCCTTGAGCGCCGCCATGCCCTGCGCCCCGTCGCTGCCCATGCCCGTGAGAATGACTCCCAGGGCCTGCGGTCCATAATGCTCTCCAACGGACTTCAGCAGGACGTTTCCCGAAGGTCTGTGCCCCCCCAACGGGGGGGACGGGTCCAGCTTGACGCGATGATTTTCCGTGACCGCAAGGTGGGCATTGTCGGGCGCCAGCAGGGCGATTCCCGGAACGAGCGACTGATGGTCCTCGGCCACACGGACCCGTAGGTGGTTTTCGTGGTCCAGCGATTCGGCCAGTCCATGAATGAATCCGGGGCTCATGTGCTGCACAATGACCAGGGGCGCCGGAAAGTCCGACCGCAGCGCTCGAAGGATCTTAAACAGGGCATTGGGTCCGCCGGTGGACGACACGATGGCGATGATTCTGTCTGCATCCTTCCCGCGGGTTACGGGTCCCGTGAAAGGCCTCCGCACAGAATCGGGCGTTTCCAGCCTGGACCTGGCTGCCTCAACATGTTTTTTGATGGAAAGGCTGCTCACCTTGGACATCAATTTGATTTTTCGAATGAACCCCGCTGCCACATCCGGCTGGGTTCTCCATCGGTACAGGTCTCCCTTCTGAATGACCTCCAGGACTCCGGAATCAAATGCGCGGGCCGGCACGATTTTGAGAGAATCGGACGCATTGGCGACCATGACAATCGGGGTGGGTCTGACCTTCATGATCGCCTCGGCCACGGCGTATCCGCTGGTCTGTTTCAGATAGGAATCCACAATAACCAGATGAGGATGATGCTTTTTGAGGAGGTCAATGGCGTCTGCCGCCGTGTCTGCCATTCCGCAGACGTGGATATCCGGGTCGGATGCCAGGATGTCCCGGATCATCTCACGCGCGGATTTCAGGTCGTCAACGATCAGCACTTTCGTCATGGGTATTCCACGGCAGTGTCTCGGGTTGGAGTCCGCGGGGAGCCCCGGCTGTCTCACCCGATCAGCGCCCGTATGGTCTGAAGGAGCGATTCCTGATTGAAGCTCTTTTTGAGCAGAAATGCATCGGCGCCGACCTGAAGGCCCTGCTTCCGTTCTTCCTCTCTTTCGAGAGAGGTGACAATGATAACGGGGATGTGGGCGTATCGGTCGTCTTTTTTCAGGGATGCGGTCAGCGTAAATCCGTCCATGCGAGGCATCTGGATGTCGGTGATGATCAGATCAAACGGCGCGCTTTCAAGTTTGTCGAGGGCCGCAACGCCGTCTTCGGCCGCCTCGACCCGAAAACCGGCCGCTTCCAGAATGCTTTTTTCCAGTAGCCGGGTCGTCATCTGGTCTTCGACCAGAAGGATCCGCTGCCGCCTCTCCGAACGGGATTCAAGCGCGCCCCTTTCCAGGAAAATATTGCCTGCCTTGATCTGGGCCGCTGTAAAAAGCCTCCCGACGTCAACGATCAGGGCGATCTCTCCCGTCCCCAGAATGCTGCTTCCGGAAAAGGCGGGGAGCCTGCCCAGGTGGCTGCCCAGGTTTCGCATCACGATTTCTTCCACGCCGATGACCTCATCCACCTGAAAGGCGATTTTCTTCCCGCCATGTTTGAGAAGGAGAAGCGATATCTTCCCGTCCAGGTCCTTCAAAGCCGCCTCCGGAAACGAGAGGGTGGAATCCAGCCGTGCACAGGGAATGATCTCCCCCTGCCAGTAAAAGGCTTCACGGCCTTTGATGGTGTCAATGGCCTCGGGCAGCACCCTCAGGACCTGGATGGCGGAGAAGACCGGAACGGCCAGAATATGGTCCGAGCAACGGACCAGAAAGGCCCTGGTGGTGGCCAGGGTCAAGGGAAGGGTGATGTGAACTCTGGTCCCCTCTCCTCGAACGCTGGAGATCTCCACGGAGCCGTTGAGCTTCTCCACATTGTTTTTGACCACATCCATGCCGATGCCGCGGCCCGAGAGGTCGGCGACCATCTTCGCCGTACTGAAGCCGGGCACAAAAAGGAGATCAAACACCTCGGCCTCCAGCAGGTGTTTCGCTTCATCCTGGGTGAGGAATCCTTGATCCACCGCTTGTTGCGTAATGAGCTCCTTGTCGATGCCCGGTCCGTCGTCGATCACCTCTAAAACGACCTTGTCGACATCCTGAAAGGCTCGCAGGATGATCTTGCCGGTTTCATCTTTACCGGCGGCCTTTCGGCCCTCAACGGGTTCCATGCCGTGGTCGATGGCATTTCTCAGGAGGTGGAGGAGGGGATCGCTCAATTCTTCGATGGCCCGCTTATCGATTCGCGTCTCTTCTCCTTCAATTAGGATATCCACGGTTTTATCCCGCTCTCTGGCCAGGTCCCGTGCAGACCGCGCGAAGGGATGAAACAGGAGGGAGACGGGAAGCATGCGAATGTCCATGACCAGTTGCTGGGTTTCGTCCACCAGGCGGCTCAGGATGTCGAGGGATTCTCGAAACCCATCGGAAAACTGACCGATGATTTCCTGCCCCCGCTCCTGCTGCTGCACGAGGGAGGCGATGGGCGACAACCGGCCGGGGCCTAAATTAGACCAGGCCTCCAGGTCCTCACCCAGAAGGGCCAGCGCCGACTGATCCCTCTTCTGCGAGTCTTCCAGCTCATTCAGGTTTTCCAGAAGACTCTGCATGCGGTTGCGGGTGATCACCAGTTCAACGGCGATATGGAGAAATCGGTCCACCTTTGCCGTGGGGACCCGAACCGAGTCATGGAGAATTCTGCTGGAAGAGGTCGTCCGGTCCGTATTCCTGCCGATCCGGGAACGGCCTGGCAGGGAAGCGGTTTCTTCAGAGGGGATGAGCGCAGCGAGGCGCTCGACAATCGGGTCTATGTCGAGGGAGATCTCCGATGAAGCGGCGAGGCCCTCCAGAATCGATCTGTTGGCGTCATTGGCCATGAAAAGGGCGTCGAAGACCGAGGGGTCCGCAGCGAGGCGGCCTTCACCGATTTCGCGAATCAAATCTTCCAGACGGTGGCACAAAGTTGCCATCTCGTCCACGCCGATGGTCATGGCCGCCCCCTTGAGGCTGTGGGCGTTACGAGAGATGCTTCGAATGGCTTCCCCGTCGGATATGCCTTTCTTCTCCAGCCGGAGCAACCCCTGATCCATGGCATCGATGTGCTCCCGTGCCGACTCTAAGAAGCTGGGCAGAAACTCCCTGAATTCGGGGCGAATCCGCGAGGGCTTTTCCATCTGAGGTTTGCCTTCCACCGGTTTCATCTCAGGCCTCAAGGCGGCATTTGGAGAAAATCGTCCTCTGTTTATGATGCATGTTCCTGTTTCTCGGGTTCGGATGTCACTTTGAATGCGCGGGTCAGTTCTTGCAGGTCCTGGGCCAGATGGTGCAGGTCCTGAACCGATGTGGTGGTTTGCCTGGAGGCAGCGGCCATCTGGCGGGTGACCTCGGATATCTCCCGCATGGCCAGGGCGGTCTCCTCACTGGCTGTCTTCTGCTGTCCCGTCGTCATGGACACCTCCTTGGCCGCCTGGGTGGACGATTCCGCCAGCGTCACGATCGTTTCCAGGGCCGTCTTCACCCGTTCCAGTTCACGAACCCCCGCCGCCACAATCTTGACATTCTCTTCGGAGGCCATGACAGAGGTGTTTGCGGCCCCCTGAATCTCCTTCAGCATGTCTTCAATGGCGCCGGTTGATTTGAATACGTTTTCAGCCAGTTTGCGAATTTCTGCGGCCACCACGGAAAAGCCTTTGCCCGCCTCTCCGGCCCGACTGGCTTCGATGGCGGCATTGAGAGACAACATCTTGGTTTCCGCTGCGATGTCGTTGATCATGCCGAGCACCTTGCCGATTTTCTGAGACTTGTCGCCCAGATCCATGATCTTTCTGGCGCTGGTTTCCGTTCGCTGTCGAATATCCGACATGACGGACTCGGTTTCGGCCATGACCTTCAGACTGTCCTTGGCATTCTTCAGGGTGGATTCGGCCATGCCGGCCTGGGCCTCGCTGTTTTCCGCAATCTGTCGCGCCGTCGCCGACAGTTCCTCCAGAGTGGCGGTGGTCTGCCCTACGCTGGAGGCCTGCTCCGATGCCCCCGATGCCTGCTCCTCCGCAGCGGCCACAATCTGGTTGCTGGCCGCGTTGAGTTGCAGGGCGGCCTGTTTTACCTGAACGATGATTTTTTTAAGGGCCTTTTCCATGCGAAAAAAGCTGAATGCCAGGGCGCCCACCTCATCGCCGGCCCCGATAGCGGGGTAAACCCCGAACTCCCCCCTCCCAATACGTTCAGAGACTTCGTTGAGCTTTTTCAAGGGTTCTGAGACGCTGAGCGCCAACCCGTAACTCAGGAAAATCGCCACCACGAGGAGGAGACCGGAGGCCAGAAGCACCTGTTTCAGAAAAGACGCCCCTCGCTTTTCCAGTTCGGCCACATCGATCTCCCGTATCAGAATAAGGTCGCCGTCACACAGGGAAACTCCGCAGAACATCCGCTTGTTGAGGATGTCCTTGTAAACGGGGGTTTGTTTGAGTCTGTTAAACAGCTCCTGCGGTCGGATCAGTCCTTCGCCCCCAAACATGTAAGACGGTTTTCCGAACAGGGTTTCCCCCTTGCTGCTCAGGAGAAAAATGGGCCATTCCGTTTCAGCATCCGATTTCTTTCGGCTGAGAAGGCCCAGCGCCTCATCCATGTTGGTTTTTGAGAGGGAATTCGGGTTGAGCGATCTCTTGACACGGCCCAGTTCCTGTATGGCGGCTTTGCCCAACTCGGATTCCAGCAGCGAAATGGAATGGGTGTAACTGATGCCGACCTCGAAGAGAATTGCAACAAAGAGGATCCCCACGCAGACGGCCATGACCTTGCTGAAAATGGTAAAGACTCTGGGCGGGGACTCGATTCCGGATCGATGCGCCAGCCTCCCCAGGTAGGGTCCCATCGACCGTTCCATATTCAAAAAGGTGCAGATGGCATACACCACGGCGATAATGATCCCTGACATCAGGGTCTGTATGGCTTGAATCAGGTTGAATTGGGCAAAGGCGACCAGTTGCAGCACACCAATGCCAAAGGCGAATACGATAACGACCAGAGACGCAACAGCCACCCGCTGCGGGAGTCTAAAGGCCGGCATGAGGACCTGTGTTAAATCGAGGGGCGTCTCCGGCTGCCGGTTCTCGAAGATGTTTTCGTCGGTCGGGATGATGCGAACCCAGCGTATGGGCAGGTACGCACATATGCCGCAGAAGAGGATTCCTTCCCATGCATAGGTGAGCAGCAGGTATTTCGTCTGTGCGGGGGTCATTTCAAGGGTAAAGAGGACATAGGGCACCCCGAGGACGCCCACTATCGAGATAAAGTAGAGAAGCTGACTGACGCCGATTCTTTTTTGCAATGGATTCATTTGGAACCTCCATTCCGTGTTGCCAGGTTGTCATTCAGTAGTCATTCGCTGGTCATTCAGTGGTCATTCGATCGCCACTGGGTCCCGCGCGTTCTGAGGTCGGAAAACTGGAAACCGAAACCTGCTCTGAAAACAGAGGGTTCGAATTCTTGGCTGCCCGAGGGCGCCTCTTTTTCCAGGCGCGGTCTTGGAAAAAGCGCTGGCCTTTATTGCCAGGTTTTCTGTCATGAAAGGCAAAAAAATATATCCATCCTTCAACTGCACGCTTACCCTTCCGTCATTCCGGCACGATTCTGGCCGGAATCCAGAAATACGCCGGACTGGATTCCGGCTAAGGGCATGCCGGAATGACGGGACAGCTCACTGAGAGCCTGGTTGCGGTTATCCGCGTTAGCGCGGATTATGGATCCCCTCTTTTCAACCGATCGAGATCCAGGAGAAAGGCGATGGCATCGTCCAGAACAGCCAGCCCCCACAGGGAGGCGTGGGATTTGTGCGCATCGATCAGGGGCGGCAGTCTCTTTATTTGGGTCAAATGCAGCGTGATGATCCCCTCTGCCGCGTCCACTCGAATGCACCTTCGACCGGGGCCCCCGACGACCTCAAGAAATGCGGGCGGAAAACCCGTCGCCTCCCCGGACGGCGCAGAAAATATGTCCCTGAGATCCAGCAGGTCACCATCCGAAGCGGTTTGGGGCAGTTCCCCGTGCCGGATGCATTCAACCTGTGCGGCAGGCGCCCCCAGAAGAAACGGCCCCAGCCGGAAGAGCACCACATCCAGGGTCTTTCGGCCCATGCCTTCCGTTTCAGTGTTAGAATTCATGGCATCCTGCCGTTTACCGTGAAAATAGGTTCCAAGGTATCATATCAACATTCAGGGGATTAAACTGAGAAATCCTTATCGGAGTTCAGGCGTCAGCCTTTTATGAATAAAATCTTGACAGATTAACTCCTCTGCTACCCCGATTTATTGAGATGATAGGTTCCGAGGTTCACTGTCTAGGGTTGACTGCCGGATTTTCCGCCATTCATATTCGATCCCGCGGGATTCGATGTTCGATGTTTCCATACCCTCATTTTTCGTGAACATTCATTTTTTCAGAGGCCATAATCCGTTCATAATTGAGAATGACCACCAGGCGGTCATTCAGACGCGCTTCGCCATCGATGAAATCCGTATATTCCTTTTCAAAGGTGATCATGGGGGGATCGATGGATTTGAGCGGAAGGTCGATGAGGTCATCCACGCTGTCCACCAGAAGCCCCACATCCACGCCTTTCATGCCGGCGATCATGATGGACGCCCGCGAAGGCGTCTCCGATTGGATTCCCAGCAAGGTCTTCAGATCCACCACTGAGATAATTTCGCCCTGCGTGTTGGTGATCCCCAGGATGTAGGGGGGAAGTCCGGGCACGGGGGTTATGTCTTTTGCCCAACGGATTTTCTTCATATAGGCCAGGTCAAAGGCATACGTTCCATTCCCGAGAGTGAAGGTCATGAGGTGGCGAACAGGCGCTTCTTCCCTCATCTCGATAGGCGCATCACGGACTTCTTTCATCGCATCCTCTATGGAAAAAGCTCTGTTTTCGGGCGCCTCAGGACCGCCGATAAACCGTTTCAGGACCGATTGGATCTTTTCAGGACGCACCGGCTTTTCCATGACGTCGTCCATGCCCGCATTCAGACAGGCCTGTTTCATGCCTTTACGGTCCTCAGCGGTCAGGGCGATGATGGGGATGTGGCCGGATTGAACTGAAAGCTGAAAGCCCGAAGCTGAAAGGTTTACACCGTCTTGTTTGCCTTTACGCTTTGAGCTTTGAGCTTCAGACTCAAGGGCGCGTATGCGACGAGTGGCCTCTATCCCGTCCATTCCGGGCAACTGGACGTCCATCAAAACCATCTGATACGCGGTCTTTTGAACGGCCTTCACGGCCGTCTCGCCGTCTCTGGCAATGTCAACCCGAATGCTTTGCCTTTCCAGCATCAATGTTGCCAATTTCAGGCTGACAGGGTTGTCGTCAACCAACAGGACCCTTGGGGCGTCGCTCAATGATCAGGTCTCCTTTCCTTGGAATCAGGTGCTTCTGAGGGCATGAATAGAGATTTTGAAAAAGCTTGTGGACGATGACTCCCGCCATGCCATCCTCTCGTTGAATTCGGAAGGACGCTATCGGCTCTAATCGATGATCTATTGGAAAAACGACTGCAAGGAAATGCAGGGGAGAAACGGAGAGAATTTTAGACCAGTTCCGGCCTCAAGTCAAAAGAATTTGGCTGAGGGCGGCAACGTCATTTTACCGTGAAATTGTTTCCCCTTGACACGCAAACGGATTGTTTCTATTCTCTCGCTCAAAAAAATACCTATCTCAACAACCCCACGCACGATTAGCCTTTCTTGATAGCCGTTTGGCTGACCCCTGCGGGCGATCTATCGAGCCACACTTCATGAGGTGCATGAACATGTCCGATCATTTCATGGCGCACATCTTGCTCTCTCTCTACACCTTTTCAGGTCAGCCGGACATGCCTTGACCTGTCTGTATATGGCCGAGAGTGTTTGACTCTTTCGAGAATATTTCCAATTTGTGAAGATAGTTACGCCCGTCTATAGAAGCTTTGCCTTAAACCCTTTGGGCAGACCTGAAACTGGAACAGGGACATCAAAAACTTGGTTCAAGAAAAGAGGGGCGCGCATGCCTTTGGAACAACCACGCCCGACGTCGCTGTAGGAAAACGGGGCGAGGAAGCGCTGCGAAAAGGCGAAAGGAGATACGATGAATTTTGTAGACAACATCAACGACGGGGTTTATCGGCTCGACGCCAGGGGCTATTTCACTTTCGTCAACAAGGCGATCCTGGATCGATCAGGGATACGTCGAGATCGATTTCTTACATTGCATTTTCTCGACATTGTGGCGCCGGAAGACCACGAACGGGTCATGCGCAACTTCGAAAAGGTGATGAAAGGGGAAGCGGTGCCCCCGTATGAACTGAGTTACAGGACCGGGGATGGGGGAATGCTGACCGTCGAAATCAACACAACGCCTATTTATGAGGGGGACCGTGTTATCGGGCTTCAGGGCATAAGCAGGGACATCACTGAACGCAAGGAGATGGAGGCCCAGCGCCGTCAGCTCCAGAAGGCCGAAAGCCTGGGTCGAATGGCTGGGGCCATTGCGCATCACTTCAACAACCAGCTCCAGGTCGTTTTGGGAAATCTTGATATCGCCCTGAGCGATCTGGGCCATCCTGAACAGGCTGTGCAATCCCTGACCGAGGCCATGGGGGCGGCCCGCGAGGCGGCCCGTGTGAGCGGCCACATGCTCGCATACCTGGGAAAGACATCTGGCCGACGGGAGACGCTCGACCTGGCCGAGACGTGCCGCCAAAACCTCGCCATGCTGCAGACGGCTCTGCCCAAAAACGTGGTCGTCAAGACGGACCTGACAAGATCGGGCCCCTGGGTCCATGGCAATTCGAACGATATCCGGCAGGTCCTGACCAACCTGGCGACCAATGCCTGGGAGGCTATGTCCGAGGCTGGCGGTTCTCTGCATATTGCCGTCGACGCCGTTGCAGACCTGGATATTCCCAAAGCGCACCGTTTCCCCATCGAGTGGGCGCCCGAGGATCGTGCCTATGCGTGTTTGGAGGTGAGGGATACGGGTTCGGGCATTGCCGATGCAGATATCGAGAAGATCTTCGATCCCTTCTTCTCCACCAAATTTGCCGGACGGGGACTGGGACTGGCGGTGGTGCTGGGCATTGCGCGCGCGCACGGGGGGGTGGTGACGGTGGAAAGCCGGGTTGGGGGTCGGATGTCGGAAGTCGGAGATCAGAGGTCGGGAGTCGGAGGTCAGAACTCAGAAACCCTTGGCGGCTTGGCGTCTTTGCGCGAAAAACCTGTGGGGAGCGTGTTTCGGGTGTTTTTGCCCTTGGTGGAGGGAGAGGTTTCGAGGGCGGAGAAGAAGTCAGTGGCGGCCGGCGATGCGATTCAGGGAGGGGGAACGGTCCTGCTCATAGAGGACACGGAACAGGTGCGAAAGCTGGGGGTTCGAATGCTGGAATATCTGGGCTGTCGGGTCATTGCGGCAAAGGATGGGGTGGAAGGCGTGGAGATCTTTCGGGAGCGATCTGAGGAGATTAAGTTCGTCTTGAGTGATCTGACTATGCCCCGCATGGATGGGTGGAAGACCATAGCGGCCCTGCGGGACATCAGGCCCGACATCCCGGTTATTCTGGCCAGCGGCTATGACGAGGCCAGCGTGATGAGCGGTGACCACGCTGAACGGCCTCAGGCATTTCTGGCCAAGCCCTACAGCCTTGAGGACCTGCGCGTAGCCATTAGCAAGGTGCAGGGCGCGGTGGAATAATACTTATTCATTAATGAAGAATCATACTTATTCAATGTCTACAGATCCCCAAATGTTAGGGCCGTGACATCTGACGGGCCTGCGGCATCGTGCCGGGGGTCTTTCAGGCCGGTCAGGTAACGGTTTGAAGCACCTTTTCAAGCGTCTGTCGGGTGACCATGCCCTCTCTAACAATTGTGGGCGGGTCTGTCGCCAGATCAACCACGGTCGATCCGCCCCCCCCGTCTGTTTCTCCGCTGTCTATGATCAGATCGATCCTTTCGCCGAAATATGCGGTGACTTCTTCGGCGCGCCGACATGGGGGGCCGCCCGAGATATTGGCGCTAGTCCCGGTGACCGGTCCTTGAACGGCACGAGCCAGTGCGGTAGGGATAGGGTGGCTGGAGAGCCTGATGCCGATGGTTCCGGTCCCGCCGGTGAGGAGGGGCGAGATTTTTTCCGATGCCTCGAAGATGAGGGTCAGTCCTCCGGGCCAGAAGGCGTGGATCAGAGGGAAGGCGATCGGCGGAATGTGGGTCACATACTCGACAAGGGATTCTGCGGAAGGGATCAGAATGAGGACCGGCTTTCCCGGTTCCCGGTTTTTCAAGTAAAAGAGTTTTCGAATGGCGGCTTGATTGCCGGCGTCCACGGCAAGGCCGTAGAAGGACTCTGTGGCACAGGCAACCACTCCCCCTTGCAGGAGGATTGATTTAGCCTGCTGAATCACCGGGTCCTGGTTTTCATTCATCATTCGATGTCGGACGTTCGATGTTCATTCGTTATCGCAGGAATCGACTTTTGTTGAGGCCTGTTCGGTCAATTTCCTCCGGTAATCGTTTACCTTTTCGGCAATGCGCGGGTATTTCAGTGCCAGGATTTGAGCGGCGAGCACCGCGGCGTTTTTTGCGCCCCCGCTCCCTACCGCCACTGTCGCCACCGGGATGCCAGAAGGCATCTGGACGGTGGACAAAAGCGCATCCAGCCCCTTGAACGGGGAAGAGTCAATGGGCACCCCGATCACGGGGAGAGTGGTCTGTGCGGCAATGGCGCCGGCCAGATGGGCCGCCCATCCAGCGCCCGCGATAATGACCTCGATCCCGCGACCAGCCGCAGATACGGCATACTCTCTGGTGAGATCAGGGGTCCTGTGGGCCGAGAGTACCTTTACCTCATGCGGTAATTCCAGTTCTCTGAGGAGCTCCACGCACCCTCTCATCACCTCTGCATCAGAGGCGCTTCCCATGATGACCGCTACTTGGGGTTTATCAGAAGACATTGTTTCTCCTTTCATCTCGCCATACCGATGAGGGGATAGATAATCATGCCCGCCAGCCAGGCGATATCCTCTGCGGAGAGGATTTCAGAGACATTGTGGTCAAACAGAATCGTCCCTTCCGGCGGAAACTCCTCATCGCCTCGCCAGAGAATCAGGGCCACGGGGATCAGGGGGAGTGCCTGCACCCGTACCGAGACGTCTCCCTGATCCAGGGGCCTGGCTCCATAGCGCTCGGTGGCAAGTTTGACCAATAGTTCCGGCCGGTTTCCAAAGACCTGCACCATGGGGTTCTTGGCGCGTCGGACAAAGGCGTCGAGATAAAATTTGCCGTCCGGTACCTCCTGATAGGCGATCCACTGGTCCGTGGGCGTAGCCCCTTTGGCCCCGCTCAGGTAATGGAGGATAAGAATTTGTTCCTGAAACGGCAGTTCATCGCCAGATTCGGTGAAGGATACAATGAGCCCCGGCCAGGTGATGGTTACCCCCCTGGCTAAAAAATCAAGGTGAAGCATGGCCTTTCCTTCGGAATCCGGTTCGAATGCAGCGCCGCTCAGATCGGCGATCCGCTTAGGATTCATTTGCGTCAGGTCTGCCCTTGCCAATTCAACTGCCATTTTGTAATCATCGATTTTAGCCATGTGAAATCCTCTGAAAAATAATCGGCAATCCATTCCAAACCGCTGGTTTTATGTTATAGTAATTATGAGACGTGCATTTCAAGCCAATTTTTCCGCTGACCTCGTTTCTTGAGCTGTATCACTTTAGGTGTGTGAAAAAGGTCCGGTTGGTTGTCATCGCTTCTATCAGAAGGGAGTTACCTTTGTCTGAGGTTTGAGTCTGTAACATGGTTCGCAAAAAAAAGCAAAAAGCGAAAGGCGGTTCTCAGGCGGAAACGGGGTCTCAGCAGAGAGGAAGTCCTTTTAATCCGGCGCTTCACCATCTGCGAGAGCTGAAACAAGTAAGCGAAAGCGCCCCGCTCGCAACTGAGAAGCCGGCTCTTTCCGTGTCGCGGCCCGAGCCCGACGACATGGCCCGTTTCAGGGAGGCCATGACAGATGTGACTCCGTTAAAAGGCGCCCAGCGGCGAATTGCCAAACTTCCTGACCGGGATGCAAGACCGGTACATCCCCCCAACGCCGGAGATCTGGAGGTCATGGCCCATCTTTCCGACCTCGTCAGCGGAGCGGCGGAGATGGATATTACCTTCAGCGACGAATACATCGAGGGATCTGTCAAGGGATTTGATCGAAAACTGATGCAAAAACTGAAGGAGGGGCTTTTTCCTGTTCAGGATCACGTGGATCTTCACGGATGCACGCGTCAGGAGGCGGAGCTGAAGGTCACGGAATTCCTTCTGAGAAGCTACCGGCTCGGATTGAGATGCGTGCTCGTGGTACACGGAAGGGGGCTCAACTCTGAAGATCATATTCCGGTGCTCAAAGAGCGGTTGCCCGTCTGGCTGAACCGGGGGCCGGTGAAACGCATTGTTCTGGCCTTTTCAACCGCCCGGCCTTATGATGGCGGGACCGGGGCGATCTATATCCTCCTGCGGCGGCAGAGAGGCAGGTTTTAGGAGGAGTTGAATGAAAATCGGCATTATCGGGCTTCCCCAGGGAGGTAAATCTACCATTTTCGCTGCATTGACAGGGGCGAGAGGCGCGGAGGGCGATCACGCGTCTCGAAAAGATCTTCGCATTGCGGCGGTTACCGTGTTCGACGACCGGATTGACTTCCTGTCCCGAATGTATCAACCGAAAAAGACCACTTATGCAAAGATCGAATACCTTCTGCCGCCTGAAACAGGTCCTGGTGGAGGGGCGGGTTCTGAAGGGGCGGCCTGGAACCAGATTCGGACCTGCGATGCGCTCCTCCATGTGGTTCGAAATTTTGAAGGGACCCTTGGGACACCCCCGACGCCTGAACCGGATTTTAAAAAACTTGAAGAGGAGATGATCCTTAGCGATCTGGTCGTAGTCGAAAAAAGGATGGAGAGGATCGACTTGGACAGAAAACGGGGCAAGCTCCCGGATGGTGAAGAGGCATCTCTGCTGCAGTCCTGCCGTCAGGTCCTGGAGCAGGGCATGCCCATTCGGAGTGACCCGGCACTTGCCGCGGCCCCCCTTCTCAAGGGGTTTACCTTCCTCTCTGCCAAGCCTATTTTGATCCTTATCAACAACGATGATGAAGATGAGGCCCCTCCCACATGGAACCGGAGGCCAGAAGGCGTGGACCTGTTTGTGGTGCGGGGGGGCCTCGAGAGGGAGATCGCTTCGTTGTCGCCGGAAGAGGCAAAGGAGTTCCTGGAGGCATATCACATTCAAGAATCCGCCCTCGACCGGGTGATCCGCCACTCCTTTCAAATCCTCAACCGGATCTCATTTTTTACGGTTGGACCCGACGAGGTGAGGGCATGGCCCATTCCCGCAGGCACACTGGCCCTGGAGGCCGCGGGATCAGTGCATTCCGATATTCAGCAGGGCTTTATTCGTGCAGAGGTGGTTGCCTATGAAGACCTGAAAAATCACGGCGGCTTTAACGAGGCCAAAAAGGCGGGCCTGGTCCGCCTGGAAGGAAAGGGCTACGAGGTGAAGGACGGCGATATCATCACCTTCCGGTTCAATGTGTAAGTAGAACATGAAGATGCGCAAAATTGGGACAACAGGTTGTTTAAAGTAAAAAGAATTTCTGTGGCCTCTGGCCTCTGTGAGAGAAAAAGGAGGGTTTATTTTTATGGACAAGATCAAGGTCGGAATTATCGGGGCAGGGGGGTACGGCGGATGTGGGGCCATTGAGCTCCTTCAGGCGCATCCACATGCAGAGATTCGGGCGCTCATCGACAAGCAGGACGTGGGGAAACCGATCAGCGCGTTGTACCCGCACCTGACCGGGTTCTGCGATCTCCCCCTTATAGCTCCGGACGATCCGAACTGCCCGAATGACTTTGACGTGGTCTTCTTTTCCACGCCGGACGGCGTCGGACAGAAGGGCGCGGCCGCGTGGCTGGAAAAGGGCGTCAAGGTGATCGATTACAGCGGCGATTTTCGCTTCAATGATCTGGAGACCTACCAGGGATATGCAGCCAGGATCGGTAAGGACCCAAATCATGCCTCTCCGAATCTTTTATCCCGCTCGGTCTATGGATTGGCCGAACTCCACCGGGATACGATCGCCCGATCCGATCTGGTGGGAAATCCGGGCTGCTTTGCGGTGAGCTGTATACTCGGACTGGCGCCTGCCGTAAAATCAGGCCTGATAGAGGCGGGGTCGATTATCTGCGATGCCAAAACCGGGGTCTCCGGGGCCGGAAAGACCCCGAATCCCACGTTTCATTATCCTGCCCGGTACGATGCCATGAACGCCTATCGCATTTCCGGACACCAGCATGTGTATGAGGTCGAAAGAGAGCTGGGGCTGATTGCCGGGGAAGAGATACGGATTACCTTTACCCCGCACGTGGTTCCCCTCTGCCGGGGCATTCTGACGACCCTGTACGCCAATCTCGAAGAGGGGCAGACCCTGAAGAAGGTGGAGGAGGCCTACCGCTCATTTTATGCGGGTGAATCGTTCGTAAGGGTATTCGGGCCTGAGACGCCGCAGGTGAGCACCAACGTTCGAGGCAGCAATTTCTGTAATCTGTCGCTGAATGTGGATGAGCGGACGGGAAGACTGATTGTTGTAAGCCTGATCGACAACCTGGTCAAGGGGCAGGCAGGGAGCGCTGTCCAGAACATGAATATCATGTTCGGGTTGGACGAAACTGCCGGACTCCTCCACCCGGGGATATATCCGTAACAAGGCGCAAGGCTTGAGGCGTGAGGCGAGAGGAGACGCTTTGCGCCTGAAGCCTCATTTAATACAAACCCTGCGGACCTGGGCAAGGTCTGTAAGGCCGAGACAGACCTTTCGAATGCCGTCCTGCATCAGCGTCGTCATTCCGTCCCTGATGGCCTGGGCCCTCAATTCTTCCATTTTGGCCTTGCCCTGGATCAGGGATTTTATTTCGTCCGTGCCCTCGAGGAGTTCGTGAATGCCGGTACGCCCTCGATAGCCGGTGTTGCCGCATTTGGAACAGCCTACACATAATGAGAATTGCTGAACAGAATTGTTTGCGAAACGCTGCCGAATGGATTATAAGGTCAGCGACCGTGAAGGCATGCGTAGGAACGGTTGACTCGGTTTTGGCGGGAAATGAGTATGTTGATTGACAGTCACGCACATCTGGATATGGACGATTTTGACAGGGACCGCGAAGATGTTCTCAAGCGCGCTCTTGAGGCCGGGGTCGGGCATATCGTCTGCATTGGGATTGACCTGAAAAGCTCGGGCGATGCCTTGAATCTGGCGCGAACGTACCCCTATTTATCTGCGTCCGTGGGGTGTCATCCCCACAACGCGGAGACCTGCATGCCGCCTGCTCTGGATCAACTGGCAGAGTTGGCGTCCGATCCCAACGTAGTCGCTTGGGGAGAGATCGGCCTCGATTATTTCCGGGGGTATTCGTCTACCGAGGCGCAGGTGCGAATTTTTCAGGAACAGCTTGGGAGGGCCGAAGACCTGAACCTACCGGTGATCATCCATGATCGAGACGCGCATGATGCGGCCTATGCCATTCTCAAAGGCATGGGAAAAGGAGAGAGAAAAGGGGTGATTCACTGCTTTTCCGGCGACCTGGATCTTGCTGAAGCCTTTATTGATCTGGGTTATTTTATCTCCATACCGGGAACGGTAACCTATAAAAATGCACTACAAATCAAGGAGGTGGCTGTCTCGCTTCCCCTGAGCCGCCTGTTGATCGAAACCGATTCCCCTTATCTGGCCCCCGTCCCCAAGCGAGGAAAACGAAACGAGCCGGCTTACGTTCAGTTTACCGCCATGGAGATCGCAAAGCTGAGGAATATTCCATTTGAAGACGTTGCCCGGCAGACCACTGAGAATGCCAAGGCCCTTTTCCATCTCCCGTAAGAACATGGCTTTTCCTCTCATCAACAAGGCTTACCCCGTAATTCTGGCATCTGCATCCCCTCGAAGGAGGGAACTGCTGACGCAGATCCAGATTTCCTTTCGAGTTGTTGCGAGCGAGGTCGATGAACAGGAGACAGGGCATGAGCCGACAGAGGTGTGCCTTGGCCTGGCTGAGAAGAAGGCGATCCAGGTCCATCGCCTGGCGGGTCCAGCCTGGGTCCTTGGGGCCGACACCATCGTGGTCATTGCGGGCAGAATCCTCGGCAAACCGCGCGATGAAGCGAACGCAAGGGAGATGCTTGCCCTCCTGGCCGGGACAGGACACCGGGTGATCACGGGTTTCTGCGTAATAGATCCCTCCGGTCTGCCGGCCCATTCCGAATCGGTCAGTACCGACGTCTGTTTCAAACCACTGAGCGACAGGGAGATAGAGGCCTATGTCCGCACGGGCGAACCGTTCGGCAAGGCCGGGGCCTATGCCATACAGGGAATCGGCGCCTTTATGGTGGAATCGATTTCCGGGTCTTATAGCAATGTGGTTGGTCTTCCAGTATGCGCGTTGATCAAGGCCCTGATCCGGGTGGGGGCGATCGAGACGTTTCCTTTAAACCCGTCTTCGCAGACAATGAACATCCTCCGTTGAATGCTCCCTCTTTTCGCAGCAGTCCCTTCCGCTGTTGACGGTCTATCTAACGTGCAGGATTTTGAGGGCAGTAGTCCTGGCCGCCTCGTATGCCCTTGGGCCTCTTTCCAGCCTCCCCGGGCTGACGGAGGGGGCATTCGTTCTTACCTCAATGACCTCAACCCCCCGTGATTTTACAAGCTCGACCTCTTTCTGATATGCCTTTTCCCGGGCGATATTCACGGCGAGGTGCTGGATATGCCAGGGGGTGAAACGTTTTTTCAAAAAGGACTGTTCGCTCTCTTTCACATTGTCCGAGACGATGAAATGAACCACTATCCTATCCAGGCCACAGAGGTCGGCCAGGGCCTCCACCGGGGCCTTTCCGGTTATCCCGCCATCGCAGCACAACGCGCCGCTGATCTCTGTCGGCTTGAAGAGAACCGGCACGGATCCGGAGGCCTGAATCGCCTGGAGAAGATCCCCCTTCGTGAAAATAACCTCCCTTTTGTGGGTCAGGTCTGTGGCCGAAATGGCCAGCGGCGTATCGCATTCCTCAAACGTCCTTGCGGGGAGCCGTTCCAGGAGACGGGCAAATCCATCTCCTCTAAGGTATCCGGTGTACCCCCTGAACAGGCGAAGCGCGTGCGATAGAACAGATGGCCACGGGTCAGGATCCCAGAAATCGCGCTTTTTAAGGCCGAGGAGCATTTCCTTTATGGCGGGAGCGTTCATGCCCGAGGCGGCCATGGCGGCCACAATCGCCCCTGAACTGGCCCCGGCATAGGCGATCGGCTTTATGCCCGATTCTCGGACCGCAGCCAAAAATCCCGCATGGGCAAAGAACCCGAAAAAACCGGAGGAAAAGGCAATGCCAATCCGTGGACGCGTTTGAACACTCGAAGGTCTGGTATCCATCGTCAGGTATCCAGAAGGAGGCGCAAGGCATCGGGTGCAAGGCGTCGGGAACGAGGTGCTTGGTTTCCCAATGGCCTCCATCCAGCATTGAGGAACCACCATCCAGTCATCACTCCCGCCATTTCACCAGGTCATCCACGGGGACCCTGTCAGATCTTGAACGGTTGATAGGGGCCTCGGGATCGGGATAGCCGACGGCCACTCCGATCACGACCTTCTTTTCATCCCGCAGGCTCAGGGATTCTCTAATATCGTCGTCAAATGCCGTAATCAAACCGATGGGGCAGGTCCCCAGGCCGAGGGCGTGGGCGGCCAGGACCAGGTAACCGACCACGACGCCGATATCCGTGAGCCTGGCGCTTGAGAAGACCTGGTCGATCGTGATGATGACGGCGGTCGGGGCCCCGTAGAAATTGCAGCTCCCCTCGTTGATAAAATCCTGGAAAGGGGTTCCCTCTGGCAGATTGGGCCGAATTACATGGAGAAGCCCCCTTTCCCGTTCTACAAAATACTCCGGAAGCGGGCTTTTGGACCCCGGTCCGCAGGATATGTTCCGTTCCTTCATTCGTTTGACCAGAAGCCTGCTGAGCCTCTGTTTCTCCTCGCCGGATACAACCGTCAATTCGTAGGGCTGAAGATTAATGGCCGAGGGAGCCTGAGTGGCGAGTCGAAGAAGAGTCTCTAAGGTTTCGTGTTCAACCGGCCGCTTCAGAAAGCCCCGGGTGCTTCTTCTTTCTTCGATGACCTTCAATATGTCCACGGTATACCTCCATAAAAAATGTCTAACATGCCTAAAATGAGCTAAAGTGTCCAACTCGGGCTACACCCGCAACTCAACGGTTGGTCAGGTTACGGAATAAGGCCCTAAGACACGATTGGCAGTGAGAGCAGTGCGTGGGGGACGACGAGGACGTCCAGGTCTCTCCTGCCGATTTTTTGTGTGCAGATGCGAAAGGCCTCATCCATATCATGGGCCGGGATCATATGGACCTGGCGGACGATGTCCGGGGTTTCGGAGCCGACGATGATCACATGGATCCTTTCCAGGACCTTGGCCATGATGAAGGCGCGCTGTGCCCCCGGGGGATAACCGGACGCCCGCATCTCTTTCAGTAGGGACATCATATTCGGGGCCTCGCTCATTTTTTCCAAAAACCGCTTCTCCCCGGTCCCTTGACCCGCGCCCTCAGGGGTGGGCGCCGGAACAATGATGACGCCCCCGTCTTTTACCACCGGAACAGGGGCAAAATGGAGGTAGCTGGCGGCGCGGCATGCCTGGTAAATGCTGGCATCTTTGGGAAAGCCGACACCGGCCACGGCCACGTCAACCTGTCTGGGGATCGGGACCTCATAGATCCTGCGGGCTTCTGCGACGAGACCTCGGAAGGCCGCGTCGGGATCACCGGCAAGCACGGCCGCCGGTCGTTTGTCTTCAGCCAGGACAACATTCAGAATAAACCTCAGGCCGGCCCGCCGTGCCGCCTCTGTCACCGCCTCATGAAAGGGGTTCCCCTCGATCCTTCCCAGTCGCGTTCCCGGGTGGTCCATCATCTCGGGGCCATGGGTATAGGCAATGGTGGCCTCTCCGGCCGCGCCCACTGCAACCGTCTTGCGGCCGCCTGAATACCCTGCAAACTGGTGGGGTTCCACAATACCCGTGGCAATCAGGAGATCTGCCTCGCTCGCCAGTCGGTTGACGGTCAGGGGAACGCCGGTTTCGGATTTTCCCAGATCCACAATGGCACTCGAATCTCCGGCACAGTGATCTACAACCCTGTACCGGTTCAAAACATCCTTCCCCAATTTAATCGCCTTTTCTTCGGGGGTGCTGGCGCGATGGAGGCCCACGCCGCAGAGGAGGGTGATCCGGTTTTGCGGGACCCCGGCGGCCTCCAGTTCCGCGAGGAGTGCCGGCACCAGGAGGTGGTCCGGACTCGCCCTGGTGATGTCGGTAAAGACAATGCAGACCCTGTCGCCCGGTTTTGCCAAGGTACGAAGGGGTGGCGAATCGACTGGACCGGAGATAGCGTGTGCGATGGCCCCTTTCAGATCCGCCAGCGGTTTCGCAGGGCCGGATGTGGCAATGGCGCCTGTCATCCCGTGCGGCAGATCAAAGTGGAGGTCATCTTTACCAAAGGGGACGGTGTACATAGGAGACTCGAGGTGTAAGAATTCAGGTGCAAGGCGTCAGGTGCAAGGCGTCAGTCTCAAGGCCTGAGGCATTGGGCACAAGATGTCGGTTAAAAAAATTCAAAGGACACTCGCCGTCCATTCGAATCATCGAGCAACAGATATCGAATATCCAGTATCGAGCATCCAGCAGCCAGAATAATAGGAACTCGGCGATACTATTGTCAATATCATTCCGATCGGCCTCAATGTCGCACCATATGTTGGTGCGATGTTATTTTACGACACATTATGTGGTATTTTTTCTTTACAAGTCCACATCCATATGATAAAGACATTTCACTGGTTCCGGGTGACGTTCTTTTGTTCCGGAAATCATTGGGTGAAGCCTCAGAAAAACGAGGGGACCGGCACAACGGAGGTCGTCATGAAAATCAAGAAAGTTTCCATTCTCGGCTTTAAATCCTTCATGGAGAAGCTCGACATCACGTTCCCCGAAGGGATCAGCGGGGTAGTCGGGCCGAATGGCTGCGGCAAGAGTAATGTCGTTGACGCCATCAGATGGGGCATGGGGGAGCAGAGTCCGAAGCAGTTGCGGGGCCGAAAAATGGAAGATGTCATATTCAACGGGGCCGGGCCGCATAAGCCCATGGGAATGGCGGAGGTGTCCATCCTCTTTGAAAACGGAAACGGCTCCTTCCCTCCGGCATTTGCAAGCGACCCGGAACTTTCGGTGACACGGCGTCTTTACCGCTCCGGAGAAAGTGAATACCTGATCAACAATGTGGCGTGCCGGCTCAAGGATATCCAGGAGGTATTCATGGATACGGGCCTGGGCAACCGGGCCTATTCGATTATCGGTCAGGGGCAGATCGGGACCATCATCGAGCAAAAGCCTGAAGAGACCCGCGTCATGCTGGAAGAGGCTGCGGGGATAACCAAATACCGTAAAAAGGTGGAGATATCACAGCGAAAGATCGAGCTCACGGAGGCCAATCTCCAGAGGGTGGAAGACATCCTGGCAGAGATTCAGGGCCAGGAGCGTGCCCTCAAGCGCCAGGCAGCCAAAGCGAGGCGCTACAAGTCTGTCAGCGAGGAGATTCGAAACCTGGAAATGACTCTCTACAGCAACACCTATGCCCAGTTGGAAGACGACCTGGGAGAAAAGGCGGGTTCCACAGAGGCACTGGTAAGGGAAGAGATCGGCATGTCCACACGAATGTCCCAGGTGCGCGCCCTGATAGAAGAAATGAATCTGGAGCTGGACGAAAAGGATGCAGGCCTCGGTGTCTATAGGCAGACCCACCTTCGTCTCAGCGACGGGGTCCGAAAAAAAGAGGGGGAGGTCGAATCCCTGGCAGGCGAGATACGAATGATCGGCGAAATGAAAGGCCGGCTTATGGGTGAGCAGGAATCGCTGACCATTCGCCTTTCAGAACTGAAAGACAAGCGGGCAAACCTGGAGAACGATCGGGAACAGATACGGGTTAACTCTTCTGAACTCCAAAGGGAAATCGCTGTCAGGGACGAACGGGCGACGGTGAGGAAGAGGGCGCTGGAAGAGATTCGCGAGGACTATGAGAAGGCCAGAACAGAGCTGAGCGCCGGAGAAAACAGGGAGGTCGGGCTGAATCACGAGTCAGGATACCTGAACCGGCTTATCGAGCAGATCTCGGACAGCCGATCCAGGCTCGAAAACGAACTCACGGAAATCACTGCCAAGTCGGAAAATATTATCGCTGCATCGGAAAGAAAGCAGATGGTGCGCGAGGCGACCGCAGAAAGACTCGGCGAGATAACAGCCGCCATGGAAGATGAGACCGTCCGTTCAAAGGAATTGGGGATGATAAAGGGACGGGTTGAATCCGAGCTGAAATCAGCGGAATCGGAACTCAACATGTGCCAGTCCCGACTCGCCAGTCTGGAGACCCTGGCACAGAATTTCGAAGGGTACCAGATGGGGGTCAGGACCATCATGAAGGCCGGTGACTTTCCCCCGCTTCAGGCCGGTCGTATTTTTGGAATCCTGGCCGATGCCATTCAGGTTGATCCGGAATATGAGCGCGCTGTCGAGGCGGTCCTGGCCGACAAACTCCAGTGTGTGCTGGTGGAATCCCCGGCCGATGGCAAAGAAGGGGTTGATTATCTGAAAAGGTCGGCAAAAGGGATGAGCAGTTTTGCCCCGGTCAAGCGAATTCGGGGCGCGGCCCAAGAGGGGGGGAATGTGGGATTTCCTCTCCTGCTTGACCATGTCTCCACCTCGCCAGCGTATGCCCCACTCATAGAAGCCCTCCTTGCCGACACGGCCATCGCCGAAGACCTGGATACGGCCCTTTCAAACTGGGAACGGGCTCAGGATCTATGCGGAAGGAACGGATGCGGCATCGGTTTTGTCACGATTGACGGTGACAGCGTGGACCGAATGGGCGTGATCAGCGGCGGCAAGACCGCGCATGCCTCCCGGGGAATATTGATCCGGAAACGGGAGATTGGCGAGTTGAAGGAGAACGTCGTCAGGCATGCGGCAAGGGTTGACGAGCTCCGTACCCAACTCGAGGAAATCACCGGCCGAATAGAGGAAAAACAAGGTGTCATCGAGGGGTTGACTGAAGACCGGTGGACCTGCCAGGAAGAGATCAACGAGCTGGATAAAGTCCTGTTCCGCTTTGGTCAGGAGTTGGATCAGTTGGAAAAGATGTCCGCGAAGATATCCGATGATCTCAAGCGGAAGGAGATTGAGCGGAATAAACACGAAAAGGACCTGGTGCGCCTCGCGGATGAGCTCAACGCCCGTAAGACTCAGAGACAGAAAGAGGAGGCCTATTTCCAGCAAAAGGAACGGGAGCTGAAAGAGGCAGAGGAAGAATTCGAGCAGTGCCGCGAAGACGTGACACGGCTTAAGACAGACCTGAGGATTTCGGAGGAAGGCGAACGAAGCGCCCTGCGCGAGATGGCGTTGATGGACGGCTATGTGGACGATGCCGTCGATCGACTCAGAAAGATCGAGGAGGATATCGTTTCCGGCCGGGCGCGACGTGAGGATTGCCATAGACGGAAAGAGCTGTTGGAGGAAGAACTGAAAGAGCTTTATGAAAGGCTGCAAAAGGCCGAGGCGGATATGAACCATGCCGATAGGGAACGACGGGAATTTCAGGCCCAGATCAGAGAGGAAGAGAGAAAAGCGGAAGACCTGAAACGGGAGGTGGATGACCTCAGGGAACAGATCAATACGGCAAAGATGGAAAACTCCGAGATTCAGTTCAAGATGAACCATCTCATGGAAACGGTAAGGGAAAAATTCAATCTCAGTCTCGCCGAGATATACCGGTCCCACCTTCAAGAGGACTTCTCCCGTGCGAATGCGGAACAAAAGGTCGAGCAGAAAAAGCGGTTGCGGGAGCAGATTGGGGAGGTCAATCTGATGGCCATCAAAGAGCTGGAGGCCCTGAAAGAACGTCACGAGTTTATCGTGGGACAGCGGGAAGACCTCCTGACTTCCATCGAATCCTTGAGGACCGCTATTCGAAAGATTAATAAGACTTCTCTCGATAAGTTCAAGCAGACGTTTCACGACGTGGACGCGAAGTTAAAAGAGATTTTTCCCATCCTCTTCAACGGGGGCACTGCCGGGCTGAAACTGAGCGATGAATCCCGTCCGCTGGAAAGCGGCGTCATCGTGGAGGTCCAACCTCCCGGAAAGAAACTGAGCCACATGGGTCTCCTCTCCGGCGGTGAAAAGGCCCTGGTGGCCATGGCCCTGATTTTTGCCATCTACATGATCAAGCCAAGTCCGTTCTGTCTCTTGGACGAGGTAGACTCTCCATTGGATGAGGCCAACATCGACCGGTTCAACAGCCTGCTCAAGGAGATTCGCCAGGCGTCTCAGATCATCATGGTCACGCACAGCCGAAAGACCATGGAGATCACCGATCGGTTGTACGGAATCACCATGCAGGACAAGGGGGTCTCCAAGCTGGTAACTGTCAATGTAGCCGGAGGATCAGAGTCTGCTTCTGAGCGCCTTCAATAGAGAGGAACGAGACATTGGGATTTTTTAAGCGGAAAAAGGGAAATGAAGCAGAGGGCGCCTTCGATGCCGAGCCGGATAAGGTGCCTGAACCGACCCCTTCCGTCAGTAGAGAGGCGGATAAGGGTCCAGGGCTTTTTGGAAGACTCCGCAAGGGACTGTCCAAGACCCGGGACTCGTTTACCGGAAGACTGGACCGCCTCTTTTTGGGGAAAAAGGAGATCACCGAGGATCTGTTAGACGATTTGGAGGAGATCCTCTTCACCTCGGATATCGGCGTGGCCGCTACCCAGGAATTGATCGCTTCGGTTCAGGAAAAGGTGGCCAGAAAAGAGCTGAGGGATACTGAAAAGCTCAAGGCGGCCCTCAAGGATCAAATGCTGGCATTCCTTGCTGTTGAAGGGCGCGAGCATTCGGTTCCCAATCCGGGGGAACCGCTGGTCATCATGGTTGTGGGCGTCAATGGCGTGGGCAAGACCACCACGATCGGGAAAGCGGCCCATCGATTCAGGTCAGAAGGAAAAGAGGTCCTCCTGGTAGCCGCTGATACGTTTCGGGCTGCGGCAGTGGAACAGCTCACGATCTGGGGCGATCGGGTAGGGGCCACTGTCATCAGACAGGGACCGGGGGCCGATCCTTCCGCCGTCGCCTTCGACGGCCTGGCTGCGGCCGTCGCCAGGAAGGTCGACGTGGTCATCGTGGACACGGCTGGCCGGCTTCATACCAAGATCAATCTCATGGAGGAGCTCCAGAAAATCCATCGGGTCATCGGGCGGAAACTCCCGGGGGCCCCCCATGAGGTCTGGCTGGTCCTGGATGCCACCACCGGACAGAATGCCATCTCCCAGGCCCAGATATTCAACCAGTCCCTGGGGGTGACGAGCATCGTCCTTACGAAATTGGACGGCACGGCAAAGGGAGGCATTGTGGTCGGTATTTCCCGTGAACTCGGCATACCGATTCGCCTCATCGGGATCGGCGAAAAGATCGATGACCTGAGGGACTTTGACCCCGTCGATTTCGTGAAGGCAATTTTTGATTAGCGTGCAGGACGTTTTTCAGCAGAAATATGGCGCACCAGCGTCGGTGCGGCTTTTCATGCCCCAAGATGCATCACTCCCGCCCTTTCACCGGTTTTCACGTCAACACAGCCTGGATTAAGTTTTCAGGAACATCTCACTAAGTTCGGTAAGGCGCCATAAAATGCCAAAGAATAATCTCTCGCCGCGTATCCCAAACGCACCGATCACATATGTCTTTCCCATGCTGGGCTGAAAAATGGAAAAATCGTCAAGCCCTGTCATTTTGTCCTTGACTTAATAACAGTCAACTGTTATTTAAGTCGCTATGGAACCGAAAACCTACACCATTGATGACCTCTGCGCCCTTACAGGATATTCCCGCAGAACCATAAGATATTATGTATCCGAAGGTCTTTTGGAGCCCCCGGCGGGGAGGGGCAGGGGCGGCTTTTATTATGACAGCCATTTAAAACGACTGCAACAGATCCGGGCCATGCAGGAGAGGGGATTGCGGATGTCGGACATCCAGAATCTGCCCCCCGAGGCCCAGACCGCCATTGAACCAGCCGCGACCCGCGAATTCTGGATGCGGCTTCCCATCTGCGCTGGCGTCGAGATCCATGTGCGCCGCGATCTCGAGGAACGCCATCCAAAGGCAATCGATGCCCTGGTGCGCGTCGGCAAAACCCTGTTTGAACAAAATGGAGAAGGAGAAAATAATGAGGACAATTGACGCCGGGCTTTTTTCACGGCAGGGGACGCCCGTTCCTCTGCTCGGGGTGGGAGTAGATGGACAGATCGTCGGGCAGGGGGCCAGGATCACCGTGTCCCAGCGGTTCCGCAATGAGGAGAACCAGGCTATTGAGGCCGTGTACAAGTTTCCGCTTCCCGAGGGGGCGCGGTGGCCGGCTTTACCGTCGAAAAGGAAGGCGCCCGAATCTCGGGTCTTGTGGAGGAGCGGGACAAGGCCTTCGAGATCTATGACGATGCCCTTCAGGAAGGGAAGGGGGGCTATCTTTTAGACGAGGAACGACCCAACATCTTCACCCTTTCGGCAGGCAACCTCAATCCGCGAATGGAGGCCGTCATCCATATAGAGTACGTGACTCTCATCGACGGCGACGGGGACGTCCTCCGCCTCCTCCTCCCCATGACCATCACCCCCCGCTACATACCGGATCACCAGTTTCGTGGCCGTGGAGGAACGGGAGGAAAAGGACCTCACCACCGGCGAAGTGCTCCTCCGAAAGGTCCCGGTCCCGGTGACCATGGGATGGCACGGGCGGCCGGGGCTGCGTCAGCCTTTAAGACAATATTTCCCTCCGGGGGGCGGTCATAGGCCCTTGGGTATTGCCAATGAGCCCATGTCGGTGGGAGAGCGGGGTGTGGATTTCTGTGATTACGATGTTTTGTTTGAGCCCTCCGCGCCTCCACCGCCGACTGCACCTTCCGACCCCGTGTTCGCGATGGTAATGGCCATTCTGAAGGGTCAGCGAGCAAAGGGCGGGTTCAAAATAAGCAAAAAACTTGCCCGAGAACTCGGCATCTTTCTCGAAGCGGTTCTCCACGATTCACAGCAGATGACCTCGTCCGCCAATGTAGACAAGGATGTGCTCCTGTGGAGCGCCCTGCTGCTACAGATCCTGGAACGATGTTTTGCCGAGCAGCGCAAAAGCTGGGAAAAGGCGGTCCGAAAGACCCGGACCTGGATCGATACACAGATCTCGCCACACAATCCGACAATTCATGGCGTGCCCCTGATGGATTGGGCTGCCGAGCAAATCACTGCCTTCAAAATTGTCGATTACATTGAGCTTCAGCTAAGGCTCTATGCTTTTTCCGAGACCCCGCTCGGAAAAAGTGGCTCCTTCGGGGCAGTTGATACATCGAATTCCCCGTGGGCATAACAGGTTTCAGGTTTCGGGTTTCAGGCGCCAGCATGGTGAACCATTTAGAAAATTAGCCCGAACACTGAACACTGGCAACTTACAACATGTTGTCGCTTACACGGCGATAAGGCACTAACAGGATTCAGGAAGGAGTGTTTTGGAAAGGATTCACGATGTGAAGGCCCTCAAGAAAGGTATCGTGGGATAGGTCTTCGGTCAGTAGGACGGCGCAGCCGGAAACCCTGGCAGCGGCCACAACCATCGCGTCCCAGAAAGAGAGACCGTGGCGTCTCTGGACGTGGATCGCCTTCAATATTAGGGCCACGTCTGTTTCCACTACCTTCCACACAGAAAAATTTCGGACGGCCTGCTCCGCGTCCGCCATGTCCATCTTAACAGGGATTTTTTGAGTCACCGTAACATAGAATTCTTTCAACACCTGGGTGCTGATGACCCCGATCCTCTTTTCAAAGGCCTCTCTGATGAGCCCGGAAGCAACCATGTATTTTTCATGGCTTGAACGATCAAACGCGTACACAAGCACATTGGTGTCAAGGAAGGTGCTATCTTTCATGAAGCTCATCCCTGGTCCATGTCCTGGGTCCCACCTGAATGGGTCTCTTTTCCATCAGTTCAATAATGCTGTCCATGCTCTTTTGGTACTCCTCGTCATGAGATACTATGTTTTCCAGTTGATCCCGTATATACTGGGTCACTGTTATATTCCTTTTCTGGCATACCATTCTCGCCAGGCGAAGGAGCTGTTCATCCAAAGAGAGCGTCAGGTTTCGCTTCATGTCTACCTCCATATTTTCACATATTATGTGGAAAATTGTAGAACCCTGTCTTAGGAATGTCAAACGGAAAACATTGTAAAGCCGACCATTCCGGACCCGAAAAAATGAAAAAATCTTCACCAAGGCGAATTTTTTCCCGAGTTTGTGACCGCATTTGACAATCCCATGGTGTATAAGAGGAATGGAATTTTAAGCGAAAGCCTCGTATGAACTACGAGTAACCTAAATATAACAAATAGATAGGCACCTGATTTATTGAGGTGATACAGACAACAGGTTGTGAATCAGGAGGATCCGAAAGATGTTGACCCCACTCGAAAACAGGGGCATTCTTCTCATGCCCGATTTTGAGCAGCGAAATCGGCTCTGGCAATACAACGGCTTACAGCCGCCTGTACCTTTTTGGGACGCGCAATTGATTGCCATGTGGCTTGCCCGCAAATATCGTCTTGTCGCTGACGGCGTGGTCAAAGGTGAGATCGTGACATTGCAATAGCTATCCGCAGCGGGAAGGATGAACGATTCAGACGAATGAACCCAATTACCGAAAACATTGTTTTTTCTCTCCGAGAGATCGAGAAAGAGAAGAACGTCCGAATTCTGTACGCCTGCGAGTCCGGATCGAGGGCGTGGGGATTCCCATCGACCGACAGCGACTATGATGTGCGCTTTATATTCTTGAGGCCGGTTGACGCCTACCTCTCCGTACGAAAACGACGCGATGTCATTGAAGTTGCCGCTGATGGAGCGCTGGATATGAGCGGATGGGACCTCCAGAAGGCCCTTTTGCTGCTTCGCAAATCGAACCCACCGCTTCTGGAATGGCTGGGTTCGCCTATCATCTACGTGGAGCATTATTCTATTGCGGCTCAAATGCGTGAGCTGGCGGCACGGTACTATTCTGTGACCGCGTCCGCCTATCATTACCTCCACATGGCCAGAGGCAACTATCGGGAATACCTGAAAGGTGAGCGGGTCTGGCTCAAAAAGTATTTCTACGTGCTGCGTCCCATTCTGGCCGTGAAATGGATTGAACAGGGAAAGGGCATCGTTGCCATGGAATTTGACAAACTGGTGGATGGCGTGGTGACTGACCCAGAACTCAAGAAAGAGATCACGAACCTTGTCCAGGCAAAGCGACGGGGCGAAGAACTGAACTATGGCCCTCGAATCGGCCCCATCAGCGACTTTTTGGAACAGGAGTTGGATCGCTTCAGTAAATTCAGTATCGAGAGCGAAAAGCATTCCGCACCCATTCAGGAATTGGACAAGATTTTTTTCTCAGCATTGCACGAGGCGTGGGGATACGGATAGGCCCGGCGTGGGAAATAAAATTGACTTAGCGGCGATGGTTGAATATAAAAATTAAAAAAATTCCTAATCTCAGATCATTTTCGGCTCACAAAACATAGAGGGAGGATAGCATGGGCATAGATGAATTGAAAACAGAGGCCCTTCGTTTAGGCCCGAAAGATCGGGCCTATCTCGCGAGAGAGATACTCGCCAGTCTCGAGGACATCAACAACAAAGAGATCGAGCAACTGTGGGTGGATGAGGCGGTTCGTCGCGATGAAAATCTGGATAGGGGTGTCGATGCCGCCCATCCCGCAGAGGAAGTGATCGCCCGCATTCGAGCAGGTAGAAAGTGAACCGCCAAATTGACATCCACGAGATGGCAGAGATTGAAATCGAAGAAGCCGCAGACTTCTATGACATGCAAAGTCCTGGTCTGGGGACCGCCTTTATTGATGAATTTCAGCTATCTCTCGCGAGGATTTCCGAATTTCCCCATGCAGCGCCATTGATCCAAGGACGGATCAGGAAAAGATTTCTGTACAGATTCCCATTCTCAGTCATCTATTCTGTGAAGCCTGAAAAGATCAGGATACTTGCCGTAGCCCACCAGAAGAGACATCCATTCTACTGGCGTAGGCGGCGCTGAATATTCCTGTTGGGATGCCAGTTTCAACACTGCTACAGAGGTACATCCGATTCCACGACAAAGGACAATAGCGAAGCGAATTCATATCGTTATGCCATAAATGCCAACATGTCAATGTGACTCTTGATCCCCAATGGGAAAGAGGATTTGAAATGGATCGACCCGACCCAAAAACCCCGTTTCCAGACACAGATGGAAAACGGGGCTTTTTATTTTGTGGCCCCCGCTTCGAATCTACCTGCGGGACCCGGCCAGAGCACAAGAGGGCTCAAGACCTCAGGGCGTGTGTTGTGTCAGCCCCTACCTGTAAACATCCCTTCTGTGTTTTACCGTGAGGACATAGAGAACGCGGTGGGTGACATCCATTTCATATACGAGGCGATAGGCGCCGATGCGGAGAGAGAATTCCCCCTTGTGATTTCCCACAAGGGGCTTCCCTTCATAGGGATGCTCTTCAAGATACTCCATCTTTTTGATGATTCGATGAAAGAGTTTCCTGTCGGAAAGGTAGAGGGCGTTCATATCCCTTTCAGCTTCTCTGGAAAGCTCGATGGAATAGGACATCAGCCGAGCCCGTACCGGCGCCGAATGTCTTTCAGGGAAACCGTCTGCCCCGATCTTACTTCCTTCTTTGCCCGTGCGATCGCCTCCCGTTCCTCCTTTCGGGAAAGGATGTCGATGGTCTCCAAAAGTCCCTCGAACTCGTCGCTGCTGAGCAGCACGGCCTTGTTGACCCCGTTCTTGGTGATGGCATACCGTTCGTATGTTTCATCCACGTCCTTGATGATTGCCGACAGCCTCTTTTTGGCCTCGGCAACGGGTATTGTCCTGATCATAAGCGACCTCCTGAGTTGTTCTGTGTTGACCACAATTATAGTCTATTCGGAGGGAAGATGCAAACCGGATATTTTTTTAAACCCGATTTTTTTGCATAGTTTGTGACCGTATCTGACAATCCCATGGTGTATAAGAGGAAAGGCATTCAAAGCAAAAACCTCTTATGAACCACGAATAACCCAAATATAACGAATAGATAGGCGCCTGATCACTGAAAAGAGCTGAATCAATGGACGAAAAACTCATCAAACCGATGAAGCGGGATGTCCGATATGCGGCCATAAATGGATGTCCTCCACCATCGGATAAATACCGTGCGGTCATTCAGAGACTACGCGATGACGCTGTGAGGAGATACCGTGTTCATTTTGATGGCAGCCATTCAATTCCCCAAAAGGGGGAAGGTACTGGTGAGCGAGTTTGCCAGGCAGGAGGGCGCTGTCCGGTCTTCTTTGGTTTGATGCCAGAGGGTCGGGAAATAGGAGGATGGAGCATTTAGCTTGCGTTTACATAACGTTGCCATAGGCAGATATGCAGTTGGACGATAAAACGAGCGGACGGGGTGCAGAATGACATACTCGGAGTTCTTTCAAAAGGCGATGGGCACAGTTGACAGTTCCCCTTATTATTATCAGCAGGATCTGGCCGAAAACGATTGGCCCGAACTCCTTGATATCCCGACGGGACTGGGGAAAACCGCAACGGTGATCCTGGCTTGGATTTACAAAAGGACGGTCAGGCCGGGTTCACCAGACGTGAAAACACCCCGTAGGCTTGTCTATTGCCTCCCTATGCGGGTCCTGGTCGAACAGACCCGGGATTGTGCCGTCACCTGGTTGGATTCACTTGACCTTCTTGGGGGCAAGGCCTCCTACGAAGGAGAGGCTAAGCGGAAACGGCTTGTGCACTACGACCCATGGTACGGAGGCGATGATCCTCGAAAGATACGGGTCCATCTTCTCATGGGGGGCGATGCCGATGGGGATTGGGTCATCTATCCTGAGCATAATGCGATTCTGATCGGTACTCAGGACATGCTGCTTTCGCGGGCGCTTAACCGAGGATACGCTGCGGGCCGTGCCCGGTGGCCCATGGAATTTGGGCTGCTCAATAACGATTGCCTGTGGGTCTTTGACGAGGTCCAGTTGATGAGTACCGGTCTGGCGACAAGCCTGCAACTGGACGCCTGGAGAAAAGGCCTGCATTTGCGCGGGCTGAGCGGCTTTCCTGAGAAATCCGATAATCCTGTTATGCACCCATGCCGCAGCCTGTGGATGAGCGCAACCATGGCGCGCCGCTGGCTGGATAGCGCGATAGACTACAAACCATATTCGGAAAAGGCCTGGCAAGGCCGCCATGTTCTCACGATTAGGGACCATACCCATGAACGAATCAATGCTCTGAAGAAAATCTCGAAGATTATTGACGGCAAGACTCCCGTTGCGGTGATGGAAAAGCCTCGTACAAAAGATGGCAAACCGGACAAAGCCGATCAACTGGCCAATACGAACAAATATATCCATAGATTGGCCGAGTCCGTTCAACATAAACACGCCAAAGAGGGCCTCACACTCGTCATTCTGAACACCGTAGAGAGGGCGGTCGCGCTTTATGAGGCTCTGCATACAATGATGCCAGGACTAGACCTGCATCTCATCCACTCCCGCTTTCGGCCGATGGAGCGTACGAAATGGATCCACCTTTTTTCAGATGAGACATCACAACCTCGCGTAATTGTATCCACCCAGGTGATCGAAGCAGGCGTCGACCTCTCCGCCGAGGTTCTGTTTACCGAACTGGCGCCTTGGTCATCGCTCGTTCAGCGTTTTGGACGATGTGCGCGCTATCCGGGAGAAATGGGAAGGGTCTTCTGGATGGACGTATCAAAAGATGAATCCGCAGCGCTGCCTTACCAAATCTCGGAAGTGGTGAAGGCAAAGGAACTCTTGGAGAAGTTGACCGATATGGGTCTAAACGCTCTGGAAGCCCTCAAGAACGAAATGGATAAGCCTGAGAATGAGAAAGAAGCGAAAAGGCTATTCCCTTACAGCCCCCGCTTTGTGCCGCGTGAGAGGGACCTTTTTGACCTGTTTGACACGACCCCGGATCTGACCGGTGCTGATGTGGACATTTCAAGGTTTATTCGCGACGACCAGGAAATGGACGCCCAAGTCTTCTGGCGAGAAATCGATGCAGGCAATTTAGTTGACAAGAAATTACGCCCAAATCGGCGTGAAATTTGCCCTGTAGCGTTTTACAGATTTCGCGAGCAGATGGGAGGCTTGCTGAAACAGGGGCGCATCTGGCGTTGGAGCTACCATGACGGATGGCTTCCGATGAGCTTGAACGACCGGGAATTCGTCTACCCAGGGCAGGTGTTTTTGTTGGAGAAGAACTGCGGTGGATATCACAAAGACTTGGGATGGACCGGCGAACCCGCGTCGTTGGATTTCGATGTGATTTCCAACAAGGAAGTTGCGACTCCGAGATCGAAGCTGGCCGAAAACGATGAACAGGAAGACGGAGACCCTCTCTCAAACATAGGTGGTTGGGTTAGCATAAGTGAGCACGCCTCGCATGTAATTCGCTACATTAATGAATTTAGCAACGCCCAACTGATCACGGAACCCTTTAGTGAGATCTGTTTTCTTGCCGCGCGCTGGCACGACCGAGGCAAGGCCCACGGATGCTTTGCGGCAAACTTGCGACCGGAATGGATAGACAGGGCTATTTCAGCGCTTCAGGGGCAGCCTCCTGCCAAAGCGCCTGATCCGGCATGGTTGCCACCTTTTCGAGGGAAAGCTGGCAAGGTTAAGCAAAGCGATCCCGTCGAAAACAAACGCCGTCCAGGTTTCCGCCACGAGCTGGCAAGCGCCTTGACCATACTTGAATCGTTGAAAATTGCGTGTCCACAGCACCCTGCGTTCGCCTGGCCAGAAGGTTTAGACAAACAGAAATTCGGGTGTGAAGAGGCTGATGGAGTAGCTCCCGATGACGTCTCCCCGGCCATGGAGGAACTTGCTGCACTTGGGAAGGAGGACATTGACCTGTTGCTCTACTTGGTGACATCCCATCACGGTAAGGTGCGCATGTCGCTCCGCAGTTCCCCCGATGACAGCCGCCACGACCTTCCTGACCCATGTCCACCTGATCTCAGGCAGGCCCGCGGCGTCCGGGATCTTGACAGGATTCGAGAGTGCAAACTGCCTGCTAAGGAAGGCCTTGGTGAGGTCGAGGTCCCTTCTGTCTCCCTGAACCTCGACCCGATGGAACTCGGCTTGTCCTGCCGCTACGGCCCTTCCTGGCGAGACCGTATGCAGAATCTGCTGGAGCGCCATGGACCATTCCGCCTTGCCTATCTGGAAGCCTTGCTGCGTATCGCAGACTGGCTGGCGTCCGCTGAAGAAGATAGAGCTGTGGAGAATCATGCAAAACATACAGGGGATAGCCATGAATAGCTCCAGAAATATCGGTATTAGAATGGATCAGGTCGCTTCCGGCTACGACGGGTTGAGGCCCGTGGCACCGAGAGGCTGGCTCATCCACAAGTGCGACAATAGCTCAACAAACGGAAGGAGGATCAGACGATGACCTGCCACGTTATCCCGCTTCACGGTTGCACCCCTGAGCCATTGGGCAACTACCTGAAGGCATTGGGCGTTTTTCGCTTGGTGGCTGAACAGGCCGATTCAGCGGCAATAGGGTGGTGGAGAGACGGTTTTTTCTGGATTGGATCGAAATGGTCAGGGCAGGAGATTCTTGATTTCTTCATCACTGGGATTGAGGACTCAGAAGCATTCACCTATGCACCTACTCCAATCTTCGCACCATGGGGCGGACGTCCGGGCCTCTACAAAGATGGAAACAAGGAGGCAAGGTCTCGCCTTGCCAGGCTATTGATCCAGTCTCGCCGCAACCCACGCTTCCGAGGAGCAGCGGAGACGATCAGAGCGATTCGGGGTATTCTGCGAGAGAATGATTGGCTCAAGACCAAACCGAGGAAGGAAAAGCTAAAGCTATTGATGCTTTCCCGTGCTTCCTGGCCAGCGTCAGCAGTTGCATGGTTCGATGCCTGCCTCTCCATCGAAGAGGACGCTCGATTTGGCTTCCTATATGGAACCGGAGGCAACGAAGGCAGCGCAGATATCACTAACAACTTCTGGGAATTGATTGAGGAGGTGATCGGTCTCCCTGCAGCTAAATCCTATGCAAATGAAACACTCGCTTCCTCCCTTTTCGGCACTGGGCGTGCCTCAGGAACAAGCCGAACAGCTGGTCAACTCTTCCCATCTGCTGCTGGCTCATACAATAGCGGCCAAGCATTTTTTGGTTCCACTTCGACAAACCCCTGGGACGTCATCTTGATGATGGAAGGGTGTGTGCTTTTTGCTGCGGCCAGAACCAAGAGGTTGTCTCAGAATGGCAAGGGCAAGGCGGCCTTTCCGTTCATGTTAGATTACGCTGCCACAGGGGAACCGCAGACCACGGTAAAAGATGAGCGGAAGCAGGATGCCAGAATCGTTAGGTGCCGTGCGGAATTTTGGATGCCGCTATGGGGCCGGCCCATGGGCCTTTCTGAACTCCAGGCGCTCTTAGCTGAAGGACGCTTGCAGCGTGGACAAGGAGAGACAGCTGGGCATTCGGTTCAGGCTATGGAGGCCGTTTCCTCACTTGGAGTATCAAGAGGCATCCAAGCGTTCAACCGCGCGGCACTATTCGAGCGGCGCGGCAAGGGATATTACTTGGCTTCTTCATTGGGTATCTATCCAGTACCGCGTAAACTAAGTGCAATCACGCCGTTGCTGAGTCAGTTGGATATGTTCCGAGACCAAGCCCATCGAAATCTGCGAGAAGGCCCACGCATCCCAGATCGAGTGATATTTGCAAAACAAAGACTGAATGCGGCAATTGCCGACGTTCTTAGAAAAGAATATTACAAAGACACCATCGATGCCGACAGAGCCCTCCGTGTTTTGTCCTCCGTCAGTGATCTGGAGAATGAAGTGGCAACGTTGGCTAAGGGCCGCAAAAGGCTCCTAACCCCATCTCAATTTCTCAGCACCAAATGGCACCAGCATAACTTGCAAGCGACTGAGTACCGCCTCGCTCGGGCCATTGCCGGAATCGCTCCCTGGGGCGAACGAGAGTATCAGGGTCGAAAGGGATCGGCGGTCGAGTCGATACGCGCTAACCTCCTGCCCTTAAGCAGAATCAGAAATACTTGGAAGTGGGCCGATGTCTCTCGTTCTGCGGTATGGGCACGGGGGGCAAATCTTTTGGACAATTTATCCGGATCGCTGCGGCGCCGTCTCATCGATGCCACAAAGGGGCAAGGTGACGGTTTGCCGCTGTGGAGCGGATATGGTGCCCACTTCAGCGATCTCCTGCGATTGTGGGACAAGGATGTAGACGAGGGCTGCCTGGCGGAGCTGATCCATGCCTTGGCTTTGATCGACACAGGGGACTGGGGCCCGGAAAGAATCGGCCTTGTGCAGAAGAGTAACGAGCCTACGCCTCCTCTACATTCCAACGCAGTGTGGTTTGACAATGAAAACCGGCCTCACATCAAAACCGCACCGATATTTTGGCAGGACCGCTCGCTGATATCCGAAGAGGAATTGGATTGTGCTTTCGGCTTGCCCCGCGTATATGCTCTATTGAAGCTTTGTTTCATAGGCGGACGACTTCCTGCCCGTCCTGTTGAGAGAATTGTCGTCCAACGTACAGGTGAAGAACCATTTCCCCCTCAAGCCGCGGAGATTTTGAATCTCCTCTCGAACGGTCGCTTATCAGAAGCCGTGGTTATCGCTGCGCGCAAACTGCGCGCGAGGGGCTATCCTACCATTCTCGATCCGGGTGGAAGCGGCGGGTTGGACATTGAAATGGGCGTAGAAGAGTGCCGCAGGCTGGCCGGAATGCTCCTGATACCGGTAAGACATCCTGGCGTATTGGCTGGACTTTCAATTAAACCACGAACTGCAAACCGTTGAGAAAGGAGAAGATACTATGACCATCGACTTTACACCACTGGATAACGCTTCGCGTCTTAATGTGGAAGCGGAACTGAAGGCAGCCATGGGAGGAGGAGGGCGATTTCAGCCGACTGGTTTCCCAGATCTTGGACCAGCGCTGTATAAGGATGCTCAAGGTAACGATTGGCTTCTCGTAGAATCCCCACAGTCTATGGCAAACCGGTTGGAGCTTGCATGCTGGGATGAGGCGGCAGAATGTTATGATGAGATCTGCAGTGGAATACCGTTCATCCGATCGAATGTCTTTGTTTCGGGTGAAATGACAGCGACGAGTACGGTACAGGAATCGCATCGGTTGGCATCGCCTTACATATTGGATGGGGAACTCCTCAGCAACGGTAGTGGATCGAACCTGGGTGTGCGTAAACTATGGGAAATCCTGAAATCAGATGACGAAGACCTTGGTCTTGCGCTGCAGGATAACCGTCCTTTTCGGTTAAGAAATCATGCCCCAAGGCTTTTCCGGATTGACCCCGGTTGCCTTCTACATGGTGTTTGGCTTAGCACCAAGGTTGAAGGTTCTGGACGAAATAGGAAAGCCCTGTGCGGTGGCAAGATCCGTTTTCCAAGGATCTTATCGAGCCACATTGAAGCAAAAAACCCCCGACAGGCAAATTTCGGTGGAGTGAAGAGGGAGCGGATTTTTGATCAGGCAGAAGCGGGCAGTATAGATGCACAATCCGGTTTTGGTTCTATCCCATTCCCGCGTACGGATTTCACCTCACCTGAGATTAAGGCCTACTTTTCGATTGACCTACAGCTCTTACGAACCTGCGGTCTTGGGGAGCGAGAGGAGAGACAGGACGGTAACAACAAAAGAAGGATCCCCATAGACCAAAAACTGAACGGACAAGGCGATTTTACGAATGAGGAAGCATTCATAATCCTGTGGTCGATTTACAAGATAAATCGCTTCCTCGAAGCGGGCACTACGTTGCGAAGTGGTTGTACGTTTGAGAAGAAGCTGGATGTGGTTTCATCTCCAAGTGGATTTCCTTGGCCCGGTTCTGAAGAACTTATTGCTGGATTGTCAAAACTCAGACAATCCCTTTTTCCTTTAAGGGATCAAGGAGACGAGTGGCATAAGCGGAGAGTCGCAGTTGTAACGTGGAATGGGTCTCTTCCTGCTGTCCCAAATGATGGGGTCAGCCAGCCTGACAATTTGTCTGCATTGGGCAACCCTGAAACTGGCACCGACCAACAGGAATAGGAAATGCTGCTATGCCTATGACCATAATTGTACGTTTCATGACAGGTCGGGCACACTTGCACCATTGGCAGGCCCACCACAGTGATGGCAAGATCGACTGGCCACCATCCCATTGGAGGCTTTTGCGAGCCCTTGTAGCAGTTGCGGGGCGAGGTCATACGTCCTTGCCACCTCCAGATTTTGTGATCGATCCTCCGAAGAAACCAAGAGTCAGCAAAAAAAAGCCACCACCGCCTTGGCCCCCTGATGATTACGTAGCTTTACCAGACAACTGGTATGGTCTGGGTGACGTGGAGGACGGTATCCCCATTTCACGTCTAACTAGTCTTCTATCAGTCTTGGCAACCGCTCCGGAGATCTGGCTGCCGAAGACAAGCGGTGGACACACCAGGCAGTTCTTCCCCATCCACGAGGGGGGAATCGTCAAGCCCTCCGGTTCGGCTGTGTTTGACACATTTGCGGTTGTGGCAAGAGACCAGCCGGTTCTGTTTCACTGGCCGAATGTGCATTGGGTTTCCGGGGATAACAGGCTGGCTGATCTGAAAACGATTTTGTCCCACATGACCTATTTCGGAAGAGCGGAGTCCTGGTGTCAGGCCAGCATCGAACTTGCTGCTCCAAGTGAAATTCAGGGCGTGTCCCAGGATGTAACTCACTGGCGGTGTGTCTGTATCGAGGATTGTGGCAAGCCGCCGGGCAGGGAGTACCTTGACTATACGTTGGATCGCAAATTGGCTCCGCTGGCGATTGATCCGGACCATCCGTCTGGGCTGGCGGACGAGGTATGGAAACTCTTGCCCCGGACGACAAGAATTGCGCCAAATCGGTCGAAAAAGAGTGAAGAATTCGAGCAATTGCTGCGAACGGAACGCTCTGAGATACTTCTGTTTAGATGCCTTCTGCGCGAATCGGGGGACGATATGAAGGACGGCTTGGAACGTCCCATTGGCACGCGCTGGGTGCATTACGCGGTTCCGAGAGCCATTTATTATATTCCGCATGCCGCTCGTCCGAAGCCAACATCGCGCCCTGAATGTGTTCAGGTTGTGCGCTATTCCCTCAACACCGCTACGGTCAACCAGCCAGTTCTCCCCCTTCTCGCGGATACCTTGCTGGTGGCGGACAAATTCAGAAACGCTGTTCTGGCATTGCACCATTTGCCCAGCCGCAATCTGAGTGGGCATGAGACAAATGGTTCACCGTGTGTGGACAATGACCATTCTTTTTACTGGCCTACGGACGAGGACAACGACGGGTTTATTGACCATGTCACCGTTTTTTGCAGACGGGGCTTTGACCGCAGCGAGGTCAGAGCACTCCATCGATTGGTGCGAATACGGCAGCGGGGCGGCCGGCCGGACTTGTTGGTAACGCCCGTTTATGCTGGATCTCTGGAGAGTTTTCCCTTGTGGGCATCAGATTGTGAAAACGGAACAAGAGGTGAGACGTGTATTTTCGTTTCGGCGACCCCCTATTTCTGCCCTGTCCATCTCTCTCATGGACGTGGAAAGGCCGGCCGGCTGCGACCTATAACACAAGAGATCTTGAAAGGCATGAAGCTACAAAACATTATCGCCGACGAATCCGAAGTCCGGTCTATCGGTGAAATCATATTCGACTACGCGCCCGAAGAATTGAAGGAAATCGCTGCCGCGATTAGTGCGGGAAGAATCAGGGAACCTGTGCCTCCTCGCCAGTTTTTTCCTTTGGTCAAGCCGGGATGCGATTTTCCGCCGCTTCCTTCTCCTTTTGCGATTCCTGATCGAAGGTATGTTGGAGCGTTCCTGAAAAACCCAGACCGGGGATTTCCATTCGGCCTGACGATCGGCCTTCTGGTGGATAAGGGAACCCGTTTTGTGCGTGCGATGAGTTTTTGTCGGAAGCGAGGCAACAAACAGCCCAAAACATTTGGCCGCATGTTTTGCATTGAATTTGTTAAACCAAGGCAGCCGCAGCCATTTGCGATCGGGGATCAATGTCATTTCGGTCTGGGGCTTTTTGTGTCCAGCAGGATGGTCAGCTCGTGAAAAGCGAATCCTGGCTGCTCTTTTTAGGCACGCACACGCAGATTGGGGTGCGATTGGGGCCGAGAAAAGCTGCTGTTCAGGCATAGGTGGGTTTTCATTTGCCTCGGTGGGTTTCCAACATGGCAAGATCCTGAGGGAATTTCACCTTAAGGATCAGCGAGTCCATCATTATGGATCTGAGGAGGCAGACAACGATGAAATACACCCGATTCGAAGATGTCCCTGTGTGGCAGGATGCCATTCAACTGGCAGAGGAAGTGTATGGTCTGACAGATAGCAAGGCATGGAAGGGGAGTTGGAGCCTGCGGGACCAGATCGAGCGGGCCGTGCTCAGTATTTCGAATAATGTGGCAGAGGGGTTCGAGCGCGGGACGACCAATGAACTGATTGCGTTTTTGTATATCTCGCGCGGCTCGGCCGGCGAGGTTCGTTCCATGCTCTGCTTTATTGAACGACTTTGGTGGGGTAAAGATTTGAAATCTCAGATCTCAGATTTGAAATCCAAAGCGGAGAGCTGTTCGAGGCAACTGCGGGCTTGGGCTGATCATCTCCAGAATAGCGATATCAAGGGGCAGAGGCATCTCACGGATCAATCCCGAAAAAGCTATGTGGCGGGAAAGGAAGCCGAGATTTTTGAACGGGATCTGCTGAAACACCTCCCGCCCGGCCATCCGTTGCGGAAGAGGGACCCCGAATGATCGATTCCGCCGCCGCTCGAAGACAGCCCCAAATGCATCCGGTGTTCCCTCGCCGGAATCTGTCTGCCGGACGAGACCTCTTTTCTTGGAAATCGAACTGCTGACGAGCCCCGGCCGATATTCGTTTCGGATGACGAGGCGCTTCCCCTCTATGTGCAGACGCCGGGGGCCTACGTGCGCAAAGATGGAGAGCAGTTTGTCGTTGAGGTGGACAGGGAGAAGACTGCCGAAATCCGAATCGCAGATGTCAGTCAGGTGGTCCTTTATGGTCACAGCACCTTGACGACACCTGCGCTTCATCCGTGCCTTTGAACGGAGAATGGCGCAGGAAATTGTCCACCCGATTTTTCAGTATCGCATCAGCTACCAAAGGCTGCTTGAGGTACAGGCAAGGCTGCTGATCCGGCGCCTTACCGGAGAGATCCCCGAATTTCCCAATTTTGTGACCCGATGAGAGAAGACGAGCACCTTTATATTGTCGCCTACGACATCAAGGACGATAGGCGATGGCGGAGGACCTACCGGGCCCTCAAAGGCTATGGCGAATGGCTGCAATTGTCGGTCTTTCAGTGCAGACTCACGAAAACCAAAGTGATCCGTTTGGAAGCCACCCTCGGGGAGCTGGTAAACCGGGAAGAGGACCACGTTCTGGTGATGGATCTTGGGCCGGCAGAGAGCGTCAAACCGAGGGTCAGGAGCCTGGGAAGACCTTTTGAGCCTATATCACGGGAGGCGATGGTGGTATAGCCCAGTTCGCCGCCTCCCCGCGAGAGGTGATATGGTTCCTCAATCGCAGCCCCCTCTCGCAAGGCCTTAAGTTCTTTGAAAATCGAATAATTCTGCATCAACCCGATGACTTTCCCATTGACCGTGCAATCAAAAACATGCGAAATTGAACCCCTCTCGCAACCGTGCCCCAATTATCCCTTATATAGGGGACTTAGAGAAGGACAATTTTCCAGGGCTTAACCGCCCTGGCCTCATTGAAGCGCGCAGCACTTACTGATGCTGTTTCCTAAGCGGGAGAATTTTCCAGGGCTTAACCGCCCTGGCCTCATTGAAGCTTGGCGATCACCGCATCCACGGCTGTTTCGATTTTATTTTCCAGGGCTTAACCGCCCTGGCCTCATTGAAGCTATGGCAGATAAGGCACTTCCGGGCCGCACACAGTATTTTCCAGGGCTTAACCGCCCTGGCCTCATTGAAGCTTGTAATGCTTTGACAGCTTTATCTCAAACATGTCATTTTCCAGGGCTTAACCGCCCTGGCCTCATTGAAGCTCAATTATCCCATACCTGATTGAGATATGGCGCTTAATTTTCCATGGGCATGGGGACGCCCTTTAGATCTGTACATTTGGGTGCATGCGCGCAGAGTTTGGGCTGGTCAATGGGAAGAACCTTTGAGGTAGGCATCCGCTTCGTGGATAAGAATAGAGGAAACGTGGTATATTGATTCCAAAGGGAGGGCATTGGCCCTGTAGCCCTGACGATGTGGAGGGTGTGGCCGAGGTCGCTCAGAAATTCGGACTCGATTTTATGATAAAAGGCTGGCGCCTGAACTCCGAAAGCTGAAATCCAGGGCTGTGCCAGGGAAAGCGATCCACCGATTTATTGAGAAGACAGGTTACAGTTTTCAGCGGCAGGCTATTATTTTCGGTAATGAAGTTCGTTGCGGATTAACTGGCGATCGACCGTCTGATGAACGATCTCCCGAATCGCCTGATATTCTCTGGGGGTGTGAACGACGCCCCGAAGGACGATGGCCTCGCCATCCGAAAAGATCTCCAGGGTAGGGATGAAAACCTCGGGGGAGGTGAAAATGCGTGCCTTGAGCCTGGCTGCCAGGGCCCGGCTTTCCAGCCGCTTCCGTCCTTCCTCGGTTGCCCGCTGGTCCCATCCCTGCAGGATCTCCACCAGATTTTGCGTTACCTGCTCATAGGTCTGAATGCCGGTGTTGTATATCAGATCGTAATGTTCGCTGTCGTACATATCCTTTCCGTAAATGGCTCGGACATACCCCCTTCGGCTTTTATCGGCCCTTTCGATATAGCTTTCGGCTGCCTCCCGGTTCTCATGTTCCTGTCGCATTCGGCGTTCGATGCGGACTTCCAGGGGGGCAAACAGCCTCACTTTCAACACGTGGGGGATATCAGACAGGAAAAAGGCGCTTCCTCTTCCTAAGATCACGGCCCGATCCTTGACCGCTATCTCGTAGATGCTCGCCTCCAAAAGGGCAATGAAGCCCCGGTATTCCTGATCGTACTTCTCCCACAAGGTGGGGCATTCCTCATCCAGCTCTTCGGCCAGTCTTGCCCATTTTTCCCCAGTGTTTCTCATGTCGGCGTAAATTCGGTGACGATCCACAAATTCATAGTTCAACTGGTGGGCAACGGCCTGTCCAACTTCGACGCATCCATTTTGATGCTCCCTGGAAAGGATTAAGATCGCCATCGTGACTTACTCCTCTTTATCTTGTGAAGGTGGTTCTTGATCAGTCGAGATGCCCAGCGCGCTTTCTTCCCTGGCGATCTTGATCCTGATCCATAACTTCCCGGCAACCAGTACGCCCAGCAGACAGAAGACCTCGACCCCATACTGAAACCATTTAGAAGGTTCAAGGGTCTTCACGATGAACGGATCGGTGACCATCATCTCTCCGGCCACACGGCCCAGGATCGCGGCGCCGATATAGATGATGAAGGGAAACTTGTCCATGAAAAAGGACAGGAGGTTGCTGGTAAAGACCACGAAAGGAATGCTCAAGGCCAGCCCGAAAAGAAGAAGAAAGAAATTGCCCTCCGAGGCCCCGGCAACTGCCAGGACATTATCCGTTGACATGGTAAGATCGGCAATGATGATGATCCAGATGGCCTGGGCCAGTGATTTCGCCTCCTGTTTGACATCCTCCTGGGGGGCACCCTCCACAAACAGCTTGACGGCGATCCAGAGGATCACCGCCCCGCCAAAGAACTTGATAAAACTGATCTGAAGAAGCTGGGCGGCAAAGAAGGTCAGGGTTACGCGAAGAAGAACCGCCGCACCGGCCCCGAAGGCGATGCCCCGCGTCCGCTGTTTTCGCGGGAGGGAGCGCACTGCCATGGCAATGACCACGGCATTGTCGCCTGCCAGGATAAGGTCAATGAGCACGATGCTCAAAAGCCGGGTTAGAAATTCCCAGTTGAATTGAATGTGACCAAGAATGCTAAAGTCCAAAACAAGTCCTCTTCCGTTTTTTTGGATAACCTATATGGCCGTTGATCGGCATGTCTCTGCTGATACATGAAAAAAAAGCCGCTTTGTTGTGAGGGGATTGTAGATGAAACGGTGCTCAGGGTCAAGCAAAATCCGAGTCCGCGCAGTCTGACGTTTGTTCGGTCTGAAATCTGAATGCCTGGCCTTCTCACGCGAGAGGGGATCGCGAAAGGAAAGGGTTCCCGATAAGATATGGGTGAGGACTATTGAAGCCGGCGACACTATGCCAGTATTCACAGTGGGTTCACGGCACACAACGTTAGGGGAAGAAAGAGCGTTTGCGAGTGGACCAGAAATGTACTATCAGACCTCGTTATTTCAGCCCATTTTGGGGCCTAAAAAATGGACACTTTATCGTAAAATACGACTGGTTATTTGAGTGTGTGAATAGGTAACTTTATGTGATCAGAGCGCCCGCATCCACTCCGGCCGAAGGCCTATTTCGCCCCTCAGGGCCATGTCTATCTGATCCAGGGCCTCCTGTTTCCCCTTGGGAAGCCGTGCCTTGATGGGGAGGTAGTTCGAGGCGTGATTGGAGAAGAAGAGCCCCCGGCTCAGTTCGGTATGGGCGATCATCTCACGCAGTTCGAGGAGGAGTTCCTGCTCGGACAGGAGTTCGAAGGTCCCGTTCAGGTATTCGTCGTGGAGCGGGGTCCCCGGTATCAGCATGACGGTGAGTGCGCCCACATAATTGGGGTCCATTCGGCTCAGGAGGTCGCCGGTGGCCCTGGCATGCTCGAAAGACCTCTCCCTACCGGCAATCCCCAGTAAAACAGTCACCGAGAGCTTAATCCCTGCCTCCCGCACCTTTCTCCCCATGGCGATCAGATTCTGTGCGCTGGTTCCCTTTCGAATTTTTTTGAGGAGGGTCTCGTCCCCGGTTTCAACGCCTAAATAAAGAATCCCCAGACCATTTTCCTTCAGTTCTTTCAATTGATCGAGGGTCTTCATTCGAATACTCTTGGCATTGGCATAGGCGCCCACCCGTCTCACCCAGGGGAGGTGCTCCTTGATTCGGTCAAGGATCCACATCAACCGTTTCTGCGGGATAATCAGGGCGTCCCCGTCCATAAGAAAGACCCGGTCCTGCCGTGTCATGTATTTGGATGCGAAGAGGATATCGCCCAGGATTGTGCGGTCGTCCTTGATCCGGAATCGCTTATCCTTATAGGTCCCGCAAAAGGTACACTTGTTATGGGAACAGCCTACGGTTACCTGCAGAAGGATGCTGTAGGCCTCGCTGGGCGGCCGGATGCAGGTCCCTTCGTAATGCATATCATCGCTCATTTTCACGTGTTCCATTCGATTTTATCCTCCTATCCATTTTTTTTCGGTATCACAGGGCCTTTTCCGTTCACCCCCCGCCAATGGACCTGCAGGGCCTTGACCGGATGCCTTGCGGAGTCGATAACGGCGGTGGGCTCGAAGCCGCAATGGAGCATGCAGTGGGTGCACCGGGGGTCTTTTCCCACGCCGTATCTGGACCAATCCGTGTTCTCCATCAGGTCTCGAAAGGTGGGCTCATATCCGTCATTCAACAGATAGCAGGGCCTTTGCCACCCGAATATGTTGCGGGTGGGGTTGCCCCAGGGAATGCAGTCGTATTCCTGGTTACCTGCAAGGAAATCGAGGTAGAGGCTGCTGTGGTTGAATCGCCAGTCTCTCCCTTTGCCCAGTTTGAAAATCGACCGGAAGAGCTCGATGGCCTCCTCCCGCGTAAAGAAATTCTCCTGGTCCGATGCCTTTTCATAATTGAACGCCGATGCAATGGTCATGGCCTCGACCTGAAGCGATGTCAGCAGATCAAAAAGTCTCCCTGCTCCCTCCGAGGTCTCGCCCTTAAAAAAGGTGGTGTTGGTGGTGACGCGAAACCCTTTGGAGACCAGGAGATGGATAGCGGCCATAGCCCTGTCGAACACGCCTTTGAGGCAGACCCGGTCATCGTGTCGTTCGCTCACGCCGTCCACGTGAATATTGAAGGTGAGATACGGAGACGGCTCAAATTCCCTTATCCGCTTTTCCACGAGGAGTGCGTTTGTGCAGAGATACACAAATCGCTTCCGGGCGATCAGTCCCTGGGCGATCTGGGCGATTTGAGGGTGCAGGAGCGGCTCCCCGCCGGCAACGGAGACGACCGGCGCCCCGCACTCCTCGGCCGCAGCCACGCATTCCTCAGGGCTCATCATTTTCTGAAGGATTTCCTCGGAGTATTCGATTTTACCGCATCCCTTGCAGTGAAGGTTGCAGCGAAACAGGGGCTCCAGCATGAGAACGAGCGGAAACCGGCCGTTCCCCGAGAGTTTCTGTCTGAAGATATAGGCGCCGATGCGCGCCTTCTGGATCAACGGTATGCTCACAATACAACCCCAGTTCCTAAAAACAACAATAGCTAAAAGTGGCTAACGTTAAACGGAATTATCTCATCATGTCGAAAAATCATGGGACAAAATCGGTAAGCCCCTCACTGTCCCGTTCTCATGCGGCCTGGCAGACGCAGCCGAATTTGAATATCGGAATCCGAAATTCGAAACAACTTCAAAGCACGAATGCCCCAATGTTCAAAACAAGTACTCCTGGAGACGGGGGGGGTTGGTCATTTGAATTTGGATCAGTGGTGATTGTTTCGGATTTCGTGTTTTTAAGTCCTCCGCAACTTGCGGAGACCTCCCAACCATAGATCTATCCATGCCCGTTCTCGCGGAACCAGTGAACCGCATCGAAAAGCGCCTCGCTTGCCGGACGGGAACGGTACTGCAGCTCCCGCTCGGCCTTTTCAGACGAAAAAAACATCCGCTTTTTGGCCATTCTTGCTCCATCCAGGGTCACGCGAGGCTCTCGTTTGCAGGCGTAGCGTGCCCATGCCTCTGAAAAGAGGGCTACAGCGAGGATCACCTTGTGGGGGATGCAGACATGCGGTGGTTTCTGTTTCGCGATGGAGGCCACTTCCATAAGGATCTCTTTCAGCGTCATATTGTGTCCGCCAAGGATGTAGCGTTCTCCGATCCTCCCGTGTTGCAGGGCCAGCAGGTGCCCTTTGGCCACATCGTCCACATGAACGATATTGAGGCCGGTATTGACATAGGCCGGCATTCGGCCGGCGACGGCATCAGCAATAAAGCGGCCGGTGGGCGTCGGTTTGATGTCCCGCGGCCCGACAGGCGTGGAAGGATTCACCACCACGGCCGGCAGCCCCTGGTTTCGGATCAGGTCCAGGACCGCGGCCTCGGCCAGGAACTTGGAGCGTTTGTAGTGCCCGATCATATCTCTCAGCGACGCGGAGGCGTTTTCATCCGCGGGGCTTCCGTTGCCGTTGAGCTTGAGGGTTGCCACAGTGCTGGTGTAGATGATCTTTCGAACGCCGGCCCTGAGCGCCTCCCGCATGATTTTCTCTGTTCCCTGCACATTGTTTTCATACATCTCTTCAGGCTTGGGGACCCAGAGGCGGTAATCCGCTGCCACATGAAACAGGAAATCACATCCTGTTACGGCATGTCTCAGAGAATGATGATCCGTGAGGTCTCCAACAACCACATCGATGGGAAGGCGTTTCAAGTTTCTTGAATCACTGGTTTGACGAACGAGAACCCTGACCCGGTGGCCAGATCGGACAAGCTGGCGAACCACGGCCGACCCTACAAAGCCGGCGCCGCCCGTGACCAGGGTCATCGGCGCCGCGTTCCCGACCACTCTCCTCAGATCCTCCATCTTTCCTCCAACATATCCGATAAGTCCCGCATGAGGATAGTAGTTAAGCTCTCCTCCCCATGTTCAGCGGATAAAACCCTGACGGGTAAACTCCTGTCCAATGCGTAAAACCGTGTTAAACCCCTATCAGCGGATAAAAACCTGACGGGGTAACTCCCTATTCGGAATTCAGGCGTAAGCCATTTAGCCCCACTGGAGTGCGGAGCGATTACGTTGCCCCTCCAAAAAGGGGACAGCCTGTTATTCGGCCTTTTTTGCGGCGCATAGTCGCTTGAGAAGATCCAAGGCGTGCTGCCACGTCCCTTCGAATGCAGTGTCAGGAGGCATGTCTGATAACAGTCTGTGCAACTCCAAACAGGCCTCGGTTGCCTCTTCTCCCTCAAGGAGCGCCTCTGCCAGTCCCAGGCGATTATCAGCACAACCGGGAGCCAGGCCCACTGCGCGTCGATAGAAGACGATGGCCTTTTCTACATCGCCGATGCTGACGGGTATGCCGGGGGCTCGAAGATAAAGCTCCCCCAACATCCTGTCCGGGCCGGCATGATCAATCGATGGGCGAAGCTCCGCGGCCAGCCGGGCCTCCCTCTCGATAACAGGGACCAGGTCGAGACCGCGGAGGGGGTCGTTTTCGGCCTCGAGCCCGGTGAGATAGGCATACAGGTAATGTGCCAGGCCGCTTCCCGGCTGTCGCAGAACCGCACCCTCGGCCAGTTGTCGTCCCGTCCTGGCATCTGCAAGCCTCGATGCCTTTTCTGCCCCTGCTTTCACGAGGAATATGTAGCAGTTGGCGGCCTTCAGGGCGTAGCCCGCATCCCTCTCTCCATCCCTGGCCCATTGTTCGGCCTCTTCGCGGGAGCACGGGGCGCAGATAGTCAGGTCTGGCTCTTTCATGACCGGAATCTGGTTGCCCGCCCCGTTGCGCTGGTCCTCCCTGGAAAGAGGCGCGCACGCCCCGAGGATCAAAACAAGACAAAGGAGGCTATGGAAAGCAGACAGCCCCTTTCTCGCCAAGCCTGAACCCTGGCAGTTGGGGGTCCGGCGGTCCAAAACCGTCGGTCTGAAGGAGCTTGAGCAGGGCCTGTGCATCGGTGTCCTCTTTCGTGCCCAAAAGTACAGAAGTGAGAGACCGGGTCCTCTTGTCCGGGGTGCCGAACCAGACCACCGGGCTGGCAGGAAGGTCCGCGGATGTATGAATGACCTTGATATCCTTCTCCAATGGCAAAGCCTTGACGGCATCATACTGGGATCTGTCCAAAACCACCCCGGCCGCTTTACCCTTGATGACGTTACGAAGTGAACGAAGGGGATGAAAGGTCCCTTCCAGCGCGAACGGAAGACGGTCGGCCGGGAGACCAAACAGGAGACACGCCGCGGCGGCCTTTTCAAAAAGCATATTTCCGAGGACCTTTCCCTCCAGTCCTTTCCACTCCCCTGGCCCCCCGCTTGAAACCACGAGCCGCCACACGTCAGTATCGTATCCCCCTGGACGGGTTGCGGCAATGGCGGTCATCTGGAAGGCCTCAGACTGTTCAGAATAAAACCCGAGGCGGACAATCCCCCATGCCGGCCGCTTATTATGCAAAAAATCGACGGCCGAATCAAGCTGGTTAAAATAGGCGCCGTTGATGGCGCCATCGAAGCCCGTCTTTTTCTGAATATACGCGGCCAGGGCATCCATAACCGGCTGGGCCTCCTGGGGGGTGCCTGGTTGTCCCGGCTGAATCACCGCAAAGTCGAGGACATCCGCTGAGATTGCAGGTCCCGGCCCCAAAAGACAGAATGCCGTTACCAACACGACTATCCATGCAGATTTCCATTGATGCATATCAAAAAGACCTCCATGTCCTTCAAGACACTTACGCCTTTAACCCCTGAACAATGCACCTTGAACCCTCGAACCTCTTCGTGCTCATCTGCGCCTCATTAGTTTCAGGGCCGGAGGGAGCACCAGAAGGCATGCGAGCATTCCCATCAGGGAACCAAGCGCCATGACCCAGCCGAGGCTTGCCAGCCCCCGATGGTGGGCGAAGAGGAGCCCTCCAAATCCGATGATGGTGGTGCCAAAACTGAGGGCTACGGCGGTCGGGGTGCTGGTATGAAAGAGCCCATTCAGCTTGTGTGAGGTTTCCTTCCTCATGTATTCGATCTCTCCCCACCGGCTCAGCAGATGGATTCCCCCGTCCACGCCGATGGCAAGGAGAATCGGTATGGCAAAAAAATTGGCCAGGTTGAAGGTGATCCCCGCCCAGCCCATGATCTCTAACAGCCACAGCATGCTGACGGTCAGTGGCAACAGGGTCAAAAATACCACGCGAAGGGAACGCCAGTAGAGCCACAGGATCAGGGTTACCAGGAGGAGGGTCAGGGCTGCTGACCATAGGAATGTTCGGTGCATGAGGAGGGCCGATTCGAGGACCCCTACCGGAACGCCGCTCACGGTCGAATCCACGCCGCGCAACTGAGACACAAAATCGGTGAGTTCGTCAAAATCCCAGACATCTCCTTTAGGAATCACCTTGATCTGATAGGCCCCGTCCTTCCCAACATAGAGATCCCTGAGGGTGGCCGGGACCGTATCGGGCGTCACCGATTCGGCGGTGAGCCATATCTTCAGTTGTTTGATTGATCGCTCCATATCTTTGGCCAGTCCGGTCTGAAGGGCCTCGAGCCGGTGTGCCTTTTCAGGGCCCGCTGTGAGAAGCCCGACAATCGAATCGATAGCGGTCAGATTTTCTTCGATGAGGGCGGTCTCGGACCCGGCGCCGGCTGAAAAGAGCTTCTCTTCCAGGCCCTCCAATGCCGAAGAAAGGCGGGAAAGGGCTTGGATCAAACGCCCGGCATGAAGGGGAGGGGAGGGCACCGGATGAAGAAGGATCGGTTTCAACTCCTGGGCCGCCTTTTCATAGATGGTCTGTTTGAAGGCCTGGTCTTTCGGGATGAAATCGAGAATGCTCTCCACCTTTCCCACAGAGGGGAGTGACTCCAAGATGCGGGTGAGATGCACCACTTCTTCGAGGGTGTCTGCAGAGAGAATGGCATACCAGGTCGATTCGCCCGACCCCTCGATCAGTACCCTCTCATACGTGACGGATTCGAGCGTCTTGGCCTGGAGTTCCAGGAGATTATAGTCGAACCGAACCTTAAAAGCCCCCGGAAGTCCGGCGAGGGTAACGATCAGGAGGGAAAGGACGGCCATCCAAGGCTTTGCGGAAAGTCGCTCCAGGGAGGGGAGCGCGCTGATCCTGGGGACAGACGAGGGGAAGAGGTTATGCCTTCCGGCGATGAGGAGCATGGCGGGGAGAACGGTCAGCATGGCCAGCAGACAGAGGAGGATTCCTGTTCCGCCGATCAGTCCCAGTTCTGCCAGTCCGATAAAATCCGACCAGAGGACCGTGTAAAAGGCGCAGACCGAGGTCAGGGCGCCCAGGATGATCCCCGGTCCGATCCTGAAAAGGGAGATCCGGATTGCATCGTCCACGCCTGCCCCCATTTTAACGGCCTCGACATAGCGCATGACGATATGTACCCCAAAGTCCACGCCGATGCCCACCAGGACCAGGGCAAAGACGATGGACAGGAGATTCAGCTCTCCCACGGCCACGGTCGCGAACCCGAAGCTCCAGGCCATGGCCATCATGGATGCGATCATCAATAGGAGCGGCCTCAGCCAGCCGTGGAGGATCAGCACAAACAGAAGGGCGACCAGGATCATGGAGATGACACTGGCCAGGGTCATATCCCGGTTGGTGGTGGCCATCTCGTCTGCCTGGAGCACCGGCCTGCCGGTAAGTCCTGCCTCAACCTCAGGGTATTTCGTCTGTGCGGCCGCAAGGGCCTGGCGTACGGCCTGAAGCGGTTTTCCGATGACGTCCATGGTGCCGAAGTCTTTGGCCGGCAGTAGCCGCATGATCAGGAACTCCCCCGATGAGGTAAAAAAATACTCATTCCGTCCCTGAGAGAGATCCAGTACGGACCGATAGGGGGCTTTTTCGGCGAGCATGCCGGTCAGGTTGTCAAAAAAGGCCTTCAGGGACTCGAGGGCCTGCCCTATCACCCCTGGATCCATTTCAGTGATGCCCGCCCCTTCGCCGCCCAGGAGATTTGCCGAAATGTCGATGAAGCCTGGCAGGGATCCATCCCGCAGCCAGAGGTCCAGGAAAGGGGCAACATAACGGATGGTTCCGCAAAGGGCCTCCGCCTCCTGACGGGAGGCAAACAGAAGCGCCCCGGGACCCATATCCGTAGGAGACATGCGGAAGTAAACCGCCTGAATGAGGTCGGGGTGTTGACTGAGGCGGCGGTTGAGGTCTTCTGCAAAGACGATGGCCCTCTGCTTCCCCTCCTCGGTCCCGCCCGTCCGAATGACCACATAGAGATATTCCTGATCCCCGAAGTTTTCGAGGTGAGCCAGGTAGCGTTTATGAAAGGGGGTGTCTGCGGAGACCAGTTTGTCCTGGTCGCTATTCAGGCCCAGAAAGAAAAAGGATGCTGCGGCGGACAGGATGGCAAGGGCCGCGCCGATCCCTAAAACCATCCACGGCCGGCCGGATATGAGACGCCAGAGAGACGTGAAGATTCTTTCCTGGATTTTCTTGAGAGCACTCATGCGGTTTTTGCGGTGCGTAGCCCCAAATTCTTCACGGTTGTCCATGCGGAACCAGGAAATTTGTGGGCATCCTTGAGAACGCTGTCCATGGCCTCGATAAAACGGTCGGCGTCTGCAGTATCGATGACGAGCGGAGGAAGGATCTTGACCGTGTCGAGTCCGTGGCCGGCCACCTGGGTCAGGATATGGTGCTTCTCCAGCAGGGGAATGGTGATCATCTGGCAGAACAGCTCCTCATTCATCTTGTGAAGGAGCTTCCATCCGGTTTTGAGCGCCAGAGATTGGGGCGCCCCGAACTGTATCCCGATCATGAGGCCCTTTCCACGAATCTCGTGAAGGAGTTCGTAGCGTCCGGCCAGTTCATTCAACCCGCTCTTGAGGTGCTCCCCCATTCGGGCCGAACGCTCGACCAGTTTCTCCTCTTCAATTACATGAAGGGTGGCCAGTCCAGCGGCCATGGCCAGATCGTTTTGGCCGAAGGTGTTGGAATGGGCAAAGCACCGGTCCATGCAGTCAAAAATCCTTGAATGGATGGCCCGTGTGGTGATAATCGCCCCCAGGGGAATATATCCGCCCGACAAGGCCTTGGAGACGACCATCAGGTCCGGCACCACATCCCAGTGATTCACTGCAAACATTCGGCCGGTGCGTCCGAAACCGGTTTGGACCTCGTCGGCGATAAAGAGGGTTCCATATTTGTCGCACAGACGCCGGACCCCGGGGAAATAGGCGTCATCGGGGACAAAGACCCCCTTTCCCTGAATCGGCTCGGCGATAAACGCGGCCACGTCCCCTTCGAAGAGGGCCGACTCCAGGGCATCGAGGTCATTGAAGGGAACCGGGGTGCAGCCGGGAAGGAGCGGTTCGTTTCGGCTTCGGAATTCCTCGTTGCCGTTGACGGAGAGGGCGCCCAGGGTCAGGCCGTGAAAGGCCCGCGTGCAGTAGACGACCTTGTAGCGTCCGGTGGCCTGCCGGGCAAACTTGAGGGCCCCTTCCACCCCTTCAGCCCCTGAATTGGTGAAAAAAACCGCATCCAGGTTTCCCGGTGCGATACGGGCCAGGGCCTCGGCCAGGAGGCCGGAGATGACCCCGAGATCCATCTGAACCAGGTTTGGCCCGCTGCAGTTGAGCATATCCTTCAATACCTGGGCAACCAACGGATGATTGCGCCCTATGTTGAAGACGCCAAACCCTGCCAGAAAATCAAGGACTTCTCTCCCTTTCTCATCGACAAGGCAGGCGCCTCGAGCGGTGCAATAGTTGCGATTATAACCGATGACCTCCAATACGCGCACAAACTGGGGGTTCACATATCGCCTGTGGAGCTCGTAGGTCTCCGAAAGACGGCTTGTTATCAGCGATGCAATATCCATATCCATTCACCATGAAGATAAGGAAGGGTCCAAAGTCCCATGTCCAATGTCAGGAGTTCAGTCGTCAGCCACGTATAAGAATCCCACAACTAAATTTCTTATTCGAAGTTCAGGCGTCAGCCTTTTATAAGACGTTGATACGTAACCCCTTTTCATCTCTGGGGCATATGAACGTTTTTTCGTTTGATGAGAGACTTTAGAGAAACGGGCGGTTTCTGTCAAGAAGAGTTACAGTTTTCATTCGACCTCCAACTATTGGGCGCGATGTTCCACCCAGCAGGAACGGGGGTCCGACAACTATTCACTTGACCTGAGCAACGCTTGGACACTACCATGGCGAACAGATCAAAAGGATAGGTGAACTATGGCGCGCGTATTCCGGTCATTGATGATGAACCCTCGGTCCGGGAGCTTCTGTGTGCCATGCTGATCGAGGATGGATATGACGTGGCTGAGGCCGCCGATGGAAATGCAGGGATGAAACTCTTTCGTGAAAGGCCGGCGGATTTGGTGATCACGGATCTCATCATGCCTGAAAAAGAAGGCATCGAGACCATCCTGGAGCTGCGGCGGCACTTTCCTGAGGTGAAGATCATCGCCATGTCCGGCGGGGGCATCATCGAGGCCGGGGACTATCTGGGCATGGCCCGGGGCGTAGGGGCACACCGTGTTTTTGAAAAGCCGTTTGGCGTATCTGAAATGCTGAATGCCGTGCGGGAGCCTTTGAATCTGTCTCAAATATCGTGAGAATGGGAACAGGATGAAGGGATAAGGGACGGGGTGATGAAGACAGACGCTATATTGATTAAGGAGGCCGACAATGTCGCTACTGCCCTGCGGGACATTGGGCCCGAAGAAGATGCAACCGTGGGGATTGGGGAGAAGCAAAGAAAGGTTCGGATTCAGGGGGCGATCCCGTACGGCCACAAATTTGCGGTAAGAGATATCGCAAAGGGAGAAGATATCATCAAATATGGGGAAGTTATCGGCAGGGCCACGCTTGACATTGCCCTCGGGGCCCATGCCCATATTCAGAACATCGAGAGCTTGAGGGGCCGTGGCGATGTGGCATCGGGGGACCTTTGATATGACTGCATTCATGGGATACAGAAGGCCGGATGGCCGCGTGGGGACGCGGAATTACGTGGGGATTCTGTCAACGGTGGTGTGCGCCAATGAGGTGGCTGACGGGATCTCCCGCCAGGTTGGAGGGACGGCTTGTTTCATGCATCAGCAGGGATGCTGTCAGACGCCGGTCGACATTCGTCGGGTAAACGATGCGCTGTCCGGACTGGGCGGCAATCCAAACCTTGCCGCAGTCCTTCTCGTCAGCCTGGGGTGTGAGAGCACGGCCGTAGAAGAGGTGGCCAGTCGCATCGCTGCCTCAGGAAAACATGTGGAAACGATCGTGATTCAGGAGATCGGACAACAGATCCTCGATCTGGTGCACCGAATGGAAGGACGAGCCAAATCGGTGGGGGCCGACATTCGCGGGGGTCAGCCCACGGGCGGCAACATCAAGGGGGGGTTGACCACCATCGAGGAAAAATCGCTGGGGGCCATTGCAAAGGCGGGTACCGCCCCGGTCCGGGCCGTGTACGAGTACGGGGTCGCCCCTGCTGTAAAGGGTCTGGTGGTCATGGACTCACCCGGAAGGGAACCGGAGATCCTGACGGGCCTGGCGGCTGCAGGATGCAATGTGATTGCATTTACCACGGGTCGGGGCGCCCCCCAGGGGTTCCCTTTCGTTCCGGTAATCAAGATCACCGGCAACCGGAGGACGTGGGAAAAACTGCGGGATCATATGGATGTGGACGTCAGCGCGGTTATGGAAGGCGCAGAGACCCTCCCGGAGGCTGGAAAGAGGATTTTCGAGGAAATACTTGAGGTTGCCTCGGGCAAACTGACAAAGGCGGAGATATCGGGCTATACCAGGGCCATGGACATCTATATGGTCGGCCCGGTCATATAGTGGAAGGCGGTTCGTGTCCTCCTTCACGTTCTATTGAATCAGTCAGAAGCCGACACTGCGGCAGCCCTGCAATCCTTTCTATCGCCGCCGAACCTCCCCATATCAGGGCTGACCAGCATCACATCGACATCCTTACCGCCCCATTTGTCATGCATCCCGACTGGTTCGGCGTGGTAGAGGGGAGCAACCTCTTCGGCGATATTTTCTCAGACCTGGGTCCTGCGGTGGCCGGGACCATCGGCAAACGCCTGATATGGGTAGAAGGATGATGAAATGGAGACACGTGTTACCATTGTCTGTGACAACAGTATCAGCCGCTCGGGTTTTGTAGGCGAACATGGGTTTAGCTGCCTCATCGAGAGGGGCGATAAAAAATACCTCTTTGATACAGGCCCGGGAATGTCCCTCCCCTTGAACCTGAAGACGTTGGACATGGGTCTGAAGGGCCTCGACACGGTGTTCATCAGCCATGGGCATTACGACCATACCGGCGGGCTCCTTTGGGTGACGGAGCAGACAGACCGAATCAAGGTCGTTGCACATCCGGCGGTTTTTTCCCGGCACATGCGAATCGATCCGGCGGCGCCTGAGAAAACTTCCAGGTATATTGGGTCCCCGGCCTCTCGAAAGGAGCTGGAGCGAGCCGGCGCAGTGTTTCGCTTTATCGACCACACAGACGAGGCGGCACCTGGTGTCTGGTTCATTACCGGAATCGACCGTGATCCTGCCAAAACGCCCAGCGATGCCCGATTGGCGTTGTCCGGGGAAACTGGCTTTATGCTGGATCCAATCGAAGACGATGCATCGCTTCTCATAGAAACAGACGGCCCCCCGGTCCTGATCCTGGGATGCGCCCACGCAGGGGTTTTGAACATCCTGGCTCATGTCAGGGAAAAGATGGGGATAGGATGGCTCCGCGCCATTTTGGGGGGGACGCACCTGATGTTCTACGGACTGAAAGATCTCCCCCATGTCATCGAGGAGTTTGAGCGATTTTCCATTGACCTGGTAGGGGTTTCCCACTGCACCGGGTTCGAGGCCGCCGTAGCGCTTTCAAATCATTTCGGCAAGCGATTTGCGGCAGCATCGGCGGGAAGGAGTTTCAGCTTTTAGATGAGGTGATAATGCCCTGATTCCGGTTTGTTGCACTAAGGTGTTTGATAAAGAGGATAGGAGAAGAATCGCATCGAGGGACTGACCTTTTGATGCCTCATAAGGAATGACAGTCTTTATTGAACCCGATCTGGCTACCATGGCGAAAAAAGGGGCAGCCATTTTTTCACGGATTGCCTCAGAAAGCGTCGTGGTGAGGGGGGCGTTTGCAGTTGCACTCTCGGGCGGATCAACCCCGCGGCCCATGCACCGAATGCTGTGTGAGGAACCCTATCTCTCTGAGATCCCCTGGGCACGCACAAACCTCTTCTGGGTGGATGAGCGGTGTGTCCCGGTCCATCATCCGGCGAGCAATTACGGTGCCGCCACGGTCGATTTTCTTGGTTGTGTACCTATGCCCGAAACACAGGTCCATCCGATGCCGACGCAACTTCCCCCTGAGGAGGGAGCGGCGGCCTACCAAAAAGAACTCGTCCGATGGTTTGGGTCCCAGGCTCACGAGTTTCCTGTATTCGATCTCATATGCCTCGGCATTGGCACCGACGGACACACGGCGTCGCTCTTTCCCGGCCAAAACGCTTTGAGCGAGATGGAGCGGCTGGTGGTCCCAGTCGGGGGAGGGGGCCCTGAAGTCGACCGTCTGACCATGACGTTTTCCCTGATCAATAATGCCAGAGAAGTCGTTTTCCTTGTTTCAGGAAGGGAAAAGGGAGAGATCCTGAAGGCCATCATCGAGGGCCCTCCAGGTCGATTTCCTGCACAGATGGTCAGGCCTCTTCGTGGAAATCTGATTTGGCTCATGGACCGGGAGGCAGCTTCTCAACTTGATTCATGAAGACTCAATCGAGATGGAACACTATCAGGCATGGACTTTGATGAGAGGGTAGAGTTCTTCAGAGGCGCACTCGGATTTGAGGGACTTACCGAGGGGCAACTGGAAGAGATTGCCGAAGCGGCCTTTCCAACACGCGTTGAGAAAGGCGAAATCGTCTTTGACCAGAACGATCGATGCGAGCGTTTCCACGCAGTTGCGAGTGGACTGGTGAAGGTATCCATTTCATCACCTTCCGGTTTGAGGATAACCTATCTCATTGCACGGCCCGGTGAACCACTGAACCTGGTGGGCCCTTTCCTCGGTTCTCCAAGAACCCTCTCGGCCGAGGCGATGGAGAATTCTGTTGTGGTCTGTATGAAGAGGGAGGATTTTACGGCCATGGTTTTCAGGAATCCTGTGCTCGTCACGAACATCACCTCTATCCTCGGTCACGGCTTGGACAGTTCAAACAGTCGAATGATCGATATGCTTGAAAAATGCGTTGATCAACGTCTTCTGAGGGTACTGTACACGCTGAATAAGAAGTTTGGCGCTGTATTGAATTTTACCAGCTCCGAATTAGCGAAACTGGCCGGTACCACATGGGAATCTACCCTCCGAGCCATGGGGCGGCTGCGGAGGATGGGGATCGTTGAAACGGGCCGCGGCGTGGTTCGCATCGTTGAACCGGACAAGCTGGAAAATCTGGGTAGCGACACCTTGTGGCTTTGAGAATCCTTGCACTATTTTTTCGCAACATGACCGCCGTCATAGACACGGGGTTCATCATCAAAGTAAACATCATCCTATTCGCGCTCTCCCTTAGGCCATCAAAGGAGCATAAGAGAGACCCTGTCAGCTACTGACACAAAAGAACGCCACGTTAGAGAGGATGTTATCTAAGAGATTTTGCTTGACAATGGCTTTCTTTTTGAGAAGAATCCTGGGAAAAATCTCGAAAAGACTAAGAAAATAGAATATTTTAACATTTTTTATCTAATATTTTTATAGTTTTCTGTGCCTGAATAAAACTAAGAGGGGAGGTGATTAAGGCATATCAGGGGAGGTGATTAAGGCATATCAGGGGAGGTGATAATAGCGTATCTTGGAATGGGTTTTATTATTCAATCACCAAAACTCTAAAGGAGGGTCAAAATGAAACATTTTAAAACGGCATCTTTATTATCCCTGTTCGTAGTCATCATTGGACTTTCTTTCGTTATTTCACCTGTTTATGCAGAACAAAAACCTATTGAATTAACCTACTCCAACTTTTTTCCCGCACCGCATAAAAACGCCATTCTCTCCGTTGAATGGGGCAAAGAGGTAGAAAAAAGAACGAACGGGCGGGTTAAAGTAACGGTTTTCCCGGGAGGCACCCTCACCCCGGCCGCCCAGTGCTACGACGGTGTGGTTAAAGGCCTTTCCGATGTGGGGCTCTCGGTTCTCGGATACACCCGCGGCAGATTCCCCCTGACCGAGGTAATCGACCTTCCTCTCGGGTATAGAAACGCTCTCGAGGCGACAAAACTCATCAATATCTACTACAAGAAGTTCAAGCCAAAGGAATTGGACGACGTGAAAGTCATGTACCTTCACGCCCACGGCCCTGGCATCCTCCACACCAAGAAGCCCGTTGAGAAACTGGAAGATCTCAAAGGCGTAAAAATTTCGTGTCACGGCCTAAGCGCAAAAGTCGTCTCTGCCCTCGGCGGAGTTCCGGTCGCTATGCCCATGCCTGAGAGATACGATGCCATTCAGAAGGGAGTTGCTGAAGGCGGCGTGTTCCCGGAGGAATCATTGAAGGGATGGAAACTGGCAGAAGTGGTCAACTATACCACGCAGGATTTTGGAGCTGCGTACACAACCGGCTTTTTTGTTGTCATGAACAAGGATAAATGGGCCTCCCTCCCCCCAGATATTCAGAAGATCATCGAAGGGATCAATGAAGAGTGGATTGTCAAAACAGGCGAAGGATGGGATGAGATCGACAAGATAGGGTATGAGGTGGCTGCTGCCAAGGGAATAAAGACCATCGCCCTCTCCAAGGAAGAGGACGCAAGATGGCATCAAAAGGTGGAGCCCATTTTGGCTGATTATGTAAAAACCATGACCGAGAAAAAACTCCCTGGCGGGGAAGCCCTAACGTTCTGCCAGGAAGAGCTTAAAAAGCTACAGAAGTAACGCAGGTGGGGGGAATGTAATGATGGATCACATTTCATTCCCCCCTCTTTTTTTTTATGAAAAGCGCCGAGACATCAAGCGGGGGTGTATGATGCAGTCCATAGTCAACAAAGTGCGGGGGATCAGTAATTTTCTAAATGTTATTGCGGGGATAGCCATTACGTTTATTATGCTGTTGACGGTTGTCGATGTCATTTTGAGGTCCTTTCGAATGCCGATCACCGGAACGTATGAACTGGTCGCATTTTCAGGGGCCGTTGTTATTGGCTTTGCTGTTCCACTTACCACCTTGCTTAAAGGTCACGTGCTTGTGGATTTTTTCGTCCTGAAGTTTCCAAAAAAAATACAGACTACCGTCAACATCATTACCAGACTCCTCGCAATCGGGCTTTTTTCCCTGCTCAGTTGGAATCTCATCAAAATGGGGATGGATTTTTACAGGACAGGAGAGGTTTCTCTCACGCTGCAGGTTCCGTTTTACCCTGTGGCTTTTGGATTAGGCTTTTGCGCTTTTATTCAGTGCCTCGTCCTCATCGCCCAGATCATTCAGGTAATCGGAGGCACTTATGAGTGAAGTTGCAATTGGAATTATCGGTCTGGCTTCCGTTCTCATACTTTTCCTGACCGGCATCGAACTGGCTTTCGCCATGGCCCTGGTGGGATTCATCGGGTTCAGCTATCTGGTTTCGTTTAATGCAGCGGTGAATCTCCTGGCCAAGGACTTTTTTGACGCCTTTGCGAATTATGGCTTTACCGTCATCCCTCTGTTCGTACTCATGGGGCAGATCGCCTTCAATGCAGGGATTGCGAAGAGGCTCTATGACTCTGCCTATAAATTTATCGGGCATATCCCCGGCGGATTGGCCATGGCTACCGTGGCCGGCGCAACGGTATTCAAGGCCATTTGCGGTTCTTCACCGGCGACAGCCGCCACCTTTGCCAGCGTCGCCGTTCCTGAGATGGACAAATATGACTATGATAAGAAGCTTTCCACAGGGACCGTGGCAACCGTCGGGACACTCGGCATTCTCATTCCGCCCAGTGTGACCCTGATTGTTTTCGGGATCATCACGGAGCAGTCCATTGGAAGACTCTTTCTCGCAGGGATCGTTCCGGGATTGATGATCGCCCTCTTCTTTATCTTTACCATCTATTTCTGGTGCAGGATGGACCCGACGCTTGGGCCCAAAGGAGAACGATCCACGTGGAAGGCCCGGATAAGGTCCCTCCCTGAGGTGCTGTTGGTCGTGGCTGTATTTCTCCTCGTCATCGGCGGATTGATGTACGGGTTCTTTACGCCTACCGAGGCAGGAAGCGTCGGGACTTTTGCGGTCCTTGTGTTATCCATTATCAAAAGGGATATTAATTTCAAGGGATACATCAAGTCAGTGGTAGAGTCCCTTCGCACGGCCTGTATGGTCCTCATGCTGATTGCAGGGTCTGCGGTGCTGGGGCATTTCCTTACCAGGACCAAGATCCCGATGATCGCAGCGGACTGGATTATATCCCTTCCGTTGAGCCCTGATCTGATTATGGTTATTATTGGAATTGTCTATCTTATAGGCGGTTCTTTTATCGACGATATGGCCTTCATGATCCTGGCAACCCCCATTTTTTATCCGGCCATCATCAAACTGGGCTATGACCCGCTCTGGTTTGGCATGATCATCGCCATCACCGTTATGATCGGCGTGGTCATTCCCCCTGTGGCGATCAATGTCTTTGTGGTTCGAGCGGTCACCAAACAACCGTTCAATGTGATTTACAAAGGGGTCTATCCCTTTCTCATGAGTCTGACAGGCGCTGCGGTCCTGTTGTTTTTATTCCCGCAGATCGCTACCTTCCTCCCTTCTGTGCTGATGAAATAGATTGAAAAGAGGGTCATTATCGTGATTTCTGATGAAAAATACTGGAACCCTGTTCTTGAAACCATTGACCATGAGAAGGTCAGAAACCTCCAGCTTGAAAAATTTAGAAGGATTTTCAAATGGGGCTATGATCACTCCAAATTCCACAGGGGGCTCTATGAAAAGGCTGGGATCCGGCCTGAAGACATTCGCTCCTTTGAAGATATCCGCCGCATCCCTACCGTAGAAAAATCGATGATGCGAGGGATACAGCGCAAGGACCCGTTCCCTTACGGCGACGCCCTCTGCGTGCCCCTTGAAGACGTATCGGAATTTCGACAGACGAGCGGCACCACTGGACAACCCGTTTATCAGGCCGATACCTGGCAGGACTGGGAGTGGTGGGCGGAATGCTGGTCATACATCCTTTGGGCGCAGGGGTATCGCCCCCGAGACCGCGTCTTTCTTCCTTTTGGGTATAATGTGTTTGTCGCCTTCTGGGCAGGCCATTACGCAGTGGAGAAAATCGGTGCGGAAATCGTCCCGGGTGGAGTACTCGACACCCAGGCCAGGATTCTCAAAATTCAAGAACTCCAGTGCACCGCCATGATGGCGACGCCCACCTATGTCCTTGGCATGGCCGATACGGCAAAACGCATGGGGATCGACCCTCGCTCCCTCTCGATTCGAAAGATCACCTGTGCCGGAGAGCCGGGGGCCAGCATTCCCGCCACCAAGAAACGGATGGAGGAGGCCTGGAATGCGAGGGTTTATGACCATGCCGGCGCGACCGAGATCGGCGCGTGGTCCTTTGAGTGCGAGGCCCAATGCGGCGGTCTCCATGTAAACGAACCCTTCTTTTTGGTGGAGATCCAGGATGTGGAGACAGGGGAATATATTGAAGCGCCCGGTCGCCGAGGCAAGATGATTATTACGGCCCTTGACCGACAGGCCCAGCCCTGCATCCGCTTCGACTCCAAGGATATCATCGAATGGGCCGCCGATCCTTGTTCATGTGGAAGGACCTTCCGAATGATCAAGGGCGGAGTGGTCGGAAGGGCGGATGACATTACCAAGGTAAAGGGGGTCTTGTTAGCGCCCTCAGCGATCGAAGAAGTGGTGAGAGGCATGGATGGTCTCGCCGATGAGTTTGAAGTTATTGTGGATAAAATAGGTGACATCGACCGCATCACCCTCAAAATAGAGATAGTGAAGGGCCGAGAAAACGAGCGCAAGCGCATTGAAAGCCAGCTCAAGGACCAGTTGAGACTCAAGACCAATCTTGGCTACAATTTAGAATTTTACGACTATGGCAGCCTCCCGAGGTATGACGTTAAGGCCAAGAGGTTTAAAGACCTCAGAGAGAAACATTGAGAGGAAGAGCTATGGCGGGGGAGATAGAGCTGAAGGAACTCGACAGCAAGATCCAGTCCATGAAGAAAACGGCAGAGGAACTCAAGGCAATGGGGGAGGATTTCCCTGCGCTGTATCGGAACATCAGTCGTATTCTGGCCAGCATCAAGATGCTCGAGCTGAACATCTCTGATGCTGCGGGCAGTTGACTGTATTTTCTCAAAAAACCGGGGATGAGTCCCCTCGAAAAGGGATAGGGATCGCTGACGTCTTTCACGACCGCGCACCGGCCTGTCCATGGCACACCTCATGAATCCCATCTACGTGTGAAACACCGAAGGGCATGACATCTTCCCCTGATTCGAATGTGTTCAGACCGACCCAGTTGGGCTAAGTCAGATCTTTCCCCTTGACCGAAACGGGCTCATCATATATGAATCCTTCCCTATGACGAAGACAAGAAAAAATCCTACCGAACATCAGATCGTCGAACAGACAGGGAAAGGCTTTTCAAGCGCCGAAATGAGCCGTCTTGAGTTTCATCGGCACGGCCTGGCCCTGTTCCCAGCCCCGAAGGACAGCAGGCCGGGCATTGCCATTCTTGTGGAAGACGAAGGGTTGGGGTCCAGGCGGCGATTCTGCTCCTGTTCCGTATACGAATAGCGTACCTGCCATCATATCCAGAATCTGACCGACCTGGCCAGGGTGCTGGCTAAGAAGCTTGACGGAAAAACGCTTCAACAGGATTTCAGGGCGAGCATCTGGTATCGCCTCGCAGAGATTTTGTCGGAGGGGTGCAGGGAAAGGCCGGATACCGTGGCCGCTGAGGCCCGGGAACGAAATGGAGGGGAGGTAACCCGGGTCTGCGATTCCTTCGGGAAGGTGATGGTCCGCTGTTACCTGGAGGGACCTGCCAGAGTCAGGTTTATGGAGCGGTGTGTGGCTATGTCGGATCTGGACGCGGTTCCGACCCGGGGCGTCATTCTCGATCGCCTGGGCCTGCGTTACATCGGTGCCGCAGGGGGATGGATCGATTGTGAATCCGCCGAGTTCGAGAGGCTCACGCCCATTCTGGACCGCTTCAGAGAGGACCCGGGATCCAGTGAAGCCGGCAACATCGGACTCTCCCGAATGGACCTCTTTCGCGTCTATGCCGGGGCAATGCGTCCCTGCAGCCGGTATGCGCCTCTGATCTGAACAGAATAGTGTTGCTGAAACAACATGTGGCGGTTGCAATTCTGTCATGAATTGCGTAACATATTTTGCCATTAGTCAATGAACCAAACCTGTATCAGGAGGACGGGCCGTGCCACTCGATGAGCTTCTCCCCAAGGCAGTCAAGCTCCATTCCAGAAAGGAAGCCGTGGTCTGCGGTCAGAGACGCATGGACTATCAGACCTTCGCGAAAAGGGTCTGGCAGTTGTGTCAGGGGTTGAGCTCCTTAGGTCTCGGGCGGAACGAACGTGTCGCGATTATCCATGAGAATTCAAACGAATTCCTTGAGGCATATTTTGCCGCGGCCCACCTGGGCGCTATCCTGGTTCCCCTCAATTTTCGTCTGTCTGCCAGGGAACTGGCCGTGATCCTCACTGACAGCCAGACACGCATCCTTATCTCAGAGGGTCAATTTTACGAAAAGGTCAATGGACTTTCCTCATCTGTCCCTACTGTCGAGCGGGTCATCTGGACCCGGTTAGACGCTGAGGCATGCGGGCCCCGGCAACTGGGTTATGAATCGCTGTTGGCCTCACAGTCCCCCCAGCAGCCCCCGAATGTGGGCATTCGGGACGATGATGTGGCTCAGCTCTACTATACCAGCGGCACCACCGGGCGTCCCAAAGGGGTGATGCTGACGCACAAAAATGTCAAAAGCCATGCACTGGGGGCTATTGCCGAACTCCACCTCACCGACAGCGACAACTGGCTCCATGTGGCCCCGCTGTTTCATCTGGCCGATGCCTGGGCCACCTTTGCCATCACATGGGTTGGTGGAAAGCATGTGATTCTCCCTTCGTTCGAGCCTGTTGAAGCGCTTCGCATGATCCAGGAGGAACAGATCACCCTGTCCAACCTGATTCCCACCATGTTGAACCTGATGGTCAACCATTCCGATGTGGACGGCTTTGATTATTCCAGCCTGCGCGTCCTCTTGAGCGGGGGCGCGCCAATCGCCCCTGAAACCGTGCGCAAAATCATAACTGCCTTCAAATGCGACTACATTCAGACATATGGGATGACCGAGACCAGCCCCTATCTGACCCTCTCGATCCTCAAAAAGCATCTCAAAGATCTGCCATGGGAGAAGCAGCTCCAATTTAAGGCCAAGACCGGCCGGGAGTTCGTGAACGTCAGTCTCAGGGTGGTGGATGATCACGGGAATGATGTGGCACGGGATAATCGCCAGGTGGGAGAGATTATTGTTCGGGGGGACACCGTGACGCCCGGTTACTGGAATCTGCCCGAAGAGACCCGATCGGCGATACGGGATGGATGGCTCTATACGGGCGATCTGGCGGTCATTGACGAGGAGGAATATGTGACCATCGTAGACCGGAAAAAGGACATGATCCTGACCGGGGGCGAAAACGTATATTCAACTGAGGTGGAAAATGTTCTGTATCAGCATGAGGCCATCCTGGAGGCGGCCGTCATTGGCGTACCCGATCCCCACTGGGGAGAGGCGGTAACGGCCTGTGTGGTAGTCAAGGACGGGTGTAAACTGACAGAGGAAGAACTCATTTCATTCTGTAAAAATGAAATGGCCCATTATAAGGCACCAAAACACATAGCTTTTTTGGAAAGCATTCCCAAAACAGGCTCCGGCAAAATATATAAGAAGGCCTTGCGGGACTCCTATAGTCAAAGGGCGTAGTTTCCTGCCCACTGGGGGTGCAGCGACGGCCGCATCTACATTATCTGTTGACAACGGGGCCTGCTCGCCTCTAAAATTGACTGCGAAATGATTTGGAACCTGCTCACCATAACCTGGGAGACCGATTCGAGAAGGGGTTAGGAAAAATGGAAGCGAAGAGAGAGGGAGATAAAGAAAAAAAGAGGCACAGCCGCCTTATTGGCTTTGTCATTCTGGCTCTGGTGGTGATTTGTCTCATTATCATGGCGATCAATTCAAAAAAGCCCGGCCGGCTTGAATTAGGGCAAGTTGATAAAGAGGTCAATGGGGCTGCCTTTATAAAGGCCAATCAACTTATCATGGAACAGATTGGCGATAACTGGCTGCCAAACGACCTGTTCTGGCCCACGCTCTTTCTCGACAATATGCCCAATTTCCAGATGGGTGAGCTGGAGGTGGTCCGCTACAACCTACGGGTGTTGAGGGACAATCTCTCCCGAATGCGGACCACGGATAAACTGGATCCAGGAGTAGAAGGGGCCTTCACCGCGCTTTCGAACGACCCTTACAAGTGGTGGTTTCCATCGGCCGAAAGCAAGTGGAAAAAGGCCAAAGAGGACCTTCAAGCGTACTATGAGGGCATTAAGGGCGGCACGTCCTTCTTTTATCCCAGGTCCGATAACCTGGTGGAACTGCTGAGCCAGTATGTATCCCTCATGGGAGGGGTCAACACCCGGTTGATGAACGCGCCCCAGCGGAAGGGGACAGTCCTGCAGGACACGGGAGATGGGGTAAAAGAGTCGGAGGCCAAGGAGATGATCCAGATCAACATTCCGTGGCGACAAATAGATGATAATTTCTATTATGCTCAGGGGGTTTCCTATGCCCTATACGAATCGTTTAAGGCCATTCGGATTGATTTTTACAATCTTTTGAAACGGAAAAATTCACTTCAATTCGTAGATAAAATTATCGAAAATCTGGAACGATGCTATTTCGAACCATGGATTGTCTTCAATGGCTCTCCGAACAGCATCTTTGCAAATCATTCTCTGAACGTCTCGGGCGTCTTCAATGACGCTCGTCAGAAAATTTACTCCCTGATTGTGGCCCTGCAGCAGGGATAACAGCTTTCCTGGATTGCAGCTTGTGGATCAGGAATCTTCCACTCGGAACATACCCATCTCTTTCCGTTCCGTTTTCCATGCATCCCGGTTTTGCTTGGCCAGATCCTGTCGCCACAGGGGGACGGGTGATCTGGCAGGGCTTTTTATCGGAAAAGGCGGGCTTGTGAATGCATGAAATGTCGATTGCCCAAGGTCTTCTCGATATCATCAAAGAAGAGATGCAAAAGCACCATGCAACGGTGTTGCGCTCGGTTCGTCTTCATATCGGCAAGCTTTCGGCCATTGTCCCGGAATCCTTATCGTTTTGCTTTGAGGTAATGACGACGGGGACCGACTTAGAGGGCGCCAGGCTGGACATGGAAATAATTCCCCTCAGGGGAATCTGCAGGGCCTGTAAGCGTGAATTCGAGATCAAGAACTACGCATTCGAGTGTCCTCATTGCAGCAGCCGGGATATCGATACCGTGTCCGGTCAGGAATTATCCATCGTGGAAATGGAAGTGGACTGAGGAATTGAAGGTTGAAAACTGGCTGCTGGACGCTCGAAGTTATCAGCTATTCGAGATCAAGGAGCCAGTATTGAAGATGGAGCATCCAACATAAAGGAGTCGTAACATGAAGGTAGCGGTGGTAAAAAATATATTGGAGGCCAATGAGCGCATTGCTCAGGAAAACCGGGCCATATTTGATGAAAAGAATCTCCTCGTATTCAATCTGATGAGCTCTCCGGGCGCGGGAAAGACCAGCCTGCTGGAAAAAACCATCGCCGCCCTCAAAGACGAGGTTCGAATGGGCGTCATCGAAGGAGATATTCAGTCGTCTCAGGATGCGGAACGGATCGCTGCTTTGGGAATTCCGGCGGTGCAGATCAATACGGGGGGCGCCTGCCATCTCGACGGGAACATGATTCGGGACACCTTCAAGGAGTTTGATTTTGACGCCCTCGATCTCCTCGTGGTGGAGAACGTCGGCAACCTGGTCTGCCCTGCTGAATTCAAGGTGGGGGAGGATTTCAAGGCCATGATCCTGAGCGTGGCGGAAGGAGACGACAAACCGGCTAAATATCCTCTCATGTTTCATGAATCGGAGGTCCTTCTGGTCAACAAAATCGACCTTCTTCCCTATGTCAACTGCTCGGTGGAAAAAATTCGAGAAGAGGCATTGAAGGTAAACCCGGGCCTCACTATTTTCGATATCTCCTGTAAGACAGGCGAGGGGCTCGGGGCCTGGTATGACTGGCTCAGGGAAAAGGTGAAGGCCCGGAGGTCGGCGCGGAAACAGCAATGACCAAGCGGGCAAGGGGCGCTATTCAGGGCATTGTCCAGGGCGTCGGTTTCCGTCCTTTTGTCTACCAGCTCGCGTCGAGACACGGTCTGAGCGGTCATGTCGCCAATACGCCTGTCGGAGTGGAGATAGAGGTCGAGGGGACTGAAGCGGACATCGATATCTTTACGCGCGCCGTGGTGACGGAACATCCCCCCCTGGCCTACATCGCCGCTGTCCGATGGGAAGAGATCGAGCCGACACATGAGCCCCGGTTTTCCATCGTAGAAAGCCGGGCGGGTTCGAAGCGATCCGCCCTTATATCTCCTGATGTCTGCATCTGCCCCGATTGCCTATCGGAAATGCGGGACCCGACCAACCGGCGATTTAGATATCCCTTCATCAACTGCACCAACTGCGGCCCACGATATACCATTATTCAAGATATTCCTTATGACCGGGCTGCGACCACCATGCGGACTTTCACGATGTGCCGGGCGTGTCAGGAGGAGTATGACGATCCCGCAAACAGACGGTTCCATGCCCAGCCCAATGCCTGCTGGGCGTGCGGTCCGAGGACCTCGCTGCATGGCAGGGATGGAAGTGCGATTCAGTGTGAGGATCCTGTCCAATCGTCTATCGAGCTCCTTCACCAGGGCAAGATTCTTGCCATAAAGGGATTGGGCGGATTCCATCTGGTCGTCGACGCGTCCAACCACCCTGCAGTGGTGAGACTTCGCAAGAGAAAACATCGGGAAGAAAAGCCCCTGGCCGTCATGGTCAGGGATATGGATGTCGCCCATACGATTGTCCATATCAGCGCGGAAGAGGCTGCGCTCCTCTGTTCGCGCCAGTGTCCTATCGTTCTTTTGAAAAAGCGGCGTTCCCACGGTCTCTCCTCCCAGGTTGCGCCGATGAACCGGTATTTGGGGGTGATGCTCCCCTATACTCCCCTCCACTATCTCTTAATGGAGGGTCCTTACAAGGCCCTGATCATGACCAGCGGGAATATGACAGAGGAGCCGATTTGCATCGACAATGATGCGGCATTCAGCCGTCTGAAAGGGATTGTCGATTATTTTCTGATGCACAATCGCGACATCTATCTCAGGAGCGATGACTCGGTTCTGAGGGTAGTGGATGGCATCCCAAGGCAGATACGCCGATCCAGGGGATATGTACCCATGCCGATCTTTTTCGGGGGCGAGCTGAAAATGCTCCCTTCGGTCCTGGCCGTTGGAGGGGAACTCAAGAATACCATCTGCCTGACCAAGGGAAGCCGAGCCTTTCTGAGCCAGCATATCGGGGATATGGAGAACCTGGAGACAGTTGAGTTTTTCTCCCTGACCGTGTCCCACCTGAGCCGAATACAGGAGATAGAACCCGAGGTCGTGGCCTGTGATCTTCACCCCGACTATCTCAGCACCCGCTTTGCGCGTGAGCAGAAGAAATGTGCTGTGGCCGCTGTGCAGCATCATCATGCCCATATAGTCAGTTGCATGGCGGAACACGGCCTGAATGGACCGGTCATCGGGGTGGCCATGGATGGGACCGGACTCGGTTTGGATGGGCACACCTGGGGAGGAGAGATCATCGTGTCTGATCTCGCCTCATTCGTGCGAAAGGCACATCTGGAATACGTGCGCCTTCCGGGAGGGGATGCCGCTGCCAAAAACCCATGGCGCATGGCCCTCATCTACCTCTACCAGGCTTATGGAGAGGATCTCTTCAACCTTTCCATCCCTTTTGCGCGGAACCTCAACCAAGCGGAGGCCTCCATCGTTCTTCAAATGGCATTGAAAGGCGTCAATTCACCCTTGACATCGAGTTGTGGAAGGTTGTTTGATGCTGTTTCTGCCTTGCTCGGCCTAAGAAGCACCATTGCCTACGAGGGACAGGCTGCAGTGGAGCTTGAAATGGCGCAGACCGGAAAAGATGGAGGCGTCTACCCCTGGTGCGTGACCGTGGAGGGGGGCGTCTGGATCCTGGATACGACCGGGATTATTCGAGGGATCGTGAAGGATATTGAAAAGGGGGAGGGGAGGGGGGCCATCGCCCGACGGTTTCACAACACCCTGATCCGAATGATCGAGGACGTCTGCCTCAGGACAGGAGAACAAACCGGGATCGAACAAGTAGCTTTGAGCGGCGGCGCATTTCAGAATGCCACGCTTCTCGCCGGCGTCAGCAGGACGCTCAAGAACGGGGGCTTCAGCGTATACGCCCATGCCAGGGTTCCTGCTAACGACGGAGGATTGTGCCTCGGTCAGGCCGTCTGCGCCGGACTGCGACATTCTGGTTTTGAAGGGGCCTTTGAGGTTACCCATGAGATATATCGATGAATACCGGGACAGGGGCGTAGCGAAGGCCCTGTCTGAAAAGATTTGGGCAGTCTCCAAAAGAAGGATTCGGCTTATGGAGATCTGCGGAACCCATACCATGGCCATCTTCAGACACGGGATCCGCAGCCTTCTGCCGAAGCATATCGAATTGGTTTCAGGGCCCGGATGCCCGGTCTGTGTGACCGCTATGGAAGAGATTGACAGGGCGGTGAAGCTGGCACAGATACCTGGCGTTATGGTGACGACCTTCGGGGACATGCTCAGGGTCCCCGGCAGCTCTTCGTCTTTGAAAAACGAACAGGCCAAAGGGGCTATGGTCAGGATGGTCTATTCCACGGTAGATGCCCTCAAGCTTGCGACGGACAACCCGGATCGTGAGGTGGTTTTTTTAGGGATAGGCTTTGAGACGACCGCCCCAACAGTCGCCGCTGCCATCAGGACAGCCCATGAACGGGGGCAACGGAACTTTTCGGTGCTGTCCGCCCACAAACTCCTTCCACCGGCCATGGATGCGCTCCTGTCTGGGGGGGACCTTGCTATTGATGGGTTTATCTGTCCGGGCCATGTCACCACGATTATCGGCACATCCTCGTATGAGAGCGTGGCCGCGCACTACCATATTCCGTGTGTGGTGACCGGATTTGAACCCGTGGATATCTTAGAGGGGGTCCTTATGCTGGTGGAGCAGGTGGAGGAGGGGAGGGCGGCGGTCCAGATTCAATACGGCCGAGGGGCAGGCCCGAAAGGAAATACTGCGGCCCTGCGCCTGATGGATGAGGTGTTCGAACCGTATGACTCCCCCTGGCGGGGGCTGGGCGTCATACCCCGAAGCGGCCTCGCGATCCGGAAGCGCTATTCACGACACGACGCACGAATCCGATTCGACATTTCTGTGCCGCAGGCCAGGGAACCAGCGGGATGTCGCTGCGCTGAAATCCTGAGAGGAGTGGCCCGACCAGTGGATTGCAAGCTCTTTCGGAAAGTCTGCACCCCACGTACCCCGGTCGGTCCGTGCATGGTCTCCAGCGAGGGGACGTGCGCCGCCTACTTCAAATACCATGACGATGAAGAAGATTGATCCACGCCTGTTTGGGACTCTCAACCTCCAGGACCTTGGAGAGAAACGCCACAATATGCTAAGGGCGGCCTCGAGCACGCGCCCGACCATCTGGAGCGTTGAGGAGAACGGGGTGCGGGCTGTGGTCAAGGATTTCAGTTCTAACGGATTCATTTTCAGAAATACAGTCGGCCGCTTCCTCATCTGGAGGGAGGCAAGGGCCTACAGGAAGCTGAAAGGGGTAAAGGGGACACCGGCTTTGTACCGTGTGATCGGTGGAATTGCCCTGGTCGTGCAGGAGATACCAGGCAGAAGTCTGGAGAACCTTGAACAGAAGGTAAGGCTTCCTTCTCCATTCTTTGACGAACTGAACGAGCTCGTGACTCGCTTCCACAAAAGGGGCCTGGCACATTGCGACCTGAAACGGGCGCCCAACACCCTGTTGGGGGATGATGGGCATCCCTACATTGTGGACTGGGCCGCATCCATCAGCGAGGCAGAATTCCGATTTCCGCTGCTGCGCCCCATCTACCGACGATTTCTGTTAGACGATCGAATGGCTGTAATCAAACTCAAATTACGCCACACCCCTGAAACAGTGACGGCTGAAGAGAGGTCGCATTACGCCTATCGAAGCAGTGGCGAAAAATTCATACGAGGGATCAGAGACAGGCTTCGAGAGATGCTCCAGAAGGCTGCATAGATCGCATTCACGCGATGGATAGGATTATCATAGCTGGTTCCCGTGGTGAAGGGCGACCATAATGACCTGGGCGAGTCCCCTGCCGATCGCCAGCCGTGTGTGTCCATGCCCCAGAATAATCCTTCCCTGTCCGCTGTTGGCGATGACCTCTATGATGTCGCCGGGACGCAACCCCATAGATGCCAGGCGGGCCCTGCGGGTCCTTCCGCCGGATATCTCCCGGATCACCACCTGTTCTCCGGGTCGGGCCGCGGCCAGCGGGATGAACCGTTGTCTCTTCGAAAGACACTCCGAACATAGACCGTAGATATCCATCCTGTGCTGAAGCATGTGAAATCCGTATGCCTCGGCCACCTCCACCTGGCGCCTTTCGATGGTTTCGTCGGAAAATTCAACGATCTTGCCGCACTTGGTGCAGATCAAGTGGTCATGATGCCTGCCCAGATGATGATGCTCATAGCGGATCGGTTGCCCTTCGAACTGCTTTTTCTGAGCGAATCCTAACTCAACCATCCGGTTCATGCATTGCGCTACAAACACAGGGTCAAAATCATACCCTTTTTCTTTTAGAAGCTGCAACATCTCCTCAAGGGTGATGTGCACTTCGGTCCCAAGAAAGACATCGATAATATCGAGTCGTTCGTGAACCCGTTCCTCGCCGGCTCCCTCTATCAGGGTTTTGAAATTGGCTTTTTCAAACTCGCTATGATGTGCCATATGCAGACTATTTTAGAGCGCTCTGTACCTGTAGGTTTTTATTAAAGTGAATGGTTAAATAAATCCAAAAAGCCTTTAATACTATTGAACATAAAAAACATCTCCCTGGACTGAACATCGGGATTCATGCTGTGAAATGCGGTTAGATTCGGGTCGCATTCAAGGAGCCGGTCAATGGACCTTTTAATAATGGCTTCGGTGCTCCCGCCCTGTCGGAAAGAGTGTTCGATGATGTCCTTCCAGTGGAGAAGTTGATCCTGAAACCGACTGACCATTACATGGGAGCTCGGGGCGTCGCCGAAGTGCGCGTACCGTATCGGCTGATCTGTCATGGCTGACAGGCACTGGAGACTGTTTAGAAACACCTCGAGAAAAAATCGTGGAGGAGTGGCCGGGCGGAGATAATTGTCACGGCCGGTTGAAACGGTACCCCCCAATGGCGGTGATGAAAGGAGCCCT